>JBPCOQ010000032.1:0-37761 GCA_051000095.1 Bryobacteraceae bacterium | reverse complement strand
CGATTTGATCGTGGTTCGTTCCTGTTCACGCGAATCGGCAGGCGCCTCTTTCAGCATCGACTCTTGCGCGCCGAGGCCGGCACATACCAATAGACAAATGGATACGAGGTGTAGGCAGGTCAAGCTTAAGTTTAATTTAGCCTGAATTTCTCACCAGGGTTGAAGCACAAGAGTCCACAAGAGTGTGGACTCGGCACGCTAGAGAGCGTGCGCCACAGCCGACACCGCACAGACTGTCTGAGCCGAGGTGGCGCACGCACCCTCGAAAATCCACCGAGTGGCACAGGCATTCTTGCCTGTTTTTATGGGCGCGGGATCGCCCACCAAAGGCGATGAAAAGCAGTGAGTGGAGTAGGCGGTTTCGCCTGCTCGGCAGGCCAACGGCCTGCTCCACTCTACCTCGCACCACGGGAGGTTTTTCGAGAGTGTGTGTTGCACTTAGACGACGACCCTGATATTTTTCAATCCGGTCGTTGCCCGGCCCGCCGGGCAAGAGAAACACTCGTGCGTGCCGAGTCGAGACTCATCTCGACGCCTGGTTCGTGAGACATGCGCGTTAGGCGTTTTGGCCTAAACTGGTTTCTATGACCGAACAAGACCGAATGGCCCGTCCGTTATCCCAAGTGGACCCGGATATTTACGATGCGATCCAGAATGAAGTGGAACGCCAGCACTCCGGGCTCGAGTTGATTGCCAGCGAGAACTTCACGTCAGAAGCCGTGCTCGAGGCAACCGGCAGCGTGTTTACCAACAAATACGCCGAAGGCTATCCGGGCAAGCGCTATTACGGCGGTTGCGAGTTCACGGACATCGTCGAGAACCTGGCCCGCGAGCGCGCCAAAAAGCTTTTCGGCGCCGAACACGCCAACGTCCAGCCGCACTCGGGTTCACAGGCCAATCAGGCAGCTTATGGCGCGGTGCTGCAGCCCGGCGATACGATCCTCGGCATGAACCTCGCGCACGGCGGTCACCTGACGCACGGGCATCCGCTCAACTTCTCGGGCAAGATGTACAACGTCGTGCCGTATGGCGTGCGCCGTGAAGACGAGTTGATCGATTACGATGAGCTCGCGAAGCTTGCCCAAGAACACAAGCCGAAGATGATCATAGGGGGCGGCAGCGCTTATGCGCGAGTGATCGATTTCAAAAGGTTCCGTGAGATCGCCGATTCGATCGGGGCCATTTTCCTGGTCGATATGGCGCATTTTTCGGGCTTAGTGGCGGCAGGCGTGTATCCCAACCCTTGCGAGCACGCCGATATCGTCACCTCCACCACGCACAAGACACTGCGCGGCCCGCGCGCGGGTATGATCCTGGCGCGGGCGCAATATGCAGCCGCGATCGATAAGTATGTCTTTCCGGGAATTCAGGGCGGGCCTTTGGTTCACGTGATGGCGGCCAAGGCGGTGTGCTTTCTCGAAGCGATGTCGTCCGAGTTTCAGACCTATCAGCGCCAGGTGGTTGCGAACGCGCGCGCCTTGGCGACTTCGCTGCAGGACGAGGGATTCCGCGTAGTCTCGGGCGGCACCGACTCCCACTTGCTTCTGGTGGATGTGTTCGCCAAGGGAGTGCGTGGGAAAGAAGCGGAGAAGGCGCTGGATGAGGCTCACATCACGGTAAACAAGAACGCGATCCCGTTCGACGTGAATCCGCCTCTTAATCCCAGCGGTATCCGGCTGGGCAGCCCGGCGGTGACTACGCGCGGATTCAAAGAGGCCGAAATGCGCGAGACTGGATCGTTGATCGCCCAAGTGCTGCAGGGTATCGGCTCGCAGGATACCACCTCGAACGTAAAGCGGCGAGTGGAGCAACTGGTGGAGCGGTTTCCGCTGTACGGATGGAAACTCGCACGGGCCAGTGTGTAGATGGCTTTCCGGATCGTTATCGATGTTCGCCGCATTCGGGATTTCGGCATCGGCACCTACATCCGCAATCTGGTCCGAAGCCTGTCCGAGATCGACCATCGTAACGAATATACGCTGATCACTGGAGCGGACGAATGCCCTGAATTGGGACCGCTGCCTTCCAATTTCCAGACCTCCAGTTATAAGCGGGTGGACGGGAAGCCACTCACGTTCCTGTCGTATCCGATCTACCTGCGCAGCCTGCCCGCCGATATTTTCCACATTCCTTTAAACGCGGTCCCTTTCTGGATGCCGCGCCCTTATGTCGTCACGATTCACGACATGGCGAGCATCCGATTTGGCAAGCCGGGTGGTTTTCGGAACAATCTCCGGCTGCAGCAGTTGCGGCAAGGGCTGCTGAACGCCTCGCAAGTGATCGCGGTCTCGAACGCTACCCGGCGGGATGTGGAGACATTCCTCGGCATCCCGCCCAGTCGTGTTCGCACGATCTATAACGCCCCCGACCCGATGTTCAGTGAGCCAAGCTCGCCGGCGATCTCCTGCATCGGAGAAGAGACCTTTCGCTACCCGCCCGCCATGCAGCGAATTTTGGATCGGTATCAGATCCACTATCCTTTCCTGCTGTATGCGGGCCGTACCAATCCGCACAAGAACCTGCCCCGGCTGGTGGAAGCCTTCGCGGTCTTGCGCGGCGAACTGGCGGAGCACCCGCTATACAAGGACCTGCGGCTGATCATTATCGGCGATGACATATCGCGCAGGTCCGCTCTCCGGCATGCGGTGATCCAGAGCCGGGTGGAGCAGTCCGTGCGGTTCCTGGGTTTCGTTCCCATCGAAACTCTGCGGGTCTTCTATCAGGCGGCCGCCGCATTTGTTTTTCCGTCCCTGTATGAGGGGTTCGGGCTACCGCCGCTCGAAGCCATGGCATGCGGAACCCCGGTAATCACTTCGGCCGTCAGTTCCCTGCCGGAAGTCGTGGGCGACGCCGCCGCGATCGTGAATCCCGAGAACGTGTTCGACATAGCGCGCGGGATCCGCGAGACTCTTCTGGATCTGGTTGTCCGGGGCGCGCTGATCAGCAAAGGCTTTGAGCAACTGAAGAAGTTCAGTTGGGCCGAGACAGCGAGCTGTGTACTGCAGACCTATGAGGAAGTCGCCGCAGGCAAAAGCTCAGCCTAAGTACGGGACTTCGCAAGGCGCTCCCGCCCCAACCACCGAACGCGTCCGCGAAACAAATCACCCCGGACTGGAAGAGGAACCTGTTCCCAGCGCAGAGGGTGGTTCAGGTCCTCGTCCGTTACAAGGTAGAGTTTATCCTGGCCAGGGCGCACCCGGCGAAGAACGGTGTCGGGCCCCCGGTCCACCGCGTAAAGGACCTCCGGCGATGGCTCCCGGTCCGCGGGGTCCAAAACCGCGATATTGAACCCGTCGGTTGTATAGTCCATATCGCGGTCCGCGGCCAGGCGGACCAAGATCATGCTTTGCTCGCCATTGGCAATCATGCAAGGAACGGGATGGCGGTCGTGCCAGCTCACCAGGGTTGGCCATGGCATACCGGGACCGACCTTGGCTGCGAGAAAAGGCAGATCGAAGGAGGGGCTGGAACGATCGGAGATACCGGCGAGATGGGTCGAAATCTCGTCGTTTGTGTATAAATCCAGCATTGAAAGGCTAAATCCGTGTAATATTAAATCGCTCTTTTCAATGGAGAGAGAGCGCGCACCCTTCAGTACATGATGAACGTGAGCTTGCGAAATGCTAACGGAACGCGCGAACCCGCGCTCGGTCAGTTCTCCATTTTGAACGCGCTTTCTGACGCAAGCGATTAAACGATTTTGAATCTCCTCGAAATTCATTGCTTACTTCCCCGCTGATTGCCGGGAGAAACAGGCCTACCATAAGTACGTTGATTCTGGATTAAATCAGTAGAAGAGAAAAAAAGTTCTAGTACCATCAGTACGTAATATAACCGACTTTAATACAATAGCATAGCCAGAGATGCCAGGATGCTACGGGTAAAATTCTCAAAATATATTCTAAGTTTTCATTGACGAATACCTAGCTCGTATTAGCATTGATCAAGTATAAGGATCTGGTCATTTCAGAGCCAGGAATCCGGGAAGAAGAGGATGAACAAAAAATGGAATGGACACGATCCGAAACGATCGCGTTAGCGGTACACTCTTGCGTACAATGCGATGGCCTGGGCCTTCGCATCAGTGAGCGCAGCGAACCTGCGCAACCTTGCCATTGCGTGTTGCGAGCTATCTTTCGCGCGTGCTTTGCCCGGTTCCGGGACTGCACGACGAAAGAAAAATTTGTGAGCCGGGTTACGCTTCATGCGGTACACGGCGCGGACCATAAAAGCACCTGGAGCAGAAAAGACGAGGAGTATATTGCCGACTTCTGCCTTGTTAGCCGGCGATTTTTAAATGATACGGAATATCAGATATTTAAATACCATTTTCTCTTGGGCGCCGAGTGGAAGCTCTGCTGCCGTAGATTGAACATCGATCGAGGGGCGTTCTTCCACAACGTGTATCGCTTGCAGCAGAAGCTGGGCCGCGTGTTCCGGGAACTGCAGCCTTATGCGCTGTATCCTCTGAACGAGTATTTTCATAATGAAAGCAAGCCGGTCTCGGCGACACGCAAAGCCGATCAAAAAGTGGTGCCCATCCGGCCGCCGGTCACGCGGCCCCGGATCGGCACGCCGGAGCGCAAATCGGCCTGATTGAACCAGAGAGCGAGGCGAAAGCGCCTGCGCCACTGAGAGGGGTAGGGTTGGCTACCCCTTTTTTTCGTCTTTTGGCCAGGAACAGGTCGTTGCTCAGATTTTCCTGCTCCCGGTTGTAATTCGCCCGCCATTCAGCCAAGCTTCGGATCTTTAGCCGGTCGAGCAATTCGGCGGCGCGGCGTGCCGTGGCAGCCACTTTCTGTTGTTGTGCAATCCGGCTGTCCCACTGTTTTTTTTCCGCTTCGAGCTGCAACGAGCGCGCTCGGACGAACTGTTTGAATGAATCGAGATTCACGAGGTCTTGAGCGAGTATATACGTGTCGCCGCACACAGTCTCTTCCGCGGTCCGTGCTTCGGTCTCGATGGCCTGCCTTTGCAGAATCAGGCGCTGCATCTCCGAATGGAATTGCTGCAATTTCAATTCTTCTACTTCGGCCTGCCTGCCGCGCCACAAGCGAACTCTTTCGGGCCCAAACTGAAACCGCTTCATCCGGCAAGCTGCGCCAGTTCGCGCATCCTCGTAATCGTGTCATCGAACGCCGCGTTGGCGGAAGAGTCCTGCTTCAGGAAATCGAGCAGCCGGGGCCGCACCCGCACGGCGTTGTCCAACTTCGGGTTTGCTCCGCTTGCATACGCGCCCAGGTTGATCAAATCCTCCGCCCGTTGATAGGTGGCGAGTGCCTCGCGGATTCGCTGCGCGTCTCCATTTTGCTCCGGGTTCGCGAGACGCGCTGCCAGGCGGCTCACAGATTGCAGGATGTCGATCGCCGGGTAATGTCCCACGGTCCCAAGATCGCGGGAGAGAACGATATGACCGTCCAGAATCGCGCGCACGGCATCGCAGATAAGCTCATTGAAATCATCACCTTCCACCAAAACTGTAAAGAAACCGGTGATGGAGCCGCGCTGGAACCTTCCGGCCCTTTCGAAGATTTTCGGAAGCAAGTTGAAGACGGAGGGAGTGTAGCCTTTTTGACTGGGTGGCTCTCCCGCCGCCAAGCCGATCTCGCGCTGTGCCATAGCCAGGCGAGTCACCGAATCCATCACCAGAAGTACGTCCTTTCCCTGATCGCGAAAGTATTCGGCGGTGGCGAGCGCGACAAAGGCCGCCCGGATCCGGAGTGGCGCGGGCCGGTCCGAAGTGGCCGCAATCACGACAGAGCGCTTCAGTCCTTCCGGGCCAAGCTCGTGCTCCAAAAAATCCCGGACCTCCCGATTGCGCTCGCCAATCAAAGCGATCACGGTGACCTCGGCTGAGTTCTGCCGGGACATGGCGCCTAACAAAGTGCTCTTCCCTACGCCGCTGCCGCCGAAAATCCCGATGCGCTGGCCTTTACCGCAGGTGAGAAGACTGTCGATGGCGCGGATGCCGGTGACTAGCGTCTCGCTGATAGGCTCCCGATCGAGCGGCCCAGGAGCGGCTCCGTACAAATCATAAGCGGCTCGGGCCCCGATGGGTCCCAGGCCGTCGATGGGTTTCCCGAATCCGTCCAACACCCGGCCCAGCAGCTCGGGACCAACTTCCATCCGGGCGTCGTCCTTACGAGCGGTGATCGGGTCCCCGAGCTCCAGCCCATCGGTTTCCTCGAGGGGGATCGAGAGTACGCGCCCGTTCCGGAATCCGATCACTTGCGTGCGGATCACGCGATTGTTCTTGGTCGAAATCTCGCAAAAATCTCCAATAGCGGCAGCAGGGCCGTTCGATTCGACGAGCAAGCCGATCAACTCCGCGACAGTTCCAGTCCAACGGTTGGTTTCGATCCGGGCAAGCCGTTCAAGATAGGCATTCAGGTTCATGACTTATCTCGTTAGATCCACGAAGCCTCGCTCGATTTCGGAAAGTTGCGTTTGGACCGAAGCATCCAAGGCGCCGCGGGTAGTATCCAGGATTACGGCGCCTCGCTCTAGAGCCGGGTCGGCGACCACCTCTACCCGCGCTGGCAGGCCCATCTGTTGCAGCTCTTGTTGTAACGCAGCGGCGTGATCGGGATGGATCCGAATCGAATGCAGCTCACGGCTGTCCAGCTTGGCGAGCGCCGATTTTACAATCCCAAGCAGCGCGTCGGGGTCGACGGTCAGTTCACGATGCAGCACCCGCCGCGCTATGGCCAACGCCAGCTTGACCACCTCGGCTTCGGCCTCATGGCGGAAGCGCTGGCGGAGGCCCGAGATCTCTTCGATGCCGCGGGCAAGACGGGACACTGTTGAGCCGACCTGACCGGCCAATTGTTGCCGGGCTACGGCGTCGCCTTCCGCGAGACCTTTTCGATACGCGGCCTGGGCGCGCTCTTCGAGTTCCAGTTTGAGACGGCGGAGTTGTTCTTCGAGATCGTGACGCGTGTGATCGGCAGAGTTGGTGGATGGCGGCGGGCTGGCGCCCGCGACCCGGCGCCAGGATATGGATTCGACGGTTGGATTGCCGCCCCGGTGGAGTTTAGAGGACATGTTGCCTGGGGATATGTGCGTTTAAGTGCGACACAGACAAGAATGTCTGTGCCACTCGGTCCCGGGGAAGGTGTGGGTGTAAGTGGTTAGACGACATATTGTTCGCCTACTGTGCCTTTTAGGCTGATTGTGCCTTCGCTCTCTAATTGCCGGACCACCGCGATGATCTGTTGCTGCGCGCCTTCCACCTCTTTGATCTTGATCGGCCCCAGCGACTCCATATCTTCGCGCAACATCTCCGCGCCGCGCTGTGACATGGCCTCCAGGAAATGATTCTTGAGCTGATCGCTGGTTCCCTTGAGAGCGATCGTCAAGATTTTTCGATCGACTTTCGAGAGCACCTCTTTTACACCTTCAGGACCTAGCAGTAGTAGGTCCTCAAAAACGAACATCAGATGGCGGATGGCTTCGACCAGGTTGGGATCGCTGTGCTCGATGATGTCTAAGACTTCCTTACTGGTACCGGAATCCAGCCGGTTGAACATCTCGGAAACAGCCCGTACGCCGCCATAGGATTCCCGGCTAAGCTCGCCCAGGGATTTTAGCTTCGTACCAATAATGCCGGCGATTTTAGAGATTATTTCGGGTGAAATCTGATCGAGATTCGCCATGCGGTATGCTACATCGGCGCGCAGCTCGGCCGGTAGCGAAATCAAAAGGGCCGCCGCTTGAGATGAGTTCAAATGCGAGAGCACTAATGCGATGGTCTGCGGATGCTCGTTGTGAATGAACTTCGCCAGTTGCTGAGGGTCGGCTTTCTGAAGGGCATCAAAGCTGGCCGATTCCGAGCCGAGTGCCTTGATGAGCCGGTCGAGAATCTTCTGCGCGTGTTCCGGCGGAAAAGCGCCCATCAGTACTTTCCGTGCATAGTCCAGTCCACCCTTGAGTACATAGTCATGAGCGATCGCCATCTGGTAGAACTCTTCCAGCACTAACTCGGCGCTCTCGGCGGTGATGGCGGACATGCGAGCAATCTCGCGCCCGATCGCCTGAGCTTCATCTTCATCCATTTCGCGCAGAATGCTGGAGCTGGTCTCCTCGCCGAGGATGATCAGGAGCGTTGCGGCCTTCGTTATGCCGGAGAGAATGAGCGGCGCTTCGACGTTCTGAATCATGTTTTAGCGGACCGGGTCACCGACCCAGGAGCGCAGCACCTGCGCGATCATCTTGGGAGCCCTCTTCGATTCTTCCGTGATGTGTTTTGCAAGAACCTCGGCCTTCTTGGTTGTCACTGGAGGCAGCTTCAGCGCATTCAAGGCTTCAATTTCCTGCCGCTGTTTCATTTCAGCCTGTTGGGCCAATTGCGCCTCCATTTGCTTTGAGAAGTCCTGGGCCGCAGCCAGCGTGGCGTGCTGCTTGGTTTGTTCGATCTTGGCCTGGATCTCCACGGCGTGAAGTTTCTTCTTCTTGCGGCCAATCATGAGAAAGGCTCCCAGCGCGGCGAAAACCAGAATCAGGGTTCCGCCCGCAACCGCGGCGAGCAGGACTTTGTTCTTGAGCGCATTCCGCAGCCAGACCGGCAACTGGTCCGCCGTTGGGCCGCTCACCAGATCCGGAACGACTGGCGAGGGATTGAGGGTCGATTCAAAGGCCAGGCTCTCGATGACCAGTTGGTCGCCCCGTTCCGATGAAAAGCCGATCACCCCGGCAATCAAGTCATGAATGGATTTGATTTTTTCCGGAGCCGGAGGTTCAAGAATTCGCTTCGCTTTGGGGCCGGAACCCTCAAAGCGCACAAGGTTATCGAGAAGTATGGAAACCGACATTCGCTTGACGTTGCCCTGTGGGATACGCACCCGGCGAACCGTTCGGCTGGACTGATAGGCAATGTTTTCGGTCCGGCGCGTCACACCCCCGCCCGTTGCTCCTGGCCGCGAGGTTGGTCTCGGCAGGTTGGATGGCGTACCAGGCACGCCCGAAGCAGAATTGCTCCCACTGATATCTTCGGTCTTTTGCGAGGTCACCATCACGGACTTGTTTGGATCGAAGGTCTCTTCGCTTTGCTCGCCGCTCGAGAAGTCGCAATCGACCGAAACGCCGGCCCGAAACTTCTCGGCGCCCAGCAAAGGCTCCAGAGTAGTGTTGATTTTGCCGATCAAGTCTCGCTCGATCTTCTGGCGATAGTCGAGCAGGGTATCGTCCGGCTCCAGCCCATCGGGTGTGCTCGCTTTGCGCGGACGGCTGAGCAGATTTCCGCGCATGTCTACGACCGAAACCGACTCGGGGGACAAGCCTTCCACCGCGCTGGCCGTTAATTGGCAGATGGCAGCCACATTTTGAGGTGAAAGATGAGATCCTGGCCTTAATTTAATCAAAACACTGGCCTTAGCTGGTTGTCTCGACTCTGTAAATAGTGAATCTTTGGGCAGTGTGAGGTGAATGCGCGCCAGCTCTACTTCCGACATCGCCATCACCGAACGCTCCAATTCGCCTTCGAGCGCCCGGTGGAAGTTCACCTGTTCCGCGAAATCGCTCGCGCCGAAATTCGTTTTGTCGAAAAGCTCGAAGCCGATCCGTCCGGTTTTCGGTACTCCCGCCGCGGCCAACTGGAGCCGCATCTCAGCGACTTTGGCTGACGGAACGGAAACGGACGAACCCCCTTCGCTCAGACGAAACTCGGTCCCTCCTTCACGGACCTTGGCCATCACGGCGGCTGCGTCCTCTTGCGAAAGTCCGGTATACAACGGCTTAAAATCCCGCTCGCGATTCCAGTGTGAAAATGCGAACAAAGCACCAATCACCGCGGCTACGGCTACGCCCAGCGTGATCCGCTGTTTCAAGCTAAGGCTCAGGAATAGCTTTTTGAGTTGATCCATTTTGATTTAGCGGGATAAATCGAGGCTTACATCTGCATCCGCATGACTTCCTGATAGGCTTGCACGACTTTGTTGCGCACTTGCATGAAGAGCTCGAAGGCCAGCTCGCTTTGCTGCGTGACCATCGCGACGTGGTGGATTTCCTCGTTCTCACCCGACAGGAACCGGTCCACACTCGTATCCGCGGCCTTGCCAAGTTGCTGGACTTGTCCGAGGGCGTCCGAAAATACCGACTGGAAGCTGTTCGGGCCAATTCCGGCGCCAGCCCCCTGGACGCCGGTAGGCATCTCGATGGGGTGGATGCTGGCGGAGGATGGGACCGCGGCAGGTGTGATTGGGAAGGACATATTAACGCATGAGGTCGATCGAGCGATGGATCATGTCTTTGATCGCATTCATGGCCGCAATATTGCCCTGGTAGCCGCGCGACGCGCTGATGAGATCGGCCATGTCCTCGGCTGGATTGATCCGTGGAAAGGCAACGTACCCGCTCGCGTCCGCATCGGGATGCCCCGGCAGGTATCGTTTCAGCGGTTCACTATTATCCTGGATGACATCGGAGACCTGGACACCGGTCACTCCCGAACCGGTTTCGGTTTGAAAGAGAGCGCTAAACGGTGAACTCTGCGGCTCACTGGTAAACACCACGTCCTTGCGGCGGTAGGGGCCGCCATCCGGCGTTCGCGTGGTTTCCGAATTGGCGAGGTTCTCGACCAACAACTCGGCGCGCGAGCGCTGCGCGGACATTCCCGACGCGCTAACTGAAAGAACTGAGAACAGACTCATTTGGACTCCTGAATGGCGGTTCGAATCCCTTGCAACTGCCCGTGCATGAGATTGGAAGCCAAAGTGAAACGCAGCGCATTCTCGGAAAGAAGCCGCGCCTCACGATCGAGACTGACATTGTTGCCGTCGTTCTTCACGACCAGGCCGGGCACGTCCACGACATTGGGAGCAGCGCCTTTCAGCGCGCTAAGGAACTCGAATTGAAAATCGATATCGCGTGTCTTGTATCCCGGTGTATCGATATTGGCAATATTCGAGGCGACGAGCTTCTGGCGGGCGCTCAGAAGGTCCATGTATTGCTCCAGACGGCTGGAGATTGGCTCCGGCATGTCAGGGCAGTTGCAGATCGGGGGCCAAAGGGAAGATAAGGATTTTATTGGGGATAAGCGATTGTTTTGGGTTGAGAATTTGGCTTGTGGCATTATTTTGGCACGGGTTGTTTCGGTTTGGAACGGGAGAACAGGCGACCAAAGGCGGGTCGCCCTGGCAGGCGACAAGATCACCTGCCCCACGGGGCACCGCCCGCGGACGGGCACTCTTCGCGAAACCGGGGAGCGCTTGAGCCGAGGCTCGAGACGGTGCGCCATCCAGCGGCGGTGATCTCGACGAGATCGCCGGATTCATTGTAGAGATCGAGTATCACGCTGCCCGGACGGCCAGCGATGCGGCGCCCGACCTTGGGGGCGTATACCATCGTTAAACCAGGCAGGCGGCTTCGAGCTGGCGAAGGCCCCCCCTTTAACTCCGAGGCCGGACTCCTGCTGGAAATCGTCAGCCGGGGAGAGTTCATGATCCGCGGCATCTGCAACAAGGATTTACAACCATACTCTTTACTCACCTGCTTCGGATTCCAGCGAGGCCAAATGCCGCTCGTCTTGATGTTTTTCATCACAAAGAACAAAGAAAGTAAGGATTAGTAGTGCATGTCACCTTTCCGGAAGCGCCTATGGCCGATCTTCCCTATCAGCATGGGTAGAGGTGTTCAGAATTTCGCGACCAGCCATAATCCCGTGATCATCAGCGCGCACCCTGTGATCCGAAGTGGCGAAGCCGGATGCGTCTTGAATCCGAGAATGCCAAACTGATCGAGCAGTACCGAAGTCAGGATGGAGGCGGTCACCGAGAGTCCGGTGTAAAGACCCGAGCCGAGCTTCTGCGCCAGAGCGAGGCCGACTATGGTGGAAATCAAGCCTATCGCGCCCCCGGTCCAAGCCCACCAGGGAACCTTAGTCAAGTGGTCCAGCGATGGAAGGGCTTCACGCAGAAATGCTTGAATGACAAACAAACCAGCTACACCTGTTATGTAAACGGCCAAGGCCGTCCAGATTGGCTGCTGCAGCGACTTATCTAATTGCGCATTTGCTCCAGTTTGGAAAGGGCTCGCCACGCCGGCCCCAATCGCGAAAACAAACGATATCCAGTTCACTCTATACCTTTACTACAGATCACCTTTTAGGTGTCTAAGTGCTGTGTTACACTTTGCCTGATTGACTCTTGCCCCCGTCGACTACCTGATCCTGTCGCTGTATTTCGCCTTCGTCCTCGGGATTGGCTGGCTTGTCAAACGCAAGGTTTCCACCAGTGAAGATTTCCTGACGTCCGGACGATCGGTCCCGGTCTGGATTACCAGCCTGGCCTTCATCGCGGCCAATTTAGGCGCTCAGGAAGTGATCGGCATGTGCGCTTCCGGAGCCAAGTACGGCATCATGACCGCGCATTTTTATTGGATCGGCGCAGTGCCCGCCATGCTGTTCGTCGGTGTTTTCATGATGCCGTTCTATTACGGCAGCCGCGCCCGCAGCGTCCCGGAATATCTGAAGCTGCGGTTTGACGAAAAGACGCGAGCGCTCAACGCCATCACCTTCGCCGTGATGACGCTGTTCTCATCCGGCATCTCCATGTATGCGCTGGGCCTGCTTTTCCGCCTGGTACTGGGCTGGAGCTTCACGCAATCGGTGATGCTGTCCGCGATCATCGTGCTGGTTTACACCTTTCTCGGCGGACTGACCAGCGCTATTTACAACGAGGTCTTGCAATTCTTCCTGATCGTGCTAGGCTTTGCTCCGCTGGCGATTCTATCCACCATGCGCGCGGGCGGCTGGAGCGGCATGGCAGCGCGCCTCCCTCCGCAATGGACGCATTCCTGGACTTATGCGGGAACCGCCGCCAGCAATCCGTTAGGCGTGGAGGCTTTTGGATTGGTGGCAGGACTCGGCTTTGTCCTCTCCTTCGGATACTGGTGCACTGACTTTCTCGTAGTACAACGCGCCATGGCCGCCGACTCGATGTCCGCGGCGCGGCGTACACCGCTGATTGCCGCCTTTCCAAAGATGTTGATGCCGTTTATCGTGATCGTGCCCGGCATCGCCGCGCTGGCGTTATCGAAGATGGCCGTGGGCTACGCACTTCCGATGAAGGATACCGGCGGTCCCGATTACGATCAGGTTCTGACTACATTAATGGCGCAGTTCTACCCATCGGGAATGCTGGGAGTTGGCCTGACGGCGTTAATGGCCTCGTTCATGTCGGGCATGGCTGGCAATGTTACCGCCTTCAACACAGTCTTCACTTACGATTTGTATCAAGGTTATATCCGTCCGAAAGCGCCCGACAGTCACTATTTATGGGTAGGCCGCATCACCACGATCGTGGGCGTAACTTTGTCCGTGGGTACAGCGTATTTAGCAACTCACTTTAACAACATCATGGATTTTCTGCAGCTTGTGTTTGGATTCGTCAACGCTCCGCTGCTCGCAACATTTTTGTTGGGAATGTTCTGGAAGCGGACTACCGGGCACGGCGCCTTCACTGGCCTGCTGGCCGCTACCGCCGTGGCGGCGACGACGCACGGGCTCACCATCGCGGAGGGAAAGGGAGGCTGGATCAGCCCGGTGCATGCCTTTCCCTCCTCCATGGCACAGAACTTCTGGATCGCGATCTTCACGTTTTCAACCTGCTTTCTAGTCACCGTGGCCGTTAGCCTAATGACGCAGCCCAAGCCTGAATCGGAGCTGCACAATCTGGTTTACGGCTTTACAGACATACCGCATGAAGACGGCGTGCCCTGGTACAAGCGGCCCGGTCCGCTCGCCATTGTCGTCGCGATCGCGCTGATTATTTTGAATCTGATCTTCTGGTAAATATGAACGATCTGCGCATACCCATCGGATCCTTTTTTGCGATCACCGGAGTGCTATTGCTGATCGTGGGCGGCATAGGTCCGTCGATACAGGCACATCTGACCACCGCCAATATCGACCTCTACTGTGGTGCCTCCATGCTGGTGTTTGGTAGTGTCATGTTGTGGCTAGCCCGGCGATCTCATTAGGCGAAGCGTTTCGGACTAGATTCGGCGCGGTCCCCGAGTTGTTCTACGCGCCGGGCCGTGTGAACCTGATCGGCGAGCACACCGACTACAATCTCGGATTCGTTCTCCCCATTGCGATCGACCTGGCCTGCTACACCGCTTCGGCTGCGAATCGGGATGGCGTGTTCCGGATCTACTCGCTGAATCTCGACCAGGGCCGCGAGTGGCCAGTGGCGGAGCTTGAAACGCTGTCTCCGGCTGGGGACTGGACCGACTACGTAATCGGTGTTGTGCGTCAGATTCCACAGAATTCGGGACGGGATATTTTGATCGACAGCGCCGTACCATCCGGATCGGGACTTAGCTCGTCGGCTGCTTTAGAAGTGTCGATCGCTTTGGCGGCGGGCTGGAAGCTGGATGCCGCTCCAAAGATCGAACTGGCAAAGCTATGCCAGCGTGCCGAAAACGACTTTGTAGGCTTGCCGTCGGGGATCATGGATCAGTGCATCTCGGTGTTTGGACACGCGAGCGCCGCGGTGAAGATCGATTGCCGGAGCCTGGAGCGCGAGACTGTGCCGCTGCCTGCCGGGGCGGCCCTGGTTGCGGTGAATTCGATGGTGAAGCATGAACTGGGCCAGTCTGCTTACCGCCAGCGGGTTGCGGAATGCGGTCGCGCCGTGGAGGCCATTCGAAAAGTCGATCCGGAAGTGGCCAGTCTTCGCGATGTGACCATCGAGCAGCTCGATGCGATCGACGATTCAGTAGCGCGACGGCGGGCCAGGCACGTGATCACGGAAAATCAGCGTGTGCTCGAGTTCGTGGAGGCTTGCCGCCGCCGGGATCTCGCCGAAATGGGCCGGCTGTTTGTGGCCTCGCATCGCAGCCTGCAATTCGATTACGAAGTGAGCTGCGAAGAGATCGATTTCCTGGTGGATACCGCTCTGACTATTCCAGGCGTCTACGGAGCCCGCATCACTGGCGGCGGTTTCGGCGGCTGCACGGTCAGCTTGATGAAGCCAGACGCGGTGCAGCGGTTTGAGAGCACGATAGCCGCGGCGTATTCGGAGCGATGGGGGCGAGAGCCAAAAATTTATCCGGTTCGCGCGGCTGCGGGGGCGGCAAAGATTTCCTGAGAGAAAGCCGCCCGCGCCGGCACAACACTTGCAACTGAAATACGCCCTCCTCCAAGGCGTTAGAGGGCAGGTAGCTGGATATCTACCTGCCCCCCTCTTCCCTCCCCCGTTTGTTGGCGGCGAAATGGGGACAAGCTTTGGAGAAACCCACGGCTAGGTGGTTGATTCTGAGTGGGGCAGGCAATTTGCCTGCCCAGGGCAAAGTGATGCCAGAAGGCGGGCGAAACGCCCACTCCACTCAGTTTCCGATACTTGTGACGGGCCCCGTCGCTCCCGCTGAAGCATGCCCCACAAAATGAGTTAAAGTGGATGAAGCTGATTTAGGGGGCTACCATGATTTCCAGCTTCCCGCTCGCCTTGATTGCGAGCCTTGCTGCACAGGTTTTAACGGCCGCGGGCCAGCAGAGTTTCCGGCCGCCGTCCACACCCACCAACCCACCTTCCGCGGGTACTCAACCGTCCGGAACTTTGATCACCCCCGAAATGCGCGGCGACATTTATATGGCGCGCAAGATGTTCCGCGAAGCGGTGGATGTCTATAAAGAAGGACCGGGCGATTCCGCCATCCTGATGAACAAGACAGGCATCGGCTATCACCAGATGTTGGATCTGAACACCGCGAAGAAGTATTACCAGCGCGCCATCAAATTGAATCCGACGTATGCGGAGGCGATCAACAATCTCGGGACCATCGAGTATTCGCGCAAGAGTTATCGCCGCGCGATCGGCGATTACAAGAAAGCATTACGCTATTCGCCGAACTCGGCCTCCATCTACAGCAATCTCGGCACCGCCTATTTCGCGCGCAAGAACTACAAGGATGCCGCGGACATGTTCCAGCACGCGCTGGACCTGGACCCGGAAGTGTTCGAGCATCGCAACACGCATGGCGTTCTGCTGCAGGAACGGAGCGTGGAAGAGCGGGCGAAATTTCATTTCTATCTTGCCAAAACCTACGCGAAGGCGGGGATGAATGAGCGGGCGCTGTTGTACATCCGGAAGGCGATTGAAGAAGGGTTCAAGGATCGGAAGAAATTCGAGGAAGACGCGGAGTTTGCGGGCTTGAAGAAGTTACCTGAATTTCAGCAGTTGCTGGCGCTGGATCCGCGTGTGCTTTAAGCGGGCCTTCGGCCTGATTGGGACAAGCTTGAGCATGTCCTACATTCTGTGTTGTGGCTCGCATCGCGTTCATTCGCCGGAGCGGCTCGCCGTGCTTCCATTTGAGAATCTGACTTCGGATGCCCGAATCGAATGGCTGGGGACTGCTTCCGCGGCGGCACTGGTTTCCGATCTCACCGGTCTGCGGCAGATTTATCCTTTTCGAACCGAATCCGTGCGTAGCGCTTACTTAGGCCGCGCGTCGGAAGTGCTGGAAGCGAACTTTGAATTCGTGGGCGACCGGCTGCGAGTGCATGCCTCGCTGGAGAACCTGGCACGGCACAAGATGGCGCGCCAATTCTCGCTGGATGGTCCGGCACGCGAGGGCATCCTTCCGCTGGTGAATCAACTCGCCAAAGACGTAGCCCCCGAGGCCCGGACCTTCAGCACGCGCGACCCCGCTGCTTTCGGCTCTTTTGGCGAGGGGCTGTCGTCCGCCGATGCCTCCACACAAGCGCGGCTGCTACAAACGGCATCGGTGCAAGATCCGAAATTCACGGCGTCGTATATCCATTTAAGTGAAGCGTGGTTGGTTGCGGGGGACCGCGCCGATGCGGCGAAAGCAGCGGCAGCCGGCGCGCAACAGGCCGCTAATCCAGTGGATCGGGCCCGGCTCGCGTACTTGTCGGCGGTCGCAACCGGCGATCCGGGTAGACGAGAACAAGCGCTGGTCAGGCTCACGCAAGTGACCCCCGCGGATCCGGATGTATTCCGGAACCTGGGGCAGACGCATATGCTCGAGCGCAAGTACGGTGAGGCGGTCGGCGATTATGAGGCTGCCACACGATGCGATCCGGCCGACCCCGCCACCTTTAACCAGCTTGGTTATGCTCAGGCTTTCGCGCTCGATCTGAATGGGGCGCGGCAGAGCCTGGCGACGTATCAAAAGCTCGCGCCGGAGGGCGATATGAATCCCATCGACTCTTTGGGCGAGGTGAGCTTTTACCTGGGCGATTTCCCCGCGGCTGAGCGCTATTTTCTCGACGCGCAACGGCGCGATGCGGGCTCCCGGCTGAATTTGGGACTCGTGAAGGCCGCGCAGGCGAGGCTAATGACCGGAGATCGAACGGGCGCGAATGCGATTTTCAACCGCTACATGGACGCTGGCAAAAACCAGGATGGCGTCCTGAACGGATATCAGCGCGCGCAGTGGGAGTGGATCACGGGTCTGAGAAAACAGGCGTTGAATCGGATGCAACACCTGTTGCCAACCGCGCACGGTGACAACGCCGCGCTGCTAGGCGCTCAACTGGCCATCTGGAACCTGCAAATTGGCGATCGAGACGCGGCCGCTCGTCTGGCTCAAGATGCCGCTGGGGCGGCAGTCACTCCGGGCGCGCGCAATCTGGCGGCGCTTTGCGGCTTTTTATCGGCGCACGAGTTCCACCGGTCGGGCAACCACGTGGCGGACGCTTACGCGCTGTTGTTGGTAGGGCGGTATGGAGAGGCGATCGCTCCGCTGGAGGTGCTGTATCGGGAGACTGCGCCGGAGTCGGACGCGCAGGTCCGAACGATGCTCGCCTGGGCTTACAGCAAGGCGGGACGCACTCGCGATGCCGCGGGGTTGGTGGACATCTATCCAATTCCACTCACCGCGAACGAGTCTCTGTTTGCGTCACTGATGTTTCCGCGTTTCCTGCAAGTCCGATCCGTGGTGTTCGATTTGCAAGGCAGGCGCGAGGAAGCCCAGCGGCTGATGCGGCTGTATCGGGAGTATTTGGGCGATCTGCCGGATAAGGAGTGAGGAGGGAACATGCGATATGGCTGGCTGTTGGTGGCCGGTGGCTTTCTTCTAGCGGGCCAAGTTCCGGATCCAGCGCCTGCTGCCGCGGTGAAGGCTGAGGACAAGTGTACGATCGAGGGCTCGGTGGTGAATGCAGTTACCGGCGAAGCGGTGAAGAAGGTAAACATCACGCTGCGCCAAATGGGCAATATGAACAACACCGCCCACAGCGCCATTTCCGATGCGGCCGGTCACTTCAAGATTGAGGACGCCGATCCGGGCCGCTACAGTATGATAGCGGCTCGGACCGGCTTTGTGATTCAACAGTACGGAGCAAAGGGCCCTTCCCGCCCCGGTACGAATCTGACGCTCACCGCGGGACAGAGCATGAAAGACATCGTCTTCAAACTAACTCCGCAGGGCGTAGTTACTGGGCGTGTCGTGGACGAGGATGGCGATCCGGTAGCCCAGGTGATCATGCAATGCCTACGGTATACCTACAACCGGGGCAAGAAGCAGTTGATGCCTTTTGGAAACGCCAACACCAACGATCTGGGCGAATACCGGATTTTTGGCTTAGCCCCCGGCCGCTATTACCTAAGCGCGCAATATCAAGTCAACAATTTTCAGGGCGGATACCCGGCAGCGAGCGATCCAAAGAAGAAAAACGAAGAAGCTTACGCGCCGGCATACTATCCCAATTCGGCAACGGTGGAGGGCGCGGCGCCACTGGAAGTAGCGCCCGGGGCGCAGCTTCGAGGTATCGATGTGGCGCTGGCGAAGACCCGGGCGGTGCGCGTCCGGGGGCAACTGATCAACCCATCCGGGAACAAACGCCAAGCCATGATATCGCTGATGCCCAGGAATTCGGGTTTCATGGGAATGATGGGCCGCAACAACGCCAGGGTGACGGATGACAAAGGGTCTTTTGAACTCCACAATGTCGTGCCTGGCTCATACGTTCTGGTGGCCCAGATGTTCAATTCCGATAAGCCATCCATGGCCAAGCTGCCGATCGAGGTGGGAACGAGCAACATCGATGGTATTCAGCTCACGATCAGCCCCACTCAGGACCTGACCGGCCATGTCGTCGTGGAGAATAACGCGGATACCGGCGGAGCGGTATTCAATGTATACCTGCTGAGCAAAAACCCGGGTCCCTTCGGAGGCGGTGGAGCGGGACAGATCGACAATAACGGCACATTCACTCTCAAGAACCTGATGCCCGATGCTTATTCTGTGAACGTGAACGGAATGAGAGACAACCTGTATGTGAAGAGTATCCGCTTTGGGGATGCCGATGTCACTGAGTCAGGGGTGGATTTTACGCAGGGAGTAACTGCGGGCGAGTTTACGATTGTGGTTAGCGCGGCCGGAGGACAGATCGATGGCACGGTTCAGAATGACAAATCGGAACCGGCGGCCGGAGCCATGGTGGTGCTGATCCCGGCTCCGGAAAAGCGTGAGAACGACCGGCTCTACAAAACGGCGAGCACCGATCAGACCGGGAAATTTTCAATCAAGGGAATCGTGCCCGGCGAGTACAAGTTATTCGCCTGGGAGCAAGTCGATTTTGGCGCTTATCAGGATCCGGATTTCCTCAAGCCGTACGAGTCCAAGGGCGAATCGGTCAGCATCAAAGAGAATGCTCATGAGAGCAAGCAGATCAAAGCCATAGCCACGGATGCACACGAATAAACACAGATCAGTGCTTTAGATATTTGTTTATGTAATTGGCGCTGGCTTCGTAGGCTTCTACCCAACGCTTGTGGGTTAGGAAGCCGTGGATCTCGTCGGGGAAGATGAGCTGCTCGAACGGTACGCCTTGTTTTCGGAGAGCCTCGACCAAGGCCACCGTTTGGTGAAATGCTACGTTGCGGTCATCGTCGCCGTGGATGAGGAGCACCGGGGATCTCCAGGTGCTGATCGAGGACATTGGCGAAGACTCAAAAGCGACGCGAATCCGGTTGGCATCGGCGCCTGAATCGGGCGCGCGCATTCGCTCGCTCCAATCGTGCACTCCGTGGAAATCGACGCCTACCGCGAACAGGTCGGATGCGCGAGCGAGTCCCAGGGCCGTCAGGTAGCCGCCGTAAGATCCGCCCCATAGGCCGATTCGTTTCGGGTCGACATCCGGGCGGTTTCGAAGATATAACCCGCCGCCCAGCACGTCGTTGAATTCGCTGGCGCCGGTTGGTCCGTAGTTCAGGGCTTCACGGAAATCCAGCCCATAGCCGATGCCGCTGCGGTAATTCACCGACAGAACAATGTAGCCGAGACTCGCCAGATACTCGTTCATCGCGTAGGCGTTGTGATAATAGCCCATGTAGTGAAAGCCGAGTAGCATTTGCCGCCGCGAGCCGCCGTGGAAAAAGATCATGGCCGGCCGCCGCTCGCCGGGTTTGAGATCCGGCGGGAGAAAAAGCTGGCCGTGGATCTGCATGCCATCCGCTCCCGATAACATCACAGGCTGGGGCCGCACCATTGAAGTGGACGGAAAACCGGCGGTCAACTCTTCGGGCGCGAGATCGCGGATCTTTCCGTTTACCTGCACTGCGGCATGAGCGGGAGTTTTCCAATCGGAGCGCAGCATGGCGATTGCATGGCCATCGCTCATCTCAAGCGGGGACCACTCGAGGCCCTCACCTGTTGTTACTGGCGCGCCTTTCTCGCCTAGTACTGACACTCGACGAATGTGCCTGCGGTCAATGTCATCCTGGTTCGTGGAGAAGAGCACTTCGCGGCCGTCCTGGGTTAGGGAGACATGCTCCACCTCAAACCCGCCATTCGGGTTCAGCGAGGTGGGGGTGTCGCCGCCGGTGGAGATCGAGTACAGATGAACCCAGCCCGTTTTCTCCCACGGAAAAACGATGCGGTTGCCTGCGCCCCACAGCAGTTGGTTTTCGGCAACGATCGGATGAAATGCACTGCCGGGCCCAGGTTGCGCTTGCCACAATTGACGGCCTTTGCCGGTTTCCACATCGGCCAGGCGGATCGACCACGGCGTCTGCGCGGATCTCAGGGGGCCGCCGCCACGATTAGACGCGGCGATACGGATAAACGCGACCTGCCGTCCATCCGGCGACCACACCGGATTGCCGTCGTGATCCACGCTCGCGTCGAGGTAGCGCAGCGACTTGGTTGCAAACTCGTAAAGGCCGATGATGGAGTGGTCGCCGCGGCCGTTCACGAACGTGATGCGGGCGCCATCGGGGGACCAGCGCAGCTCGCTGATTTGCCCTTTGGCGTGAATCAACTGGACGGGCTTGGCCGAATCCAAGTACTGGCCGGGGGCGTCCAGCGGGACCGTCCAAAGCTGATTGGCTCTCAGGAAAACGATCCGGTCGCCTTTTGGCGAGGGCGCCGGGGAGTTGCCCTCGGACAGCTTTTTGGGAGCGTCGCCTGAAAGCGGCGCCCACCAGACGGCCTGCTCCACGGCGTCGGGAGAACTGGCGGGATTCGGATTGTCGCGATGAGTCTCAAAGTCCCCGCCACGCACGTAGACCAGCGATTTCGAATCCGGCAGCCACTCGATTTGATCGATCTCCTGGCCGTCATCCGCCTGGTAATGCGTGAGCCTTCTGGCGCGATAATCGGGAGCTTCCGCAACCCAGATATTGCGCGCGCCACGCTCGTCGAGCACCCAGGCGACCTTGCCATCTTTGGGCGCCGCGGTCAGATCGGAAGGAAACGCGAAGCTGAGGGCTTGTTCAATGGTGAATTTGGGAGCGCACAGGGCAGCGGAGGCGATACATAGAGCTGCCAGGCAAAGCTTGGAAACGACACGGTAGATCATACTTATCTTTTATACCAGTGAGTGACACAGGCATTCTTGCCTGTGTTGTATGGGCGCGGGATCGCCCACCAAAGGCGATGAAAAGCAGTGAGTGGAGTAGGCGGTTTCGCCTGCTCGGCAGGGCCAATGGCCTGCTCCACTTTATATCGAGCCATAGGAGGGTTTTCGAGAGTGTGTTGGTTGCATTGCGCGTGGGGGTGCCTGTGCCAAACTACAACACCGCCGGGTCGTGAATGGAACGGTCCTCCGTAAAGCGCCGGGGGTCGAGAACCTTCGGCCCGATCAGCTCCGATTCGCCGCGCAGAATCAGGTCCGAGAGAATGCGACCGGTGGCGGGCGAATGCATAACGCCGTGGCCGCTGAATCCATTGGCGAAGAACAGGCCCTCCACTTCGGGCGCCGGACCTAAAATCGCGTGATGATCGGGCGACATCGCATACAAGCCGGCCCAGCCGCGCCGCGGGTTGACTTCCAGGTCCACAAACGCGGGAACACGATCTACCGCGCGCATCAGGATTTTCTCGACGAACTCCGGATCGAAATTGGTCTTGAAGCTGGACGTCTCCTGGGGATCGTTCCACGCCATCAGCAACCCGAGTCCTTCCGGACGGAAGTGAAAACCGTTGCTCATATCGATCACCATGGGTAGCCGGTCGGGGAGGCCGGGAAAAGGGTGGGTGGGAACCAGCATCCGGCGCAGCGGGCGTATCGGTAAATCCACGCCCGCCGTCTCCGCGACGCTTCGCGCCCACGGACCCGCGGCGTTCACGACCGTCCGAGTAGAGACGGGACCGTTTGCCGTCTCCACGCCCGCAACCCTGCCACCCTCTACCCGAATGCCAGTAACCGCGACACCGCGCCAGAGGGCGGCCCCGCGTTCGATGGCGCGCGATGTGAAGCCGGTCATGACGCTGTGCGGATCCACGAATCCATCCGTCTCACAAAAGCTGCCGCCTACGATGTCATCCGAACGGAGCTGCGGCATCATCTTGAGAATGTCGCCGGGATCGAGTAAGTGAACCCGTTTCAGTCCTAGCGCGACCTGCCGTTCATAATTCGCGCGCAGGTATTCGAGATGACGATTGCTGTTGGCGACAAACAGATACCCGCGCGGCTTGTAACCCGAAGGCGTCCCGGTGGCCTCTTCGAATTCGGCAAAGAACGGAATGGAATGCAAGGACATCCGAATGTTGACTTCCGTGGCGAACTGCGCCCGCACGCCGCCCATGCTTTTGCCGGTAGAGCCGAGGCCTTGCCGGGTCTCGCGTTCGATCATCAGCACACTGTTGCAGCCGGCTTCGGTCAGGTGATAGGCGATGCTTGACCCGACAATGCCCGCGCCGATGATTACGACATCCGCTTGAGCGGCCATTTCGTCATCTTACGCCACATCTTGCGTCAACCCAACATGGGAGCACTGCACTGCATTACAATCACTGCGGGAGGCAATTTCGCCCATGAAAAGATTTATCTACCTGATTCTCGTGATCCTCGTTTCCGCAGCTTTAGCATTCGGGCAGAAGAAGCGCGTCGCGGTGATGGATTTCGATTACGCCACGGTGCAAAGCAGTGTTGCGGCGATTTTCGGAACCAACACGGATGTTGGAAAGGGTATCACGGATCTGCTGGTCCAGAGGCTCGTCGAGCGCGGGACCTATTCAGTGATTGAGCGCAAAGCTCTCGACAAAATTCTCGCCGAACAAAATTTCTCGAACAGCGATCGGGCCGATTCCAACACGGCCGCTAAGCTGGGACGAATTCTGGGCGTGGATGCCATCATTACGGGCAGCATCACGCAATTCGGACGCGACGATCAGAATCGTACGATCGGCGGTAGCGGCATTGGGGGGCTGGCGGGACGATACGGACTGGGCGGCGTGCAGACCAAGAACTCCAAAGCGGTGGTCGGCATCACGACACGAATGATCAACACGGATACCGCCGAGATACTCGCCGCCGTGACGGGCCGCGGCGAATCCAAGCGGTCAGGTACGGCTCTGGTGGGATCGGGCGGTAGCTGGATCAATCAGGGGAGCGGCGTTATCGACATGGGCAGCTCGAACTTCGCCAATACAATCCTGGGCGAAGCCGTGAATCAGGCGGTGACTGCCGTCGCGCAGCAATTGGATACACACGCGTCGCAGCTACCGGCGCACAAGGTGGAACTGGAAGGATTGGTTGCCGACGTGAGCGGCGGCCAGATCATACTCAACATCGGAAGCAAGGCGGGCGTCAAGGTTGGCGATCATCTCGACGTCAAGAGAAAGCAGCGTGAAGTGCACGATCCCGCGACCGGCAAAGTGATCCGGCGCGTCGAGGATAAAGTCGGCGATCTCGTGATCACCGAAGTCGACGACCAGTCCGCGGTAGGACGTTTCACTGGCGGCGGCGCGCCTAAAGTTGGCGACGCGGTCCGGAGCGCGCAGTAATGTCCAGCGAGAGGCGCGCTCCTCTGGATACCGCTTCGATGGGAGGGGTGACTCAGGCTTGTGGCGCCAGCCCCAGCCCTGGCTTCGAGCCTGGAGCCAGAGTCGGCGAGTATGAAATTGTGGCTGCCATCGGAGCTGGCGGGATGGGCGAAGTGTATCGCGTCCGGAATGTGATCTCCGATCGCACGGAAGCCATGAAGGTGCTGCTCCCGAGCTTGACTAAGGAGCCCGATCTCGCCGAGCGCTTCATGCGCGAAATCAAGGTACAGGCGGCGCTCAATCATCCTAACATTGCCAGCCTACATACTGCATTTCATTACAACAACCAGATCGTGATGGTCATGGAGTTCGTCGAGGGATTGCCTCTTGACCAGCGGCTCGCAAAAGGTCCGATCCCGTTGCCGGATTGCCTGGCTTGGGTTACCCAGGTGCTCCGGGCGCTCAGCTATGCGCATGAGCGAGGCGTCATTCACCGCGATATCAAGCCTTCGAATATTATGCTGATGCCGGATGGATCGGTGAAGCTGATGGACTTCGGCATCGCCCAGGTTGCCTCCGACCCTAAGCTGACGGGAACCGGTGTGACGGTGGGGTCGCCATACTATATGTCGCCGGAACAGATCCGTGGCGGGACCCCGGACGCGCGTTCCGATATCTACTCGCTGGGCATCACTCTATACGAGTTGGTAACGGGCCGCCGCCCGATTCAGGGTGACAGTGAGTTTTCTATCAAATCGGCACATTTGAACGACGTGCCTACACCTCCTATCGCACTGGACCACACGCTGCCGCCGGAACTGAACGAGATCATTTTGATGTCGATCGCCAAGCTACCGGAACGGCGTTTTCAAACGGCCAACGCGTTTTTGAATGCTCTCGAATCCGTGCGCGCTAAGTTGGACGGCCATGCTGCAGCGAGTGCCGCGCCTTATGTTGCGCCGGCCGTAACCATGCCAGCGGTGGAGCGCGTTCCGAAATCACACCGTGCGCTGTACATGGCGCTAGGGGCGATCGCGGCCGTGATTGTACTTGCCGTGCTTGGTCTCGAAGGTCCCAAGTGGTTCCGAACCAGCGCTCATCAGGAGCCTGCCGTCGTCACCACGGCGGAACCGGTGCCCGTTCCACTACCAGCCGCACCGGCAACGCCGCCTTCCGCGTCTCCGATGGTGGAGGCAAGTCCGCAGGTCGTGCCCGCTCAGACCCACGCCCGGCCTCAACAACTTCCAAGGCAACCACCTCCAGCACAGCCGCTGCCGGAGCCTCCCGCCGCAGCACCAGCAGCCCCGGCGGCACCGGCCGTTCCGTCTGCTCCTGTTATCTCCGCGGCAGATCTTCAGAAAGTGGAAGACCGCATGTCTCAAATCACCGCCCGTATGAACTCCTTGGATCGCTCGCTACAGCGCCTGGAGCAGAACCAGAACGCGAGCGGCCTCGGGATGCGAAGCGACTGGGCGCAAGCTCGAGACATGATGCACTCGTTCTTCAATCAGGCGGAATCGGCCCTGCGAAATCAGGACCCGGCCGCCGCAATGCGATTCTTAGACCGTGCTGAAACCCAGGTAGACAAGTTAGCCAAAGCCCTGAATCAGTAAGTGAGCAGCTTGCAGTCAGTTTAACTGTCCGGCCGCTCAAGTCTATTTGGTAGCAGCGGGCAGGCTGGCCGGCCAGGGTTCTTTCACTCCCATCAACAGCAGCGCCGCGCCGAGCAGCGCCATGTTCTTGCTGAAATGGATCATCTCATTCTGGCGATGTTGGGGATCTTCCGAAGTCCAGAAGTCGTGCATCATGGGCGACACGCTGGCCAGGAAAGCGGCAATGGCGGCGGCGCCAAGCTTCGGCTGCAGGCCCAGCAGGATGCTTGCGCCTCCCATCAACAACATGATCCCGGAACCACTGACAGCCTGATCAGGCATCGGCACGCCTTTCGCGCCCGCATACTGCGCCAGCATCTTGCGGTTCTTAAGATGATTGATTCCGTTGTACAGGAAAAACCCTCCGTAGACGATACGGCCAATCAGGAACGCGGTTTTCATTGACTGTCCTCCCGACAGTGGTTTGATTCGGGACGGCGGTTAGTGTTTCACCCGAACCAACTTCCGCGGCGAGTGAAGTGTTTTCAGCAAAAAGAGCGGATCGGGAAATCGTTCGACTTCCGCCCACGGCTTTTCAAAAACCGCCAAGTAACGTGGTTCAAGACCTGACATGCGGCGGTGTGCCCGGCCAAACAGATTGGGCCGTTTTGTGCTCGATCAACGGTGCATCTTCCGTTTCTAGTTTGAGAAAGCCTCGGTGATCCACTATTACAATCATGGGAAATGGCTGAAGCTGCCTGCGCCGATTGATTCCTTTGCAGCTTCCGCGGCAAGTGAGAATATAGTAACCAATGATCCAGCTCAAAGTGAATGGTGTCCCAAAGCAATTTGACGGCGATCCCGGCATGCCGCTGTCGTGGTATCTGCGCGATATGATCCAGTTGACCGGCACTAAGTACGGTTGCGGGATGGGGCGGCGCCTGCACCGTGCATCTGAATGGCGCGGCCACGCGCAGTTGCCAGACACCCATTGAAGGCTGCGGCGGGTAAAGTGGTCGTCACAATCGAGGGTCTCAGCGCCCACGGCGATCATGCGTTGAAAGTCGAAAGGAAATTATACAGCGCGATCTTATTCGTCAGGTTTTGAACCGGATTGGCAGCGATCCCTGAGCCAGCAGTTGCGCGCGTCGCGGGGTTGACGATCCCAGGTAACTCCACGGAGTTTCCTGCCGGATCGACGCACACGGCGTTGAACAAAGGATCGGTAACACCGAGATTAAAGGCCTCCTGTAAACGGGTCTGCATGATCTGTGTGCCGAGCTTGATGTTGTGTCCGCCGCGCACATAGGAAAGGCCGGCCTTGAATCCATCATTCGTCAGGAAACGTTCCTGCGAGATGGTGGTCGGCAGATCATTCTTAATATCGCCGCTGGGATAGTAATTCAAGTGGTCCCGCCGGATAAAAGGGTTGATGGTGAACAGGGTGTGGGTGTTGAAGGTGTGCTGATAACCTGGAGCGATGTTGAACGTGACTACGCGCTGGCGTTGATCTTGTCCCAGTTGATCGTAAGTATTGGGTACGTGGAACCTGTTGCGCGCGACCAGCAGATTCAGATGCAAGACATCCACCGGGGAGAGTTGAAAATCCAGCCGGTCGAAGATGCTTTGGTTCTGCCCGATATCGTGAATCGGTGCCGAACCCAAGAGTGGCCTCCTCTCCCCCAGGTGCCAAGGGAGCCCGCATATCCCGTCAAGCTTCCAAACATCTCTGTGGCGCCCAGTCCCGAGCGCGTGGTCGCATCCACAACCAGACTGGTCTTATCGCTTGCTTTGTCGATCGCTGATCGGCTGGCCGTCAATGTTATTGGCCACTTGGGCGTGATCTCCCAGCGGGTGAAAGAAACCGTTGGAATCGGCCTCCACGCTCGAAGAATAGAGAATCGCCTGATTCAAGCTATTACCCGGCGACATGGTCGGCAGCTTCTCGAGTAAGTCGCGGTTGACGTCCGTGTGGGATGACGGATCGGTTTCCACCAGCGTCTCACCCGTGGCTTCGACGTTGACAGTCGTGTTTTCACCCGCCAGAGCGAGGGCGATGTTTAAATTGAGGGGCACCGCCGTTCGAACGTTGACATCCTGCTCCGCCGTCGCAAACGCTGCTACCGATACCTTCAGGTGGTACGGATTCGGCGGCACGTTGATGAACCGGAAGACGCCCGCCGAGTCAGACTCATCGTCTGCCTGTATCCCGTGATTGGGTTTCGGATTTCAACGGTAGCGTGCCCGATCGCAGCGCCGGACGGATCGGTGATCGTGCCCCCCAATCGTGCCGGCGCTTCCGAGTGATTGTGCGATCAAACCTGGGGACAGAGGACTAAACAGGAGGCCCGCGCAGCGCCTTAAAGATGACAAGCGAATCGCAAAGGCCGGGGCATGCCTGAAGCGCACCACACCAGCCGGTTACCGCTGGACCATTTACGGCCACAGTGGTTGCAGGTTGCGGCACGGCCATATGGCCGGCATGGCAAACGCCGCAACAGTGTGTTGGAATCGATCCTTGGCCGTGACGGTGATCGCCTGAGGCCCCGAGCGCTTCGTGCGCCAACGTCCCGGATAGAACGAGCAGAATGAGACCTGCAGGGCGCAACGGTTCCGCTAAAGCACTCGTCCCACGCCCGACATAGTTGAGGTGCTGCTCAAAAGTGAACTGTCCCGCACAGAACGAAAGCGGGCCAGAGCCGAATAAGCTCCGATTTCATTCGGCTCATTCCAGGCCTAGAACGCCAGTCCGAGTTCGACCTGATACGTCCGTGGCTGCACAAAGTGCGTGCCGCTGAAGGTCGACAGGAAATTATACAGCGCGACTTTGTTCGTCAGATTTTGAACCGTGAAATGGAGCAGGACCCGCATCCCCTCGGCGTGGTGGAAAAGATTGTCCGTGCCAACGCTAGCATCGAACAGGTTGCGCGCCGCGATCCGAGGCGGATTTGTATCGTCATTCTCCGTTCCTGCCGCGGGAATCCGAAGCCGAGTTGCACCCGGCCCAGCCCCGCAGGTTGAGATCGGATTCGTGACGCTCGCGAACACGTTGCCACAGAAGAATCCTATGGCAGCTTGCTCCGCGCCTGTGAAAGCGAGCGCCGAGGCGATATCGGGAACATGGGCCGCAACCAAGCCGCTGTCATAACGCCAGGTAAAACTGCCCCAGGGTCCGTTCTTCCCTCGCTGATAACGCAGGTTCGTGGTCTGCTGGAATGCCTGATCGTGATCGATGCGGAATACGCTGTTGTTGAGCGGTGAATTGAAAATCACTCCGCCTACTTCCGGTCCGAAATATCTGGCTCGAGTGTGTCCCATGGTGGTGAATACCTGGAAACCCTTCAGGTCGGAAGTGCTCACCCGGACACCCACGCCGTCGATCTTCGACTTGCGCCACGTGATCGGAAATGTAATCGGCGTGCTGAACAGTGTGTCGAAATCATATGCGTTCTGCGTGTATTTCCAGAAATAGTCCGCGTCTACCTGAAGGAAGCGCCCAATGCCTTGCTGGAGCCCGGTATTGTACTGGTTCCGATGTCCGGGCCGGATGGGCGCGGCGCTCAAAGCGCCGAACACATTGGTTGCGAGGCCACCCGACCCGGTGAAACTCGAAAGGATCAGGTTCTCGTTATAGGGCGTTTCAAAGGTACGCGAGTAAGCCGCGCGCAACACTGTTTTCGTGGACTTCACCAGGTACGAAACTCCCAAGCGTGGCTCGGCTGCGCTCTCCGCGATCAAGCCATAATAGAGGTCGCCGCGCAGCCCAACGTTGAAAGTGAAATTGCCGCGCGTAATCTGATCCTGCAGGTAGAAGGCGTACTGGTTGATGTTCTTCTTGCCATTGAAGCGTAACAGGCGGCCTCCGCGGTTCAGGTCAAAAGGCACCAGGCCCGGGTTGAAATCCGGATTGGCCGTGATCCCTGAGCCAGCAGTTGCGCACGTCGCGGCGTTGACGATCCTTGGTAACTCCACGGGGTTGCCTGCCTGATCGACGCAGACGGCGTTGAACAAAGGATCGGTAAGACCGAGATTAAAGGCCTCCTGTAAACGGGTCTGCATGATCTGTGTGCCGAGCTTGATGTTGTGTCCGCCGCGCACATAGGAAAGGTCGGCCTTGAATCCGTAATTCGTCAGGAAACGTTCCTGCGAGATTGTGGCAGGCAAATCATTCGTGATATCGCGGCTGGGATAGTAATTCAAGTGGTCCCGACGGATAAAAGGGTTGATGGTGAACAGGGTGTGGGTGTTGAAGGTGTGCTGATAACCGGGAGCGATGTTGAACGTGACCACGCGCTGGCGTTGATCTTGTCCCAGTTGATCGTACGTGTTCGGCACCTGGAACCAGTTGCGCGCGACCAGCAGATTCAGATGCAACACATCCACCGGGGAGAGTTGAAAATCCAGCCGGTCGAAGATGCTTTGGTTCTGCCCGATATCGTGAAGCGGCAGGAATTCCGGAGAATCGAGAAAGCGTCCCGACCGCACCCCATCCACCACCAGAAAGTTGCCAAACTTGGCGGTGCCGAATCCCAGGGTCGCCTCCTCTCCCCAGGTGCCAAAGGAGCCCGCGTATCCCGTCAAGCTTCCAAACACCTTTGTGGAGCCCAGTCCCGAGCGCGTGGTCGCATCCACAACCAGACTGGTCTTATCGCCAAACTCCGCATTTGGAGCGCCTGTAACCAGCTCGAGCGAGTTGATTGCATTCAACGGAATTTGGGTGGAGAACAGCTTGCTTTGTTGATCGCTGATCGGCTGGCCGTCAATGTTATAGGACACTTGGGCGTGATCTCCCAGCGGGTGAAAGAAACCGTTGGAGTCGGCCGCGACGCTCGGAGAAGAATAGAGAATTGCCTGATTTAAGCCATTCCCCGGCGACATGGTCGGCAGCTTTTCGAGTAAGTCGCGGCTCACGTCCGTGTGCGATGACGGATCGGTTTCCACCAGCGTCTCACCAGTGGCTTCGACGTTGACAGTCGTGTTTTCACCCGCCAGAGCGAGGGCGATGTTCAAGCTGAGGGGCACCGCCGTTCGAACGTTGACATCCTGCTCCGCCGTCGCAAACGCTGCCACCGATACCTTCAGGTGGTACGGATTCGGTGGGACGTTGATGAACCGGAAGACGCCCGCCGAGTCAGACTCCGTCGTCTGCCTGTATCCCGTGATCGGGTTTCGGATTTCAACGGTAGCGTGACCGATCGCAGCGCCGGACGGATCGGTGATCGTGCCCCCAATCGTGCCGGCGCTTCCGAGTGATTGTGCGATCAAACCTGATGAACAAGCGAGAAGACAAAAGCTTCCAATAAGAATGCGAATGTTATTAAGTTGCATAGTCCTTTTCTCCTAAATGAAATGACAGCATCGAGCGCGCCCGAGGGGCGGCACGTACGCTGGATAAGTCGAAAATAGGGACGAAGGACTAAACAGGAGGCCCACGCGGGGCCTTAAATATGACACGTGGATCGAGAACGTCAGGATCTGCCTGAAGCGCACTGCACCCGCCCGCTACCGCTGGACCATTTACGGCGACAGTGGTTGCAGGTTGCAGCACGGCCATGTGGCCGGCGTGGCAAACGCCGCAACAGTGGGTTGGAACCGATCCTTGGCCGTGACGGTGATCGTCTGAGGCCCCGAGCGCTTCGTGCGCCAACGTCCCGCATAGAACGAGCAGAATGAGCCCTGCACGCCACAGACGAGACCACGAGGCCATTATTTGCAGTATACCGCTGGCAACAGAAACCGCCCCTCAAGGTCCCGGGCGGCTGTTTCCGTATCGGTGAAAAGGAGCGTGTGCATCCCGATGGCGCGAGCCCCTTCGGCGTTGGGCGCTCGATCGTCCAGGAACAGCGTTTCCGAAGCAGGCACGTCCAGCCGCTCCAGACAATGATGGTAAATTCGGGCATCCGGCTTCGAACACCCGATCTCGCATGAAAACGTCAATTCGTCGAACGCCGGCAACCAGGATTCCGGACCCAGCAGATACTCCCTCAAGTCCGCCGGCATGTTAGAAAGCACCGCCGTCTTGAAACCCGCTTTCCGCACTCGCGTAGCCCACTGCACCATCGGTCGATGGGGACGGATCCAGCTCTGGACGTCGATCCGCCTCAACCGATCGATATCGCTAGACTGGAGGGTTTGATCGGCGGCGCGAGCGACAGCTTGCCAGTAAGACTCCGGATCGAGCGCCGCCTCATCGTAAGCTACGCGAAATTGCCAGTACACTTCCAGAAATCGAGGGCGGTCCAGCGCGAGCAGGTCCGCCATGGCGTCGATCGCCGCATCATCCTGCAGATCGCTCAACACATTCCCGTAATCGAAAACGACAGCGGATATGTGAGACATGCTTCAGCTTGTCCGCGTCATTGTAGATCATACTCCTACTTTGCGATCGTCAACACGGCCTCGCCTTGCGAGACCGTGCCGCCCATTGCGATCGTGACCGGCTGGTCGCCGGAGCCGACGTTTGGCACAGTCAAATTGATTTGGAATTCACCGGCGGCCACCAGACCTGCATAGGCCACCTGCGCCACCACGCCTCCGATCTTTACGACGGGCAAGGTGCTGAGCGACGCCGGCGCGGTAATGATCGTTCCCGCAGGCGATGCAGCGAGACCGGTAGCGTATAGCATCAGCACGTCACCCGGCTTGGCCGCCTTGGTGCCGGGTGTAATCGAGGGATCGCCGGCCACCGTGTTGGCATCGGCGCCAAATCGCGCTGCTACATATTGTTTCGCTCCGTAGGTAAACAGCTCGGGCCGAACCAGGCGAATTTCGCCACCCACGACACCGGTGCTCACCCCGTTATAGAGGACTTCGATGGGCACCCATCCGCTGGCCGAATCCGCGGGAGCTTGCACGTTGATCTGCGTGGGTGAAATGTAATAGACTGCCGCGGGCTTCCCATCGATTTTCACGGACAATCCGTCCAATGCAAGCGGGAGCGACTGGCCGGAGAAATCGGAGGCGCCCCAGATTCTCGTGGAGCCGGTCATGTTCGCCCCGAAAATCGTTACCCAGGATCCTGGAGTGAATCCTCTCTGGTACGAGGCTCCATTCACGACACCGTTCTGGCCCCGGATCATCGGTTGGCTGGTAGGCGAGCTTGGGTACATCGAAAAGTAATCGAGGCTGGCAGGCCACGTCATCGAGTTCAGCGCGGCTGCCATTTTGCTATCCAACTGCGTGAGAAACGGCGTGTTCTTGCCGGTGTGTTCTTTCGCCTGCTGTTGACTCGGCGTGGTGTTAAAGAAGGCAGCGTAGTCCCAGCCGCGCGGGCTGCGCACCACGTACGAGGTCTGGCCGTCGAGGAAACCGTCGTGGAACCAGTAGGCGCCCGCGGGGCTATCGGGCTGCACTTCAAAACCGAACCCGTACCAGACGTCCGGCGTATTGTCCGGAATTCCAGGATTCGCCACCATATTGGCGATCGAGCCCGCGGACAGAAGCGCCGTGCCCCTTCGCCCCTCGATGGCATTCCAAAAACGCAGCAGGTCGACCGGCGAGCTGACCCAACCACCATGCGAGTCCATCGCTTCGATGTACCATCCGCCGTAAGACCACGGGACCATCGCCGGCGTAAAAGGAAATACCGAAGGACCGGTGCCATCGTTGTAATATTTTGTCTCGCTCGGCAATTTCCCGAAGGCGAGTGTGTTGCCGGTCCGGACCTGGGCCGCTCCAATCGGTTCCAGGAGATTGGTTCGGACCCAAATATCATACGGCGTGCTTGTCACGCGCTCCAGGATGCGCCCCAGGACCGCGTATCCAAAATTGGAGTACACGGTCTTTACACCCGGAGTGAAGATCAGCGGACGGCCCAGCATCCAGCGAATAATTTCATCGGTGCCGGGAGGCGATTCGATTCCGAGATCTTTTGCAATGGCGGTCGCGTTGAACATCGGGTCGAGGTCCACATCGCGGTCGTACCCGCCGGCGTGCTCGAGCAGGTACCGAATCGTAATAGACGAGGTGCGCGGGTCTACAGTCTTACCGGGCAGTGGCTGCAGGTCAGCCAGATAGGCGAACGCGGAGTCGTCCAGATGCAGCTTGCCCTGCTCGATGAGTTTCAGAATGGCGACGGCGGTGATTTGCTTGGAAAGGCTGGCGATGCGGAACGAGGTGTCCGGCTGCATGGAAATGTTGTTTTCCATGTCCTCGAAGCCATAGCCGCGAGCCAGGACCAGGCGTCCGTTATAGGTGATCGCCAGCGCGCCGCCCGTAATGCCGTAATTCGTCAGAGAGCCGGTCATGATCTTGTCGAAAACAGTGACCCCGGCTGCCTCGGGACCAACTCCCGTCTGCGCCAATGCGGACACAGTGATCGCAAGTACATAAGCTCGAGCGACTAGTAGAATCCTGTGCATTCTCATATCCTACTATGCATGATTTTCCCGTACCCCTCCAAACGGAGAAGGCAGAATCAATGTTGTACTACAACAGCTATTGGCCAGTTGGTAATGGGTTGCCATCGGCGCCGCGCCTGGCCGGTTGCGGTTTGGGCAGCGGCTTGCGCGGGAGCATTTGGGGCCGCATGGCGGTGTCGTAGGCGAAGGAAGCCATAATGGCAGAGGCTTCCATCAAGTCGCCGGCTTGGATGCGATCGTAAACATCCATGTTGGAGTGATGGGTGCGGGTGGTGTACTCGACGGGATCCTGAATGAACTGAAAGCCGGGCAGGCCGACCGCATCGAAGGACTGATGGTCCGTCCCGCCAGTATTGCGAATCGTGATCGTGTTCGCGCCAAAGTCCTTGAAAGGGGCCATCCAGGCTTCGAAGATGGGCCGCACCATATCGTTGCCTTGCAAGTAAATCCCGCGGACCTTTCCAGTGCCGTTGTCCAGATTGAAATAGCCCGCCATCTTCCCGTGCTCCTGGGCGAGCTTCATGTTCTCGCGATCGGCAAAATGCTCTTTGACGTAGGCGCGCGAGCCCAGCAGCCCTTCTTCTTCACCGCCCCATAGGGCCATGCGGACCGTGCGGTCCATTTTGAGATTGAGTGTTTTGAGAATGCGCACTGCCTCCATCACCACAGCGGACCCTGCGGCGTTATCCGTGGCGCCGGTGCCGCCGTGCCAGGAATCGAGGTGCGCCCCCAACATCACGATCTCATCCTTTTTGGAGTTGCCGGGAATCTCGGCAATCACGTTAAAGGAATCCGGATTTTCGCTGAGGAACTCATTGCGGATATTGAACTCAAGCTTGACCGGCAGCTTGTGCGCCAGCAGACGGGCGATGCGATTGTAATGCTCCGGTGTGAGCGCGACCGACGGCAGAGCGATCGGCTTCTTGGGATCGTAAGATCCGCCAGAGGCCGCAAAGACGGTTCCACCATCGCCGTTGTACCCGTACGACAACAGAAGGGCGGCGCCTTCGGCCTTAAGGAATTCGGCGAGTTTTTCCTGGAACTTGCGACGCTCTTCGAACATGTGCCGGCGCTCTTCCGGGTCGGTGGGTATGTTAGCAGCGGCCTGCGGCCGAGGGCCGAAAGCGGGACGCCCGGGCTCTGGCGCCAGCGCCTGGGCCGATAATTCCTCATCCGTGTAGCGACGGCCGGCGGGGGCGGTTTGGATGGAGAGGTCCTTGGCAGGCATGGACATGACCACTTTGCCCTTGAGCTTGCCCTTATATTTGGCGAAATCTTCTTCCTTCTGGATATTGACCATGACTGGCTCACCGGTGATGGTGCCCTCGGTACCAGCGGTCCAGGCTAACGGAAAGCCGATGAGAGGCGAATACTGCGGCTCGATCATGTGGCCCTCATAGTGCTTGCAGGCCCAGCCGCGGCCGAACGGCCCCCATTTTTCTTCTTTCACATTGGAGAGGCCATATTCTTTCAGTCGGCTGACCGCCCAATCGCCAGCCGCCTTGAAGCCCGGCGATCCGGTCAAGCGGGGGCCGTTGACGTCGGTGAGGTAAAACATGTGATCCATGACCTTCGAGTTATCGAAGGCTTCGGACTTAATTTGATTGACGATGGAAAGATCGACGGTCTCCGCCGCCCAAACCAGTAGGGGAAGAATCGCGATTGTCAGGCCGGAGGCCCATAGCTTTGTATTGCGTAGCATAACGTTATACGGAAGAATAGCACTTTTGATTGTCAGCGCGGCCCGCGGCAGAATCTGAAAACTTAGTTATGGCTTTAATATAGAGTAGCGCCCATAGCTGGTCTGCTTTAGAGTAAAGCTCAAACCAACGGTAAAGGAGTGTTCAGTCTTAATAAAGACAGGTGGCAGACTGCCGTATGTGTGTTCTAAAGTCAAGCCGGCCCATTTCGAAACATTGTACGTGAGCTTCGTGTCGACACTATGCCGCGCCTGCGTTCCAAGCATGGGTGGCGTCTTTCCTTTTTTCCCCGTAGACGGGTCTATCGGCGCGAACTTATCGTCGAAGAATATTTCGGGCGCGGATGGCAAACGCACCTGGTAGGCCGAGGTGAGCTGGATGGAATCCAGGAGATTCTTTCCCGGTGCTATGCCGGCCGCAAAAGTCGCACCGAGTAAACCACGGGTATGCCAGTTGTCAACCGGCGCAAGTACGCTCTTACGTACGTTGACAAACTCTGTTCCGAAGAACAGAGTCATGTGTGGAAATGTTCCTCCGGGTTCGATTGGCCCGGAAAGCTTGCCCGACAAACGGAACGGCAGGGTCACCACGGGGCTCGTCACGAAGTTGAACTCGTCGGCTTTACGATCGAATTCGACTCCGCCGAAACGAAAGTTGAGGTACGGCGATTGAAAAGGTCCCCACCAGCGCGTCGCATTTCCGATTACGCGCTGATAAACGAGGTAGGCTAGGAACGAATTGGGATCTGCCGTCGAGTTCATCCTGGTTCTGGCTTGACCGTACAAACCGATTTTGCCGAAGTAGCGCGAGGAGTTTTGCATGGCCAGCATGTACCCTGCGAAGGCATCGATGTCATAAACCGGATCTCCGGCTTTGACTGCAGTGTACGATCCGTTGAAATAGATGTCCGAGTCGGTTTTGTTTCTTGCCGGTGAGAGTACCGAGCCGGGCTTGGGAGTACCTCCCAGGGCGTTAGGATCTGTGACGGGGGCGAAATGCAAGACTGTTCTGGAGTTCACGAGGGTGATGTCCAGCAGCGTTGTATTCGGCGGTACCTCGTCTGACAATTGCAGTTTGATGGTTTTCTCTACTTGCGAGCGTGGATCAAGAGCGGACGCATCGACTCCCGCGACAGAGTATTTCTTCACACCGGATGGGCTCTGGCTAACAATTACCCAAGAACCGGCGCTGTTTACGTCCGTCGATGCCGGATATGGACTGTCAAACAGGATGAGGATCACTTTGTGATCAAGTGGGTCCACCGTGACTCCGTCCTTCGCAACTTTAGGATCCTGCGCGAAGACGGCGCAGAGCAGTGGCGGAAGTATCCAGCAAAGACGTAAAACATGCGTCATCAGGCACCTCCGCCTGGCTGCTGGGCCCGGGGCGCGTTCTGAATCACGATAACGACTTGAAACAAGGTTGTATCCGGCGAATCAGGGATCCGGTCGATCCCAATGGTATAGCCAGCGTGACGGACGCCGCTTAGTACACACGTTTGGAAGGAATTTCCGTCCACTCCGAGTTCTGAAAGCGTCCTAGGCAGGTTCAGCGGACTCGTGTTCGCACATGCGCACACGATCACGACTGCACGCGCATGTCCGAGGACCGGCTGATCCTGTCCCGGCATAGCGGCCGCGATAGGCGCGAGTAGCTCAACATGACTCATCTGAAGCTTTCCTATTTTCGCGGCGGAAAGCTTGGTTGTCTTTTTAGCTGTGGATTTTCTTTGGCTCATTGGTTTCACCTCTGCGAATGTTTGCGTAATCGAGGATCAAAAGAGGACCACCGAAGACGTGTCGAGCGGAACTTGGAGTGGCCCCCAAAAGTGAGACAAACAGTTAAGACTCAAATTTCATTAAACGGAGAACAGAGCCTTGAGTTTGTCGCGACGAACCTTCACCAAAGAATTTAAGTTAACCGCCGTAAGGCGGCTAA
>JBPCOQ010000030.1:0-5349 GCA_051000095.1 Bryobacteraceae bacterium | reverse complement strand
TTAGCCGCCTTACGGCGGTTAACTTAAATTCTTTGGTGAAGGTTCGTCGCGACAAACTCAAGGCTCTGTTCTCCGTTTAATGAAATTTGAGTCTTAACTGTTTGTCTCACTTTTGGGGGCCACTCCACTACGCCGCCGGAACCATTCGCGAACCGAACACCGCGCCCAGCTTCGGAGGTATGATCGGTACGCTGGAGTTCGGCAGTGTCGATGAGGCAATGGCTGAAATGCGCAATCTTCCCTTGTTTAAGGAAGGGATGATTGATCTTGAACTGCACGAGCTTCATCCATTCACTAACTGGACGGTCTTATTCGATTCGGCAGTTCAAGCGCAGTTGACTACAGCTACATAAGTCGATGGGGAACGCGTCGATTTGATTGAGAGAAGCGACTTTTCGCACGGAAGGAGCGTCACCTTTAGGATGCATAAAATCGCAATCGTTCTGGGTGCCACGCGTGGCATCGGCCGCGCACTCGCCAAGTCTCTCGCGATCTCCTGGCAAGACAATGGCACTGTATATCTGACCGCCCGGCGGCAGGTTGATGGCGAGGAGATCGTTGATGCTCTCGAGGCCGAAGGAGCGGTCGTCAACTGCCAAGTGTTCGACCTGGCGAACGCGGAAGCAGCGGCCAAACTCGCCGAACTCATGCGGACGCGGCATAGCGGCGTGGACATCGTCGTCCAAAACGGAGCCTATATGGCGCGCGTCGGCGTGCCTGCGGCAGAAGACGCGCGACCGATGATCGAAGCCAACAGCCACGGGACACTTCGCGTGCTGCGCGCCTTTCTGCCGATTCTTCGAGAAAACGGCCGAATGATCGTGGTGGCGAGCAGCTTCGGCGTACTCAAGAGTCTGCCGGAGCATCTCAGAGAATGCTTCATCACCACGCACAGCGATCCAGATGCGATCAACAAGGCCATGGACGAATATGTCGCCGCAGTCGAGGCCGGCACTGCCGCAAACGATGGTTGGCCGGATTGGGTGAACATCCCCTCAAAGGTCGGCCAAGTCGCGGTGACGCGGGCCTTTGCGCGCTGGGCCAAGCACACCGGCGCACTTCCGACAGGCGCGTTGATTAACGCAGCTTGCCCTGGCCTGACACTGACCGACGCCACGCGGGAGTTCATGGGTACCGTTTTTAAGTTAGAGGATGCTCAAACGCCCGAAAAAGCAGCGGTTGACCTGCACTGGCTCGCGACACTGCCAGACGGAACTGCGGAGCCGTTCGGAGAGCTGGTCCGGCATCGAGGGGTGATACCGTTCGGAGATTGACGCATCCGTAAGGGCCGGTGAGGATCTATTCTTCGAAGGACAAGACGTGAAAATTGGCATCGTCGAAGCAGGAAATAGGGGGCGGGCCCTCAGCCTACGCTGGGCCGGTAACGGACATGCAGTGCTCTTTGGTTCCCACGATCGGAGAAAAGCCGAACCCATTGCAGCCCAAGCGGGACCGCAACGCCCAGTCTGGCGACCTGGACGACGCTGGACGGTTCGGAGACGCGATCGTCCACACCGTACCGGATGTTCTCCCTTCGAATCTCTTGCGGGAGCCGCACGCGCTTAGTGGGAAAGTTCTTATCGACTGCAGCAACAGCGATGTGCCGAGCGATTTCCGTTTTGATGTGCCTATTCCTTCGCTTGCCGAGCGGCTGGCTCCAGACGTGCCGCTGGCGCGGGTCGTTAAAGCGTTTAACGCCGTCGCAGCTCAGGTTTATCGAGCTTGACCGCGAAACACTGGGACCCCATCGAATCTCCGTTTTTCTAAGTTCCGACGATGTACACGCCAAAACTGTTGTGAGCGCTCTCGCCGAAGAGCTCGGTTTTGTCGCAGTCGATTGTGGAGAACTTGAACGTGCACGGCCAATGAAAGACGTCGCCGACTTCATTCGATTTCAGATCATCGGGATTGGTCTCGGACCATTCGCGACAATCTTGCTCCATCAGATTAGGGACAATTGAGCCACGGCCCACTGTTTTCTCCAGGGGCTGGGAAGCGCAGACCACATTCGAGACGTTCTTGAATAGAGGATTCAACCGCCATCGAGACGACTGGAACGACGAAAAAAATGACCTCTTGGGTTGAGACCGTCCTCACTCGCCAATTTGTCGCACAAGTAAGTCTGTTGGGAATGGGATTTGATGTCCTCGGAGGATGTTATCTGGCGTATGATTTGCTCGGTGGAAAGCAAGGACCGCTCCGCACCATTGCCCGCGCAACCGGCTATGTAGCACTGTTCTTCAGCGCCTATGTCATTGTGCTGGGATTGCGCTACGCACTCGTCTCCGCCAGTGGTATGGGCATTCTGTTGGCAGTTGAGTACCGCCTCGCGGGTACGAAGCAGGCCCAGTAATTCGGAACATCGAACGACGGTGCTTTTATTTGGATTTCTTCGCGGCGTGGTACTCGGCCTCGCCGGAATGACGATTGCCGGTCCGACGTTTGGCGTCTGGTTCGGGCTGCTGTCGGGAGCTGGCCTGAGCGGCTTCTACGCCATCGGTTTCGCTCCCACTGACGACTACGAAACCGAAGCAAAACCGCATATATCCAGGCACAAGCTCCTCGCCTCGTTCTCCCGCGCGCTAGCTGTCAGCGCCGCCGGAGTAATTGCCGGCCTTCTCATTTCATCTTCGAGCCACTGGTTGTTTTTGAGACTGAAGCTTGGTTTGGCAGCGGGCGCAGTGAGTGCGCTACTTGGTCTATTCAGCCCAGCCTTTGAGTGGTGGATCGAGAACCTTCCCGAGCGGCGACTCGGTGTAGCAGGGTCTGGGTTTGATCTTTACGGGTATGCTGTTGCAATCCGCGCAGTACTGGATCGTTGTGTTCGATGTGCCAGTGCGTTGATCGTTCCTTTTCGGAACCCCGCGCCGCTCGTCGAGTTGTCGAACGAATGTGCGGTCGAACGCAGGTAGGCCTGGAAGTTACGCTGGTCACGCGAGGTCCGTTCAAATGCGTCTTGAGAAACCCAAGAGTCAATGGCCAAGCGAGCGCGCCGCCGTCGGACTGTAACTCGCCTTCGCGTCGCAGAGAAATCCGTGGTCCGCGTCCCAAATCTCCATATTCACGAAATTCGTTCCGGCCTCCCGCAACGCGTCGGTGACTGCGCCGACCTGCTCCTGCGTATGTGCTTGTCCTGGCCAGCCCAGAAAAATAGCAGCTGGCATTTCAATTCCGCAGCCCGACCGGTCAACCCCGGACCGCTTGGATTGGGCGCGATGTCACTACCGTAAAACGAAACTCCGCAAGCGAGCGGCAACATTAGGGCGCCCAGAAATACTGCCATGCCTCCGACGCAGAAGCCCACAGCCCCGACGCGTGCATCTTTCGCAACGGTACCACGGAGCCAATCATAGGTGATCGCAGATCCGCCTCCAGAGATTCGCTCTTGATCGCTCGTAGGTGTACCAATGCTCCCGTCAAATCATCGTAGGGTCCTTCAAATCCCGGATCCGTGCGATGGTAAAGCTCCGGCGCGACCGCAACGTACCCTTCCCGCGCAAAACGCTCCGTCACGTCGCGGATATACGCGTTCACCCCGAACGCTTCCTGAAACACCAGCAGACCAGGATGCGTACCCGGAGCAACCGAGCGCGCCGTCCACGCCCTCATGCCCGTGCCATCGCCTTCGTCAGGTCGATATATTCCCTGCGAATTTCCATCAAACGCTGCCTCCCAATGACCGCCCGCCAGGCGAGCCCGCACACGATCAGCTCCTATCGAGACACCTTCCGTCAGTTTCTGAAGTTTACTGAATAGCGATTACATAAGCTGCCGTCACAGCTGAACTTCCAGGAGATCGATGCGCCCTTGATCACGGCATTTCTGGATCATTTGGAGAAGCGCCAAGGGATCAGCACCCGCAGCCGCAATCTACGACTAACGGCGCTGCACTCGTTCTTTCGTTTTGCATCGTTCGAGGTGCCGACTCATTCCGCACAGATCCAACGCGTGCTCGCCATCCCCAGCAAGCGCTTTACACGGACCTTGGTCCCATTTCTCACACGTGCCGAAGTCGATGCCTTGCTGGCTGTTCCAGATCAGCACACATGGGCTGGCCGGCGTGATCACGCTTTCATTTTGCTGGCAGTACAGACAGGCTTGCGCTTATCCGAGATGACTAGGCTCAAACGCCAAGACATTATTCTCGGAGCCGGCGGCCACGTGCGGGTAATTGGCAAGGGCCGCAAGGAACGTTGTACACCCATTGCAAGACCGACACTCGCCGTGTTGAAAGCCTGGTTGCGCGAGCCGCAGCGCGGTGACGTGCTGTTCCCAAACGCCCGAGGCGGACGCCTCAGCGTCCACGGCGTGCAGTACTTGCTGAACAAGGCATCGCATGACAGCTTCCAGCCTGTGCTCTTCCTTGAAACACAAGCGTGTCACTGTCCACCGTTTGAGGCACACCATGGCCATGGACCTCCTCCAAGCAGGCGTCGACCGTTCTGTGATCGCGTTGTGGCTCGGTCACGAACGGCTTGAGACCACACAGATTTATCTCGAAGCGACACTCGCGATGAAGGAGAAAGCACTTGCGAAAACATCCCCGCCGCATGGAAAATCCGGTCGCTATAAACCAAGCGACCGAATCCTCGCCTTCCTGAACAGCCTATGGCCACGACGAAACTATGTCGGGCAATGTCCGGGGCCTTTGCACGGCGCGATCTGAGATCTCCGGCCAAATGCGCGAAGGCCCATCCTGGCTCGACATAGTCCGGAAGGGTAGATAGTGCCTCCTATGTCTCTGGAGACATAGCAGGCACACGACAGCCATGCACTTGTTACAAGCTGGCGTCGATATCACGGTGATTGCCTTGTGGCTGGGGCACGAGAGCATCGAGACGACGCACATCTACTTGGAGGCGGACCTAACGCTTAAGGAACGCGCCTTGGAAAAGGTGGCGCCAGTGCAAGGAGCGGTAAAACGATTCAAAGCCGATGACACCCTTCTTGCATTCTTGGCAAAGCTCTGATTATTCCGCTATGCCAGCATTGAAACCTACGCCAGACGCTCGCTCGCCCACTCTGCCCGGAATAATCAGGGACTCGGAATAGCCGGGAGTATTCCGAATCCGGAATGGTCCCTCCTGGCCTGATGCCGCACAAGCTGCTCTTCCGTGAACGGGTGCTGGCCTTCACTCAGTCGCGCAAGATGGTCATTGCCGACTGCGCCCTCTAAACCCCACTGCTCGGCAAGCCTGCCCTGCCAGTCGCTGAAACCCTGCTGGTCGCGGCTCCGGTAGTTCTGCCGCTCCGACGCGAACTCCCGCGCATGGTACGTTCGCGCCTGGCCTGCGGAAAGCGGTTTGGAGGAAATCGTGAGCATAGGGATGCTGCTGCGATTTTAGGGCA
>JBPCOQ010000117.1:0-4871 GCA_051000095.1 Bryobacteraceae bacterium | reverse complement strand
AGGCTCAAAGCTTCTGCTGCTTGCATGCTGACGATCAACTCCCAGCATGCCGAACCGCCCCTCCAGGCTCATCTTGTATGAGAAACTCGCTCCCGCTCCAGGCTCATCTTGTATGAGACAAGACTCTGGCACCGGCTGAAGACGAGGATATTCGTGACGAGGAAGAGCGGGACGACTTCCACAAAATGGGTGAACGACGGCCGTCTGACATTCACCGGCCGCGCTAGCAGATGGCCAAGTAAATCGCCTGGACGGCTCAGGGGAGGACGGATCTGCGTCGCATTGATCGGGAAACGGCGCTTTACATCCTGACTAGCTTGGCGCGCTTTCTCGCCACTAATGAAGGCGACATCAAACGCCAATGCGGAAGACGGGGCTACCTGGCCGCCGTTCCCAGAAGCGTCTCGATCGTGCTGAACAATTGGAACGGCTGCACGGGTTTTGCAATGTAGCCGTTCATGCCGGATTCAAGGCAGCGCTCCCGGTCACCGCTCATGGCGTGGGCGGTCAAGGCCACAATCGGCAGGTCTTTCCAGAGCGGATTCCGCCGTATCCTGCGCGCTGTTTGTAAGCCGTCAAGCCCTGGCATCTCGACGTCCATCAATATCAAATCGATATCCGGCGGGTTCTCCAGCCGGTCCAGCGCTTCCTGGCCGTTCCGCGCCACTTCCACCTGGTAATTGCGTTTCTGGAGCAGCGCCGACACCACCTTTTGATTCACCAGATTATCTTCCACCACCAAAACGCGTACGCGGCTCGAATCCGGCTTAATGACGGCTGGATCAAGTGCTCCGGGGGCCGGCTCCAGGCGGGTTTCGATTTCCGGCACAGCCACGTTCAGCGTTACGCGGAAAGTGGCGCCGTGACCCAACTGGCTCTCAACCCGAATCTCGCCGCCGTGCATTTCAACCAGGTTCCTGGTAATCGCTAAACCGAGGCCAGTGCCGCGGTATTTGCGGCCTATGCTGCTGTCGGCCTGTGTGAATTTTTCGAAGACCACGGGCAGTTTATCGGCCGCGATGCCTATGCCCGTGTCGCGCACCTCCAGCCGCAAGCGGACCTGCCCCGCGGCGGCAGGCTCACTATTCAACTGGATCGACACCGAACCTTTATCGGTGAATTTGACGGCATTGTTCACCAGGTTCCCGATGATCTGCCGCATCCGCAGCGGATCGCCGATGATCTCCTCCGGCACCTCCGGCCCAATATCTGTGCGGATGCTGACGCCTTTTTGGTTAGCGCTCCTTTGCTCCGCGTGGATGCAGTCGCGAATCAGGGCGCGGACCTTGACGGGTATTTCTTCGAATGTCAATTTGCCAGCTTCAATTTTCGACAGATCGAGGATTTCGTTGAGCAGAGTCAACAGCGTGTAAGCGCACCTTTGGGCGGTCTCCAGGTGTTCCGCCTGATCCGGCTCCAGCTTGCTTTCGAGGGCAATCTCGAGCATGCCGAGGATGCCGTTCATGGGTGTGCGCAGTTCGTGGGACATGTTGGCGAGAAATTCGCTCTTTGCTCGATTGGCGCTCTCGGAGCGCAGCATGGCTTTTTTCAGGTCCTCCGTCCGCTCTTCGATCCGCATCTCCAGTAAGCGCCGGTGGCGCTCGATCTCCCCCTGAGCGGAGGCCAGGGCGGCGATCATCTTGTTGAAGCTTTCCCCGAGCGCCTGAATTTCGTCGCCCGTCTCGCTTACCTGGATGGGCTCCAGCCGTCCTTCGCCGACGGAGGTGATTCCACTTTGTAGCAACGCCAGCGGGCGCGCGAGCAGCCGGATGGTGAAGCGCGAGATCGCGGCTGCTACCAGCAGCACCACCGCGAGGAGAAGCACTCCCTTACTTGGATCGAAGCGGTTATGCCTGAGATCGAACGCCAGGATTGTCAACACCACCCACGAGAAGACAACCCCGGTGAAAATCGTGAATTTAGACGCGAGCGATCGGAATGGGACGGGCGGCCGCCCAGGATTATGCACCTTCCGCACAATACTACATTGGGGCTGGCGAAGCTACTTTGTTAGACTTGTCCACAATGAACCGCCTGGCCACCAACTTGTGCGGTGTGAGCCTGCAAAATCCCGTGCTGGCGGCTTCGGGCACCTTCGGCTACGGTGTTGAATTCGAGAGCGTAGCCGACCTGAACAAGATCGGCGGAATTGTAGTGAAGGGGCTCTCGCGCGAACCCATCGCGGGCAATCCCGCCCCGCGTCTTTGGGAAGCCGAAGCCGGGATGATCAACTCCGTCGGGCTGCAAAATATCGGCGCGCGCGCGTTTGTCGAAGAAAAGCTGCCGGCTTTGCGGAAATTCCACACCGCAATTTTCGCCAACGTGTTCGGATACGAAACCGGCGATTACCGCGAGGTGGTGAGGATGCTGGAAGACGGCCAGGGGATTTCAGGGTACGAGCTGAACGTGTCCTGCCCGAACACATCGCATGGGGGAATTCATTTCTCGAGCGACGCCGCGCTGCTCGACGGCCTGGTTCGCCAGGTGCGCCCGCTCACCAAGCGCCCGCTGATCGTGAAGCTCTCGCCGAACGTCGCGCACATTGAGCCGCTCGCGCGCGCGGCGGAAGACGCGGGCGCGGACGCAATCAGCCTGGTAAATACATTTGTCTCGCTCGCCATTGACGCACGCACCCGGCGTTCCCGGATAGGCGCTGGTTTCGGCGGCCTTTCGGGGCCGGCCATCAAGCCCATCGCGCTGCGGATGGTCTATGAAGCCAGCCGCGCCGTCCGGCTGCCCGTCATAGGGATTGGCGGAATACGAAACGGAGTGGATGCAGCCGAATTTCTCATAGCGGGTGCAACGGCGATCGAAGTAGGCACCGCCAATTTCTGGGACCCGCAAGCTCCCGCTGTCATCGCGCGCGAGCTGGAGGATTTCCTGCGCGCTGAAAACATCGCCAGCGTAAGTGAACTTGTGGGAACGTTAAAAGTATGAAAAAAATTGTCTCGACGGAACACGCCCCGAAGGCGATTGGTCCATACTCGCAAGCTGTGGTCGCAAACGGCATGGCCTACCTGAGCGGTCAAATTCCCCTTGACCCGGTGACGAACCAGCTCATCGAGGGAGGCATCGCTCAGCAGACGGAGCGTGTGCTTGAAAATATCAAAGCCGTGCTGGAGGCCTGCGGGGCATCGCTCAGCTCGGTCGTGAAAACCACTGTGTACTTGAAGGACATGGGCGAATTTCAGGCTATGAACGAGGTCTATGGACGCTATTTCGGCGAGAATGCGCCGGCCCGCGCCACGGTACAGGCTGCGAAGTTGCCGCGCGATGTAAGTGTCGAGATCGACGCGATCGCGGTGGCGGGATAACGATTCGAGGCCCCGCTCAGACAGTCTGTGCGGTCTGCGCCGCGGCTGGCGTTGGAATCGCAAACCGGAGTTGGTCTCGCATTGTGGATCTTGGCATTAAGGAAAGCGATTCCGAGGTCGACTTGTAGATTTCGTGATTACCGAGGCACCCAAGCACGCCCGCTTCCGTCCGCAAACGGGCTAGCTGCCGCGGGCAGGCATCCAGCGGGTCGCCGATACGCGAGATCAGGTCGCCTGTGACCAGCGCAATGTGCGCGAGTTTCGTTCGCAATATCGATGGATCGGGCCAAGTCCTTTTCACTGAAATAGGCTCAAGTGAATATCGGTAATTTTGCACCAGTCGAAGTCCGTCGAGATCCTTCGGTAGATTCGGGATCACAACGTTCACTTCGCTCAGGTCAATCGCGTGGCGTTTTGCAGCGCCGATCGCAGTGACTACGGCGGGTGCGGCTACCAAAGACGCCGCCAGCGTCGTCATCATTCCAAATACCCCAAGCGGTTTGGCGCCCATCTTCATTCCCGATGGCAGACGGAGAGATATGGTAGATCAAACGGATCGGTGTTACTCTGACAACCGAGCCTGGAAAACATGCGCAGTTACCTGACGCGATTCGTCTGCTGAAATGGTGGGATACGGTTTGGTATTACCCGCTTGCGTCATTTCTTTTCGTGTTCTCATGCACAATTTGGGCAAAGAATGGTTACCTGGTTGCCAACGGAAGCGGTCGGGCAATTTACGCGATCGGTGTTCCGGTGCTCTTGATACCAATTTGGTTTGTCGCACTCTATTCCGCCTGGCGGATCCTGCGAAATCCTGGGATGACGAAACGAACGGTGATTATGTACTTGACACAGAAGTAATTTGACGTACTGTTGATGTGTGACAGGTCGAAACAGGTTTGACCGACGCTGATGGGGAGAATTCACGCGGCGGGTAATGCTGTTGGTGGTCCAAGCCTAACGTCAGACTTGGTCCAAGTGTGCATTTGATCGCATAGAGGGCATGTGATATTTTGCGAACCGAAATCCAGTGCTTCAAACATTTTTCGATCCATCTCGCCAACTTTGATGGGCGCTTTCGCTACAGGACATTCGATCGAAAGGGAGACGGTTTTTGATAGCAATCCTTCCCTGATGTTATTGAAGGTTCGTTCGATCAGATCCTTGCCGAATTCGCCAACGTTGTATAGCGCCGACATGAACCCCACGGTGAGCGCGGCAGGCCCATCAAAGGCGAACTCACAAGCATCGAAAGTGCAGTGTGTTAGTTGCACTGGCGCTACACCCGAGAACTTCATCACGCATCGGCGAAATAAACATTTCACGAAGGCGTTTCCGTCTAGTTGGACAACACGATCCTCAAAAACTGCGTTCTCGTGATTCATTAAGAGTTTCATGCTGCTGTCAAACTGTATTGCTCAAACGAGACGGTGAGTTCGATCGTCCGGCGTGGCCCACTTCGATCGCTTGATTTGGCCCACCTGATGTTAACAATAATCGCTTTCCTGCCGGGCCGTGTTTCACGGTTCGAAGGGAGAAGCGCCGCTTAATCAAGGT
>JBPCOQ010000036.1:0-5786 GCA_051000095.1 Bryobacteraceae bacterium | reverse complement strand
TGCCCAATACCCGCGCCGCGGCCGAGACGTTCCAGTTTGTCTCTTCGAGCGCGCGTAGGATGTGATCGCGCTCGGCGGAGTTGCGCGTCTCGCGGAGGTTCGATTTTGGACCGGCGTCGCGGGCCAGGCGGACCTCGAGCGGTACTGAGTCGGCGGTCAGTCTGTCGCCGGAGCTCAGGATGGCCATCCGCTCCACAATGTTGCGCAGCTCTCGTGCATTGCCGGGCCACTGATACGCTTCGAGAGCGGAGTGCACGCCCTCGTCGATCTGCTTCGTCCGGAAGTTGTTGCGGCTGCAGAATTCCTGCAGAAAGTATTCCGCCAGTGGACCGATGTCCTGCGGCCGCTCTCGCAGCGACGGTACCCGGATCGGAACCACGCACAAGCGATAATACAGGTCCTCACGAAACTTCTCCTGGGCGACCATCTCGCTCAAGTTGCGATTGGTCGCGGCAATCACGCGAACGGTTACCCGCACAGGCTGCTCTCCGCCTACCCTGTGAAATTCGCCTTCCTGCAGCACGCGCAGCAGCTTTGCCTGCGATGCCGCATGCAGATCGCCTACTTCATCCAGGAAAATCGTGCCGCCGTTCGCGAGCTCGAACTTGCCTTTTCGCAGGCCCACCGCGCCGGTAAAGGATCCCTTCTCATGACCGAACAGTTCACTCTCGAGCAGGTCCGCTGGAATGGCGGCGCAGTTCACCTTTACGAAGGGCCCGGTTGCAAACGGGCTCTCGCGATGAACGTGGGCTGCCAGCAGCTCCTTGCCGGTACCCGACTCGCCCATCAGCAAAATACGGGCGTCGGAGCGAGCCGCCAAGGTAGCTTGCTCTACTACCCGCAGAAACGCCGGCGAGGAACCGATCATGCGCGGGCCCGAGCCGATCAGCTCGCGCAGTTGCTCATTTTCGCGCCGCAGGTTCGACTGTTCGAGTGCATTCTTCAGGGAGAGCAGCACTCGGTCGCGGCTCAGGGGCTTCTCGAGAAAATCGAAGGCGCCGGCGCGCGTAGCCTCTACTGCGTCTGCAATTGTGCCGTGCCCCGAGATCATCACCGCGGGAACGTCCGGCTCCTTTTCCCGGAACTGCCGGAGAAAATCGATTCCGCTGCCATCGGGTAAGCGCACGTCCAGCAGCATGGCGTCGGGGCGGTCGGCAATGCGGCGGGCTTCGGCTAGGGAGCCTGCATGGATGATCGCGTAGCCTTCGTTCTCCAGAATCATACCGAGCGAACGCCGGATGTTCGGCTCATCGTCGAGGATCAGGATTTTCCGCTTGCTGCTGCTCATGCGGCGGGCAGCAAGACCCGGAAACCAGCGCCGCCCAACTCGCCTTCCACCAGTTGAATTTCTCCTCCCAGCAGGAGCGCGCTCCGGCGGGCGATTGAGAGCCCTAGCCCCATGCCGCCGCGTTTGAATGAAATGGACGGCTCAAACAGAGTGCTGCGCGAGAGAGAACTTAAACCCGGGCCCGAATCATGCACTTCGATCTTGATGCGGCCCTGGTCGATGGCAGTCACGCCGAGCACCGTCGTCCCCGCCTGCGCCGCGTTTTCAAGCAGGTTGGTCAACACGCCCTTGATCAGATCCTCATCCGCCAGCGCGCACGGCTGCTCTTCCGCGAGGCGGACGCTGTAGTTCACGCCAGGGTGCGCGGACTTCAGAAACGCGATCCGCTCTTCCAGCAGTTGATTGATATCGATCGACCTGGGCCTGACGGGTGGCTCTGTCCCCAGCTCGGAAAAAGCGCGCACGCGCCGCTCCAAGCCTGTCACTTCTTCCACCACGATCTGTGCCGCCTGCTGCAGGAAAGCGTCGTCCTTTCCTGAATAGCGGGCTGCCACTTCCTCCATGCTCAAGCGGATCGGCGTGAGGGAGTTCTTAATCTCGTGCGCCATCTTGCGCGCCAGCAGTTGCCAGCTTTCGAGCCGGGTGACGTAAACCAGGCGGTCGCGCGATTGCTGGAGCTGAGCCGCCATGGTGTTGAAGGCCCGGGTGGCGGCGCCCGCCTCGTCGTCGCCAGCGCTGGGCACCCGGTACTCCAGGTTTCCCGCCGCTACCTGCGCCAGTCCGGATGTGAGCTGCTGGATGGGATGGCTGATGCGGTGCGCGCAGTAGGTCAAGGCGACCAGAGAAACGATCCAGATGGCGGCGGCCAGCGAAATCATTGTGTAGGTAAATCCCCGCCGGAGGTTGCGCGTTTCAGCGCGATCCACAACCATGCGAGCCCGCGTGTACTGCTCCTTCAAATGGTCCATCGCGACGCCATTCAGAGACGTTGAATACTCCCAGACCTGGTTTCCGTGGCGCAGCAGGTAATTCAGATGGTTGCCGCCTTGGCCCGTGAGGACGAAAGCTTCCGGCTCTCCGCTCGCCCAGAACGCTGGCTGCCCGGCAGGCGTGTAGACATGGCCCGGTGCGCGGCCGGATTGCGCGTCGGCTTGCAAGGATGCCCGCGCGCGCTGGTAGACTTCGCGGCCCGTTTGCTCCAGTGATTTGGAGATCTCGTCCAACTCTCGCGTGGGCGATAAGCTCAAGCTGCGCTGCAGCAGGTTGATCGAGATCCAGACCGTGACGAACAACGGAGCCAGCGTGGCTGCGATGAATATGAGAATCAACTTGTTGCGAAGGCGGTGCATGACCGGTTATCTTTTCAGATCCCCCAGCCGGAACGGGCCTGTTTCAAGCGGCGGCCAATGGTCTTGCACGCCGCGCGCGGGCCTGCTGAATATGTCGACTAACGTCGCGAGATTGATGCCGCCGGGCTTGGCTATCGCTGGATCGCGATTGTCGCCGGCACGAACTTCCAGGCGAACCCACAAATTTTTGTCGAAAGGTACACCGGAAGAGGGAATCGCGAGATTCTCGAGACACCACGCTTCCGCCTGCGTGGCCGAGAGGCGCACGCTCGAGATCCGGCGGTCCCGTTGGCGAATGACCGAAAATTTTTCTTCCCAAAGATCGTAGCTTACGACGAATCGCTCCAGCGCCCTGGTCAGCGCGCTTCCCTTGGAGCCGGCAAACAGCGTCAATTGAAAATCGAACGGCACCGAAGCGCCATTGCGCAGTCGCGCCAACTGATTGCCGCTGATGAAATGGAGCTTAGGCGCGGACACCTGAAGCTTGCCATCGCTGAACCTGGGAATGAGGTCCTCGCCCGAGACGCTCAGGCCGAACAGGCAAGCGCTGAGTAGGAACGGGATGCACGCTAAAGTACAACACAGGCACGAATGCCTGTGCCACGTTGTCATCAAAAGTTCATTCCCGCAATAAACACCGGCTCAATCGGTCCCGGACGAATCGGAAAAGCGACCGCCAGCAGCAACGCGTTCTTGCCAAACAGGCCCAGCCCGGTGGTCACTCCTATGCCGGCCGAATGCTTCTCTTCAGGGCTCTTGCCGCGATCCCAAATTGCACCCGTGTCGTAGAATACCCGCATTATGTGATATCCGTATGTGACGGAGGCGTGCGCGGCGCGGTTTCCACCAAGCGGAGCGAGATCGTACTTATTCCAACCCCGCAGCGTTTCGCTGTTGCCCAATACAAAGCGCTCGAACAAGGGAGCGCGACCGTAGATCACTCCCGCCTGCACCGCTATCTCTAGAGACTGTTGATCATGCCGGAAGCCGTAACGTACGTGCACGGCATGACGGGTGTAGGCGTAATCGGAGCCCAACGCCCTTGTGGCGGCGCGCAGATTGTAGCCGGCGTCCAGATCTTCCGTACCTGCATTTTCCCATTGCCGGTGATAACCCAAAGTGTTGATCATCGCGCTGGCGGATTCGCCGCCTAGCTTTTCGAAACTGAATCCGACAGTCAGGGTCAGAGGCTTCGCAACAACAAAAGTGACGCTGGGCTCGACGTTCAGCCGGGAACGATAAGCGCCAGCGCCGAGGGAAGAAAGCGTGGCCCGATTGTACTGCTCATGAAAAGCATCGAACTCCAGGCCAACACGAACCCGATCCGATCCCAGGGCGATGCGATCATAGCGCGTGCGAATGCCGGAATAACGCTCCACCAGATCATCGCCGTTGGTGACCGCGGTAAACGCCAGCACGTTCGATCCGAAAGCCGCCGTGGCCCGGCCCGCGCCCGACAAGCCCTCACGCGAAGTGTAGGAAAAAGCCGGGATCGCTACATCGAACCGGACATCTTGTTTTTCGATATCGAATTTGACACGCACATGCGCGGGCTCGCTGCCGCGCGCCACGCTGAAGGTCACAGACGTAGCCTTCAACTCCTCGGTGAGCTGCTTCGCGAGATAACTGAGAGCGGTCACGTTCAGCTTCTCGCCTACCAACCTTTGCATGTCCTCCATTACTGAGCTGCTGAGCCGATATTGTTTATCGCCGGCAAAGTCGATCCGCTCGACGGTATATCTGGAATTGACGTTGAACTCGGCCGGTTGGACGTCATCGGCTGGGCCGGCAAAAACCGCAGGAATGGCCCAGAACGCAGCGAGCAGGAAAAACTTCATGTGACAGGGAGAAAGCACTTGCGTGTCCATTCACAGGATAGCTGCAAATCAGAGGATTGGTGCGCCGGTGGGAGTGACGGAACGGCACACTGTGAATGAAGAATAATTGTTGGTCATCCCCACGGACCCCTTTGTGAAATCACTGCTGTCCGGCTAAAATATTTCTTCGCGCATAACGATTCCGAATCACCAGCGTAGGGGCATCTTGCGATTTTTCGATTTTGAACTGTTTTCACGTGCCCTCCTACGAGTTTCAGAAGTGTGTCGCACGTTATCGCGGCGATTCTCACGGGCGGGGATTCTCCTGTCGGGACCAATATCTGGCAATGGCTTTTGCGCAGTTGATTTACCCCGAGAGTCTGCGCGATGTCGAGGCATGCTTGCGCTCGATGAGCGCCAGGCTGTATCACATGGAATTCCGCGGACGAGTGTCGCGCTCCACTCTCGCCGATGCCAATGAGACTCACGACTGGCGCATCTATGGCGATTTTGCTCAGGTCCTGATCGGCATCGCGCGGCCATAATCGATCTCTGCCTTTTGCTGTTCCCCTGGGCGAAGTTCCGGAAGCACAAAGCCGCCGTGAAGATGCACACGCTGCTGAACCTGCACGGCAATAGGCACGTACCCAAGCGTACCCCACATTTATCAGCATTACCGATGGGAAAGTGCATACGTCAAGTTTCTCGATGAGATTCTGCCGGAAGCCGGGCGTTCCACGTCATGCGGCACGCACGCAAGTCCTCTGAGTTGTTCCGTCAAGCGAAAAATGCACCAAACTAACTTTTTTTTCATAAACAATGGACTCCTGCGCCGGTTCATAACTCGCCAGGGCTGCTGCCAACGGTGAGCCGTGCCGGCACCCGCACCCCAGCATGGTGACCGACCTCCTTGTCCCGTTGCTGATGGTAAGCACGCGCCCAAACCGAATGACCAATTGAATGCGAAGCCCACTCATGAAACGTTTGCCGCAAAAACTTGGAACACGCAAAGTGGAAGTGGATCCCCGCTTGCGGGTGCTGGAGATCTCCCAAGAGCGTAACCCGCGCGAAGGAGAAAATCCGGCAGATTACCCGTCGAAACCGGGGCGTTAGTCTGGCGCAAGTTATTGTCGAACTCAACTTCTTCCTCGTGGGGTGGCTCATCTACTACCGCTATGCGGCATGCAGGTTTGAACTCCAATGTTTGGACGAGTGGATTCGGCGAAAGCTACGTTGCTGTCGTCTCAAGCGGGGCAAGACCATCGCTAAGTTTCTCCAGCGACACGGCGCTTCGCCATCGCTCGCACATCGCGTGGCGTCTTCGGGGAAAGG
>JBPCOQ010000034.1:0-5997 GCA_051000095.1 Bryobacteraceae bacterium | reverse complement strand
GGGCCAGGCGCTGTTTCATGCGCCCACCCGCCAGCCCGTTGGCTTCGAGGAGATCATACGCCAGTACGCAAAGATAGGCATCGGGCATTGGGCCACGCATGACACCGATGTGATCCCGGCGGCTTCGCTGGGCAAGCCGGAGCAAGGGCAAATCGTCGAGCGAATTCAAGAAACCTTGAAGGCGAATGGGGTTGCCTGCTCCATGGTCACTACCGATACGTTTTTCCACGCGGTGTGGGCGGCGAGTCCGGCGGCCGAAGCTCCTGAAGTGCGCCGGTATGCGGCGTGGAGACTAGCGAACACGGTTGCGATTGGTCACGAGCTGGGCGCGCAATTTGCGGTGTACTGGCCCGGCTCGCTCGGCTACTATACGCAGGGTGCGATAGACGAAAAGCAGAGCCTGCAATGGTACGCGGATGGCTTGAATGCCGCCTGTGAAGCCGACATTGAGTTAGCTCACAAGCACAACCACCCGACGCTGAAACACTGCCTGGAAGCGAAACCGTTCGAGCCTCAGGCTGAAATTTTGTTGCCTACGACGGATGCCATGCTTGCATTCATTGCCTCGGGCGTGCTGAAACATCCCGAGATGGTGGGCGTGAATCCGGAATACCTGCATGAGTTGATGTGGGGTGCGGCTCCTCGCGCGGCGCTGGCCCGGGCGATCCTGGCAGGCAAGCTCTTTCATTTCGACATCAACGACGGTTACCGGCTCAAGCACGACGTGGATATCGCGATCGGACTGGTGAATCCGCTGGATTGGCTGAACGTGCTGGTGCTGCTGCGCAGCCACAATTACAATGGGCCCTTCAATCTTGACTACAAGCCCCCACGCACTACCAGCAACTATGGAGTATTCGCGGTCAGTTTCCCCACGGCGGTGGACAGGTTTATCACACTCTGGGAGATGGCCGGAGATGTAATTGCGGACCCGATCATCCAGGAAGCTACGGATGCGTTGAAAGCGGGCGGCGGGCCCGTTGACTCGCTGGATGTCGAAGCGATCACGTCCGCGAATCGCGAACTCCTGACTCTTCACGAGCTGATTGCGCATCGCATGGTGCAGATCCTGATCGGGCAGCATCGTGGACGCGTATACGGGTGATTACATGGCGACTTTGGGATTCATCGAATACGACGACGCTAGCCCGGAAGTGAGGGCGGTTTATGACGACATCATGGCGACGCGCCAGACAGACTGGGTGAATAACTTCTGGAAAGCGCTGGCCCACGATCCGGTGACGTTGCGGCGAACCTGGAACAGTATCAAGGAGATTATGGCGCCAGGGGCTCTCGATGCGGTGGTGAAGGAGATGGTGTACCTGGCCGTGAGCGCCACCAACCAGTGCGGCTACTGCATCGCGTCCCACACCGCCGCGGCTCGCAAAGCCGGCATGACGGATGCGATGTTCTCTGAATTGATGGCGGTAGCCGGCATGGCCAACGAGACCAATCGACTGGCGAGCGGGTACCAGGTGGAGATCGACGACCGCTTTCGGGTGTGAAGTTCTGGATTTGCGGTCACGCTAGACTTAGATCAGGATGACTAAACAACAGTTAATTGATTCCGTTGTGGCTGGCTCGGGCCATCCCCGGAAGGATACCGAAGCAATTGTCGAGTCTGTGCTGGCCGAACTCGGAAAGGCGCTCAAATCCGGCGAACGAGTCGATCTTCGCGGTTTTGGGAGCTTTGTCGTAAACGATAAAAAGGCGCGCCAGGGCCGGAATCCTAAAACCGGCGAAACGATCCAGATTGCGGCGAGGAAGGCGGCGGCGTTCAAGCCGAGCAAAGAACTCACGGCCAATCTGAATGCCGGAAAACTGGAAACCTCTGCTTGATTGGTTTCGCCTTCCACTACCGGATAGGTGTTTCTCCCGGTTAGCAATCGAAGTGCTTTTACCGCTGGATTGGAGACGTTCTCTCTTCGAGCAAGACGATCCGATTTTCGTGACTGTCCAGCTTGTCTTCGATCCGTTGCAGCCGGCTGTTCACGACTCCGAATTGACGGTTCATGTCTGAACGCAGATCGTCAATCCGCGCTCCCATCCCGCTCCCGAGATCGTCAATCCGCGCTCCCATCCCGTTCCCGAGATCGTCAATCCGTTTTCCGAGGTCGTCAATCCGCTTGTTTGCGCCAGATGCGGTGACGATGATCGTTGTCATCGTTCCCAGCATCGCGAGCAGGCCTGTGGTCATCAATGGTAACGTGATTTGCCAAAACTCTTGAGTGAGTGCCATTCGCTTCGTGCTGCCTATAGTCTACCGGAAATCATGCGATGGCACGGCCGCTTCCGCTACATGCAGCGGCTGAAAGCGCGCGGCTCTTACCGTCATTACATTTTCAATATTCTGCATTTCACCCTCTACCATCAGATAAGCGTTCTCCAGCAGTGTGACGCGCTCGCGTTCGAACACGTCCGGCATCACAACTGCATTCGACACTCCGGTCTCATCCTCAATACTCAGGAATAAAAGCCCTTTCGCGGTCCCGGGCCGTTGCCGGCAAATGACGCAGCCAGCCGTTCGCACAAAGCGCCCGTGCGATACATTCTTTAATCGATTGGCCGGCACAACCCCCAGTGCGTTGAGCGCTGCCCGATGGAACGCCATTGGATGTTTTCCTATCGTCAGGTGTGTCCCCTTGAAATCGGCATTCAGCCGCTCGGAATCCGACATCGGCGCGAGTGGCGAAGGCGCGGCCGGGGGCTCCAGCTTCGAGAACAGCTCGCCGCGTGGACGCATGGCCAGCTCAGATTCCCACAGCGCATCCCTCCTGTGAAGCCGCGGCTGGCTCTCCTGAACAAAATTCAGCGTGCCGATTTCGCCTAACTTCCGTAGTTCGTCTTTGCGCAGATCCGGTACGCGATCCACCAGGTCCTGGATGCTTGCGAACGGAGCTTCCGCGCGGGCCCTCAGAATAGCTCGTGCCGCCTGCTCCCGGACGCCTTTCACATAATTGAAGCCCAAGCGAACGCATTTCTGCCCATTGCGCTCTTCTATCGTGCAAAGCCACTCCGATTTAGTAATATCGATGGGCCGGAAATGCAGCCCATGCCGTTGCGCATCTTTCACCAGCGTTGCCGGCGCATAAAATCCCATCGGCTGATTGTTCAGTATCGCGGCCGTGAATGCAGCCGGGTACCGGCATTTAAGGAATGCGCTCGCATAGGCAAGGAGCGCGAAGCTCGCGGCATGCGATTCGGGAAATCCATACAGCGCAAAAGAAGTGATGGACTGAATGATCACATCTTGCAGCTTGCCATGAACGCCATTGCGATCCATGCCGGATCGCAGCTTGATTTCGATATCGCGCATCCGTGCTTCCGACCGTTTGAATCCGAATGCCCGCCGCAGCTCTTCCGCTTCGCCGCCGCTGAATCCGGCCACGATCATCGCCATGCGTAACAGTTGTTCCTGAAACAATGGCACCCCCATTGTCCGCGCCAGAACGGGCTCGAGCAGCGGATGCAGGCACTCGGCTTTCTCGCGCCCTTGTCTGCGGCGTAAATAGGGATTCAGCATCTGGCCCACAATCGGACCTGGCCGTATGATCGCAACCTGCACGACGATATCGTAGAACTGCTTGGGCCGCAGCCGGGGCAGACACGACATCTGCGCGCGGCTTTCCACCTGGAACATCCCAATCGTATCGGCGCGGCACAAGGCATCGTAGACTACCGGATCGCCCTGGGGAAGATGCGCAAGATCCACTTCTTCGTGATAGTCGTCCCGAATAAAATCGATCGATTCTTCGAGCACCGCCATCATGCCGAGACCCAGCAGATCGACTTTGACGATGCCCATATCGGCGCAATCCTCTTTGTCCCATTGCACGACCACGCGGCCTGGCATGGTTGCGGGCTCGAGTGGAACAACCGAATCTAGCTGGCCTTGGCAAATCACCATGCCGCCCGAATGCTGGCCCAGATGACGCGGCAGGTCCTGAATCTCCATATAGAGATCCAGGAATTTCGAGACAAGGGGATGTTGGAGCGAAAGCCCGGCCTCGCGAAAATGTTTTTCCGCCGTGTCTTTGGGATCTTTCCAGCCCCAGGTGGGCACCAGCGCTGAAAGGCGCCCCAGGTCCTCTTCCGTAAAGCCCAGCACTTTGCCGATATCGCGGGCCGCGGAACGGCCCCGGTAAGTGATGACATTGGCCGTCATGGCAGCCCCGAGCTTGCCATACCGCTCGTACACATATTGAATCGCGCGCTCACGCCGGTCGCCGCTGGGCAGATCGAGATCGATGTCCGGCCACTCCCCGCGCTCTTCCGACAGAAAGCGCTCGAACAGCAAGTCCATGGCAACCGGGTCCACTGCTGTGATACCGAGCGAATAGCAGACCGCGCTATTGGCGGCCGAGCCACGGCCTTGCACCAGAATGCCTTGCGCGCGGCAGAACTGCACGATATCCCAGACGATCAAGAAATAGCCGGCCAAGTCGAGTTTCTCGATCAGTGCCAGCTCGCGGTCGATCTGAAGGCGTGCACGCTCGTGAAAAGGCCGGTAACGCTCGCGCGCGCCTTCTTCCGTCCGTTTGCGCAGGAACGAATTCATGGTTTCCCCGGACGGAACGGGATAGCGTGGGAATTGGTAGCCGAGGTCCTTTAACGTGAACTGCAGGCGTTGCGATAGCTCGCGTGTATTGGCGATCGCCTCGGGGATATCGGCGAAGAGCCGCTCCATTACCTTGGCGCTTTTGAGATACCGCTCCGAATTTTTTGAGAGCAGCCGCCCGGCTTCGTGAATCTTTAGTTTGTGGCGGACGCAGGTGAGCACATCGAGCGCTTCACGCGATTGCGGTGTGGCGTGAGAAACACCATTGCTGGCAAGGAGAGGTAGATTGTGGGTGCGGGCAAGTTGGATGAGCGCTTGATTGCGGGCTTCTTCCGGGCGCGTGTGGTGACGTTGGAGCTCGATGTAGATATTGCGAGGGCCAAATGTTTCCAGGGCGGCGGGGAGCAAGGCTTCCTGTCCTACCAGACAAACCAGGCCATCGGAGAATTCTGAGAACTCTTCCGGCGCCGCCGCTCCTTCGCCTTTCCTGGCACGTAATTTCATGCGCGTGATCAGGCGGCATAAATTCTGGTACCCTGTCCGGTTCTCCGCAAGCAGCGGATAGCGAAAGCCCTGGATCGAGGTCACTTCCGCTCCGATATGTGCTTGGATACCCAGCTTCTGAGCGGCCAAATGAAATCGAGCCACGCCGGAAACGCCATCCCGGTCGAGCAAGGCGATGGCAGGCATATCGAGCTCCGCGCAGCGGGAGATTAGCTCTTCTGGCAACGACGCCCCTTCGAGAAAACTGAAGGCGGAGCGGGCGTGGAGTTCGACAAAGCTGGCCGGCATATTCGCTTTTTCTTCGCCTACTATAATTGTGCCACACCAATCTGTGGGACATGCTTTAGCGGGAGCGACGGGGGCCGTCACAAGTATCAGAAACTTGGGTTCGCAGGGACGATCTGGGAGAATTGAAGAATCGCGATTCGGCAGTCAAGGCCACGGTAAGATTTGGTGCTTTCATGCCCGTGCTTCAGCATGCGGCACGTACGCAAGCGTGGAATCGGTGACACGGTTTCTTGAAAAGAAACTCCGGCTGCGAGTAAACCGCGAAAAGAGCGCCGTCGCTCCGGTCGGAGAGCGCAAGTTCCTCGGCCACCGCTGCTGTTGAACGGCAAACTCGGGATCCCCGCTTGCGGGTGCTGGAGATCTCTCAAGAGCGTAACCCGCGCGAAGGAGAAAATCCGGCAGATTACCCGTCGAAACCGGGGCGTTAGTCTGGCGCAAGTTATTGTCGAACTCAACTTCTTCCTCGTGGGGCGGCTCATCTACTACCGCTATGCGGCATGCAGGTTTGAACTCCAATGTCTGGACGAGTGGATTCGGCGAAAGCTACGTTGCTGTCGTCTCAAGCGGGGCAAGACCATCGCTAAGTTTCTCCAGCGACACGGCGCTTCGCCATCGCTCGCACATCGCGTGGCGTCTTCGGGGAAAGG
>JBPCOQ010000031.1:0-15768 GCA_051000095.1 Bryobacteraceae bacterium | reverse complement strand
AGAGAACCCGCTAGAGCCCGGCGGAGGGCTTCGATCTGTTCGGAACGCAGATGGGAGATGTTGGCGATAGTTCGGGTCTTGACCTTACTGTCTTCCCGGTAAGACTCGCGCAGCAGAACGGCGGGCGGGGAGGTGCGGTTGGGGACGGTGGCCACATACATGCCTGCATATTAGCACTAATAATACAGCATAGCTAGAACAAGATCTGCACATACATGCCTACACAACCCAGTCGGGAAAACGCCTTTCTCCATCAAAACAAATAACTTCAGATCATTCGGACTGAGAACTTCGGTATAGCAAACACCAGCCGATTCCTGGCTGCCTGCCTGCCCGTGCTTCATCCGGGGGGCAGACTCCTACCCAAGAGGCAAATCGTTCGGGGCTAGCAAAAGCCCCAGCGGTCGGCCCGATCTCAGCCAGCAATTCCTGCGCGGCGTCCAGTTGCACTCCGGGAATCTGGCACAGTCGATACAGGCAAGCCGCGTGCTCCTTCATACGGCAGGTACGTAAGCGTAGCCGAGCCCAATTCTTTATTAATTTCGCCGACCTGCTGCCGCAATAACCGGACTCACAGTGATGCGCTTGCGCACGTGCCGTGTCAGTTTCGCCCCCTGCCCGTGCCTCACCCGGGTCGGCAATCCGCTCCAGCATTGCCCAGCCACTAACTCCAAATACGCCGCTGGCAACCGATGTCAGCTTGATGCCACCTTGCTCTAGCAGTCCTTCCACCTGATTTCGGACGGTGGTCACTTTGCACTTTAAACCTACGCGCGTCCGAGTCAGCCAGCGCCAACTCCTCTGCTCGGCTAGCCCTGTGTCCACAAATGGATTACCGGTAAGTTGCATTGACATCCCTCCCCCTGGGTATGCGACGGTCCCGAGAAGAATATCCCCTTCTAATCGGGGTATAGATTTAGGTCGGTGACACTCCACCACCGAATGTTTCAGTCCCCATTTGGGCGGGGAAACGCGACGCCCCTACGGAGCCATCGATATGGGATCGAAGTCTGCGGGGCGTCTAGCCGACTGGTTTCAAATATGCGGCAGGATGGAGCATGGAGCCGCGATTGATTGTAATACTATAGAGACAAGGTCACTTTATGCGTGCTTTGCTGTATCTGCTTGCAGGTGTTTGCTCGGCTGCAACGGTTGGGCAAGATGTCGACGTAAAGAATATTATCCGGCGTTCCGCCGCGGCCATGGACAAAGATTGGAACGCGGCCCCCGGGTTCTTGTACATCGAGCGAGACGTGCAAAGCAAGCGCAACGGCCCACAGAGCATTAAGACCTACCAAGTGTTGTTGATCGCGGGCTCCAATTATAATCGTCTCATCGCAATCAACGACCAACCTCTCGCGGCGGACCAAATCCAGCAGGAACAGGAAAAGCTACAACGCGAAATCGCGAAGCGCCAGCATGAGTCTTCGAGCGAACGCGCCCGGCGCGTCGCGAAGTACCAGAAGGAACGCCGTCAGGATCACGCCATGATCGCGGAGATGGCGAAGGCTTTTACTTTCCGGCTAACGGGCAGTGACCGTTTGGACGGCCACGATTGCTGGGTTTTTGATGCGACTCCCGACCCCGCGTACCAACCCAGGACGCGGGATACCAAGGTGCTGCCCGGAATGAAGGGTAAGCTATGGGTGGAGAAAGAGCATTACCAGTGGGCTAAGGTGGAGGGCGAGGTGATCCGTCCGGTGTCGTTCTACGGCGTCTTTGCAAAGGTGAGCCCCGGAACGAAATTCGTACTGGAGCAAGCGCCGGTGACTTCCGAGATCTGGCTACCCACGCACTTCAGTATGAAGGTGAACGCGTCAGCGCTGGGCTTTATCAGCGAGAACTCCACTGACGACGAAACCTATCGTGACTATAAGCCGATTTCCGCAACGGCGATGTCTCAGCGATGAAAACGAAGTCCGTCAAAGGGCGGTAGGACCGGCCCGAGCGCCTGTTTCTTGAAAGCATGCTAATATCGCACATGCTTCGCAAAACACTTATACTTACAGCTTTCGTTGTAGCATCTCCACTGAGTTCGTTTGCAGCTTCGATCAGCCAAATTGTTGCGTTCGGCGACAGCCTGTCGGACAACGGGAATGCCGCGAGCGCAACGGGAGGCGCCCTCCCGGGGAATTATGCTCCCAATGCGCTTACGGACGGACCCATGACGACTCCGCCGACTAGTGGTCCATTTGGTTTGTGGATCGACCAATTTGCTAAGAAACTCGGCGTTCCCGATCCCCAACCATTTATTGCCGGGGGCACGAACTACGCCGTCGCGTCCGCAAAAACGGGACACAATCCAGCTTTCACGCTTCCACCGTTTCCGCCAACAATGGTCCCCTATACTTCAGATCAAGTGGCACTCTATCTCTTCACTCAAACTGTTTCAGCAAGCAGCCTGTATACCTTTTGGGCTGGATCGAATGACATCAATCAATCGCCTACCCCAGCCGCGGCCCTGACAGCAGCCGTGACCGGCGCCGGCAATGTTAAATCCAATATCCAGACACTGGCAGCGAAAGGAGCGACCCAGTTTCTTTGGTTCAATGAGCCACTTCTGGGCGGCACTCCACTTGGGAGAGCCAGCGGCCCAGCGGGGGTTGCGGCTTTGAACGCGGCGTCAAAGGCGTTCAACGCCGAGTGGGCCTCGGATATTGCGATGCTACAGGCTCAAGGAATCATGGTCACGGGTGTGAACATTGAGCAATTATTTACGCAAATCACTACCAATCCGTCTCAGTACGGCTTTATGAATGTTACCGATCCGGCCGGGTGCCAGTTTGCTCAGTCTCTGCCGGGTTGTGCCACGAATAACCCGAACCAGTTCCTCTTCTGGGACGGTGAGCACCCGACGACGGCTGCCGACGCACAGATCGCAACTTTTGCTCTAAACACACTCAATGGACCTGCTACCGTTCCCGAACCAGGCAGCCTTGGGTTGGCTCTCGGAGGCCTTGGTATTGGTCTGGTACTGAATGCGAAGAGGCGCCGCACGGTGAAGTAGCACAGCGCGCCTTTGCCGCACACTGTGGGGCAGGCGGTCGGGCTTTGCCGCCTGCCGGGCGACCCGGTGTTTGGGTCGCCTGCAACCGCGGCTGGACGTAGACAGCAAGACTCTCTGCGCTACAGTTGCGAAATCGTCGCGCGCAAAGAAACGAAGATTTGGTAATACAGGCCTGTGTGGGTTTGTGTCGCACCATCGTGGCCCGAGGGGAACTTCTATGGCCTGCCAGCTTTTTGCGCTCACCTGCCCCTGAGCAACCGCCTCCAGAAACCGCCGCGGCCATCCACCGAGACGCCCATCTCCTTTTCGATGGCCGCGAGATCCAGCTTCACGATATCCGCAAAGCGCCCCTTCAGCACGAAATCCGGCACGCCCTTTGCGAACTGCGCCGCCTGATTCACGTCGCCGCCGAAGTTGATCGAAACCTCTCCGGTCTTGCGGTTCACCGTGGTGCGATCGTCGGCGTCCGCCAATATCTGCACTAGTTGTTCGGAGAACTTGCGATGACGGATGCCGAAGTTATCGTCGAACGAGAACTTGCGCGCCCACTGCGGCGCGGCCCCAAGCGTCTCCTCAAATATTTCACGCAGCGTCTCGGAGGACGCCGTCAACAGGTCGGGAAAGCCCGGCTGGCCTTCATCAATCGAGGCACGCATGCCGCGCACCTTGGGCAACATGCGCAGCAGATAGGCTCGATAGAGCGCGGATCCGATCTCCCGCGCGATCTTACGCGCGACCTGCCCCGCAACCGACTTGTTCTCCGGGATCGCGGCGTCGATATGGCACGTCATCATGCGCTTGCTGATGTCCACCGGAATGGCCGTCACGTCCTTATTCGTCGTGATCACGACCGGTGCGTAGCAATCCGAAATGTCCTGGTCGGTGCGCACCAGGCTGGCGACATGTTCGGTGAACTTGTCACGGGTGACGTCGTCCACTAGCAGTGGAATCGACCCCAGGCGATCCCGCAGACCGAGCGCCCGTACCGCGGTGAACACGCCGCTGCGGATCATCTTCTCGAAGCCAAACATCGAGCGCGCGGCCACGCGGGTGAACAGCGTCTTGCCACCGCTCGACCTGCCATACAGGACTGCGTACACCGGATAGATCCACGGATCAATACCCGCCGGAATGGCCGCCTGCCGCAAGTACGGAGCGGCCGGCGCGCTGTACAGCCATACTAGAAATGCCCAATAGTGATCCACCGCGCCCCATGCATCACCGAAAAACGTCGAGTAGCTCTCGATGAATTCCGTCATCAAGGTCGCGTCCTTGCGAAGCTCCTCGGGATCGATGCGGTGCGTGCTTGAAAGCCATAGGCTTCCATCCAGGATGACTTCACCGGCCGCAAAATCAATTCTGGCGTGCGGGATCCGATCTTCAGCCGCCTCGGCAATGGGGCGCGCGTGATGCAGCCGAATGGCGCGGATCAATGCCGGTGCATTGATGAGGGTCTGCCCGGTTTTGGTCTTGGGAAGATTCAGATCTTTGAGCTCGGCGCCCAACTTCTCCGCTTCGCGCATTGCTTCGGAAGTGAAGCCGGGTGGCATCGCTCGCGCAGGCTCTTCCACGATCACGGCGCCGGCTTTAATGATGCGCGCGATCGGCACGTCATTTAATTCGATAGGTGCCGTGCGCGCAGCCGCTTCGCCGGAGTCCTGGCGCGGCGTGACCAGTAGATCGGCATCGATAGGTGCGCTTTCGTCCGAATCGCGCTGGTAATATTCGTCGAACACAATCCACGCGTTTTGGCCCGTGAACGAAACGTAGACCTCCCGCTGGCGCCCCTCAAACGCCATGGCGCTGAGATTGGCGGAGCCGGTCACGACACGATGACCCGCCGGGCCGGTCAGCAGATACAGCTTTTCATGGCTGGGGCGTTTTCGCAGCAATCGGAATCGCAGCGACCCGTCGAGCACGCGCGACAGCAGCTTTTCGCCATGCTTGCCAAGATAGCTGGCCAGGGCCTCCGTCAGGACTTTCTGATCGGCCAGCGCATCCGGAAAGGTGTACGACTCGATCGTCTGGCTGGCCTGCGCCAATGCCAGATGCTCTCGCAAAAGAATCCGTTCGGACCCGAACACGATCTCCATGTCGGTAAACTGCGGCGCTAGTTGCACCAGGAATTCGATGCTGCTCGAAAACGTGATGGCCTTCAGGCAGTCGAATCCGCGGAACAGGGTCTGCCAGTCAGTATGCTCCTGGCCGGTGAGCTCCGCCTGGAAAACGGTCAGCGGACCGGAAGCAACCTGGTCCGAAAAAAGATCTCCGGGCGCGAATGCTTCCTTGGGTTTTGCCACTGCTTCTATCGTAGACCTCAGGCAAGAATGTTTCTCTTGCACGGTGCCGGGGCAAAGACCGGATTGAAAACATCAGGGTGTTCGTCTAAGGGCAACACAGGCAAGAATGCCTGTACCACTCGGTGCAACAGAGCGGGTGCGGCGGGTTTTCGAGTTACCTGTATTATTAAATCTTTCTTTGCACGCCGCGACGATTTTTCCGGGGACAAGGGCGGGCTGACGCCCACCCCACTCACGGCCCTTGCGGAACTGTGCTATAGCGTCAACACAAACTTTCCCACGCCGTCCGCATACTTCTCGCACAGCTCAAAGGCCGCCTGAACCTCTGTCAACGACCGCTCATGCGTCAGTATGGGGACGAATCGCTGTGGCTGGTCCCGCAGCATCTGCAGCGCCACCCCCCCATCCTTGTTGGACCGGCGCACGCTGTAGAACGTGAGTTCTTTCCGCCGGATCACATGATACGCCAGCGGCACATACTCCTGGGACGGGATCCCCGTCACCACCACCCGGCCTGCATTCCGCGTCGAGCGCAGCGACTGGTTGATTGTGTCGCCGTGGCCCGCGCAATCGATAGCGACATCCACTCCCCGTTGGCCCGTATCGCTCAAAATCTGCCGCACTGGATCGACTGCACGCGGATCGATCACGGCATCGGCGCCGAGCACTGTGGCTAGCTCGCGCCGGTGAGTCACCGGGTCCACTGCCCACACGCGGCTCGCTCCGCATAGCTTCAAAGCCGCGATCGTGAGCAGCCCGATCGGCCCGGCTCCGAACACCAGCGCTGTCTCGCCCGGTCGAACCTTCGCGAGCTCCATGGAGTGCAGAACCACCGCGAGCGGCTCGACGATCGTTCCTTCACGATAGGAAAGATTCTTGGGCAATGGCAGTAAGTTATGCGCCGGCAGATTCACGTACTGACGGAAAAATCCCGGATCTTCCGGCGTGCTCAAGAACCGCAGATTGGCGCACACATTATGGTGGCCCGTGAGGCAAAACTCGCAATGATAGCAGTACATCGCAGGCTCCAGCACAGCCGCATCGCCCGGCGACCAACCGGTCACGCCGGGTCCCGTTTTGACCACCACGCCCGCGGGCTCATGCCCCATCACCATGGGATAGACACAGCGCGTGTCGCCGATCAAGCCCTCGGTGAAATAGTGCAGGTCCGAGCCGCAGATGCCGATGGCCTTGACCGCTACCTGGATTTGGCCCGGACCGGGCTCGCTCAGCCGCTTCGTATCCGCGAGCGTGAACTGTCGCGGTTGGGTGAGTTCAGCAACGAGCATGTCAGATGAAGGAGCGCAAGCCTACTTCCACAATACAATCAACGTAAGAAAGGTTCGCGGCTCAGGTATCTCGGAGCGCCTGAACGGGGTCGATGCGGGTAGCTCGTCGCGCAGGAAGCCAGACCGCAGCCAACGCCGCTGCGCTCACGAGCAGAGGTACGCTAGTGAATACCAGCGGGTCCCAGGCTTTCACCCCGAACAGAAAGCTCTGGAGGAAGCGCGTAAGACCGAATGAAGCGGCGATCCCGAAACCGATTCCGGTCAAGGCCAGATACATTCCCTGTCCGACGACCATATTCCGTACATCGCTCAAGTCCGCTCCTAAGGCCAGGCGGATTCCGATTTCCTGGGCACGCTGCTGGACGGAATAGGTCATCAGTCCATAAATGCCGATCACGGCCAGCAGGAGAGCCGCGCCTCCAAAGATCGTCAGAAGCGACGAATTGAAGTCCGCCCCGGCGGTCGATTGCGCGACTACTTCATCCATCGAGCGGGCTTGCGCGACTGGTAGGCCGCCACTCGCCTCTCTCAGTTCCTTCTCGATGGCCGGTCGCAGCGAATGTGGAGACACGCGCGTGCTTACAATCCAGGCCAAGGGAGAGCCGCGCGCCGCAAGCGATGTAATACCGTCGGTAACCTGCGACAGCGGGACATACACCATTGGCGCGGGATTGCGATTGAGTCCGAGGTCGTGAACGTCTCCAACCACGCCAACGATCTGGCGGGCCGGCTCTTCAAACTCGGGACCGTATCCTTGGCCGAGGACCACACGGTCGCGAAGCGGATCGCCATTCGGCCAGAACCGGCGGACCATGGCTTGGTTAATGATCGCTACACGTTCCGTTCCGGCGTCATCACGCTGACTGAAAGCTCGTCCCCGCAAAACAGGAATGCTGAATGCTTCAAAATAAGAGGGTGAAACACCGATCCACCCTCGGCCATCGTAACGTCCATTGATCTGCGGCCGGCCAACAATATGGAACGGAACACCGAATCCGCCTTCGAGAGGCAACGTGTAGCTGGCCGCTACCGCGCGAACGCCAGGCAATGATCCGGCACGCTGGATGGCATCCCGGAGCAGTCCATTGACATCAAATGTTTTCTCGAAACGCGAACCGTCCAGCGACATTCGCATGGTGAGCACGTTGTGCGCGTTGAATCCGGGATCTACAGCTCGCAGCGCGAAAAAGGTTCGGATGAGCAGCGCCGCGCCAACCAGCAACACGAGAGCGAGCGCCGTTTCGCCAATGACCAATAGGGAGCGTGTTCTGTTCTGTCGAAGGCTGGAGCCAGCGCGCCCGCCGCTTTCTTTTAGAGTGGCGATGAGATCGGCGCGGGAAACTTCGAGCGCGGGGATGAGGCCAAACACGACGCCGGTGATCATCGAGACCAGGGCTGTGAATGTGAGAACGCGCCAGTCCATTCCAACCGCCGCGCCGTGTTCGCCAATGCGAGGAAGTTCTGCGGGATTCAGTGTAAGCAGTACCCGTACGCCGAGAGTGCCGAGGCCGAGTCCGAGCGCGCCGCCCGCCGCGGAGAGCATTACGCTCTCGGTCAATAGTTGACGAATGATACGGCCGCGGCTCGCGCCCACCGCGGCCCGCACGGCGATCTCGCGTTTCCGGCCGGTTGCACGGACTAGTAACAGGTTGGCGACATTTGCGCAGGCGATAAGCAGGACAAAGCTAACTGCTCCCGAAAGAATCAAAAGAGAGGAGCGCACATCGCTGACCAGAGCGTCCGGATATAGCTCGGCGCTGAAACTATCCCGCGGGCCCATGATGTTCGGGAACTTGCGGCGAAATTCGTCTGCTGCGAGCTGAAGCTGCGCCTTCGCCCTACCCAGTGTCACGCCTGGCTTAAGCCGCCCAACCACCACGAAGTACTGGGCGTGATCGCGGCTGTTCGGATCGATTTGGAAGGGAAGCCAAACGTCGGGCGGGGAATCGAGTTCGGTGTTGAAGCCGGGCCCCAGGATTCCGATCACTATATAAGGTGCGCCGCTTAGAGATATAGCCTTGCCGGCGAGATGAGCGTCGCCGCCGAAGCGCCGTTGCCAGAGCCCGTAGCTGAGGACGACGACATGGCCACCGTTGGAGCGGTCTTCATCGGCGGTAAAGGTGCGGCCTAGCGCGACTGGCGCGCCGAACAGACGGAAGTAATCGGCAGTGGCTCGAATGGCATGGATCTGTTCTGGGAGCGGGCCACCGGTCAAATTGAGATTGGAACCGTTGTACTCGTAGGCAGTCACATCGCTGAACACACCGGTTTGGCGGCGCAGCACATTGAACTTAATTGCGGAGCCCCCGTAGTTAGGACCTGTGGGGGAAGTGACCAGGAATTGTACGATGCGATCCGGGTCGGGGAAGGTCAATGGCTTCAGCAGGACGGCATTGACGACCGAAAAGATTGCTGTGTTTGCGCCGATACCGAGCGCCAGAGCAGCGAGCGCGGTGGCCGTGAAGGCGGGTGTTTTGGACAGCGTGCGAATCGCGTAGCGTACGTCCCGAAAAAATGCCCGCACATTAGAAGGCTATCTTATTCGGAGTAACATCAGTTTATGCCCCAATCACGAAGAGCGCTGCTGTTGGCGGCCGGAGGTGTATCCAGCTCGCTGGCGTTTGCCGCCAGTGAGCCCGTGCTCCGCATCGGCGCGGCTGCTTCCGCCGGTGATCTCAAAACGCTCGCGCGGAATTTCGATCGCGACCCCGCCTCGATTTATGCACGTAATGAGAAAGGTCAATCCATATTCCTCCTCGCCTGTTTGGGCGGACAGACGGATGCGGCCAAGCTGCTGATCCAACGTGGCTTGATTTTGGACCTGCACGAAGCGGCTGCGGCAGGGAACAAGGAACGCGTTAATGCGCTGCTCGGAGAAAATCCGGGTTCGATTAATCACAGGGATCTTCTGGGAGCCACGCCGTTCCACTACGCTGTCGCGTGCGGGCAGCTCGCGATGGTGAACCAGCTTCTGGCCAAAGGCGCCGATTTGAGCGCACCGGCGCCCGGATTGGACGGGGCCGCGCCGTGCCATCTTGCCGCGCAAAACGCAAACCATGAACTAGCCTGCAAGCTGTCTCAGACAATCGTAGGGAATGGCGCCAACCCGAACGCGGCGCGCTATGACGGGCGCACGGCGCTGGATTTGGGGGCCGCCCGCGGCAATACGGAGCTGGTTCGGTTTCTAGCTAGAAAGGGAGCGCGAGGCGAAGCCGCATCGGCCGGCTCCTCTTCGATCGCTCGCGACTGCTATACCGGGCGTTATCGGGGCGTAGTGCGCGAAGATACCTACGGCATTCCGCGGCTCTGGATCAATCAGTTTGTCACGGTGGCCCACTTCGATTTCGATAAGGTCAAGAGTTTGCTCAGCCAGTGTTCCGCGTTGCTGCTGACCCGAGCGACGTGGGATGAGCTGGCGGTGGAAGCGGCCGCGCACATGGGGCGGGAAGACATCGCGAACTTTCTGCTCGATAAGGGATCTCCGCTGTCGCTATGCACGGCCACGATGCTCGGGCGAACCAGCGACGTGAAGACGATCCTGGCCGAGGATAACAATCGCGTGCGGGAGCGGGGCGCGCACGACTTCCCCCTGCTCTGGTACACGATCTTCGGCCATGAAAGAGTAGAGCTGGCAGAGATGCTGATCGGGGCAGGCGCCGATCCAAAGGCGGGACTGATGGGCGGCAGCACTGCGATGGCAATGGCGCGGAAGAAAAGCTATAACGGGATGGTCGATCTGCTGCAGAAGAACGGCGTGAGCTAGAAGAATAGCGGGCCGTGCCGGGTTCAAGCAGGCGGCCGCCTGGTCTGGTGATTCTGCCAATGTTCTCATCGAGGCTGCATTGGAATCTGGAGCCTAATCCGTTATCGAAGCTGCTGGCTGCGAAGCGCGCGGCAGGGATCGAGATCCTCGACCTGACCGAATCCAATCCCACCAATGCACGATTGAGTCTGCCGGCGCGAGAAATCGTTGCAGCGTTGGCGGATGTGCGGGCGCTTCGCTATGAGCCCACTCCCGCAGGCTTGGAATGGGCTCGGAACGCAGTTTCCGGCTACTATGGCGGGCGGGTCGAAGCGGCGCGCATCCTCCTGACAGCCAGCACGAGCGAAGCGTATGCGTACCTGTTCAAGCTACTGACCGATCCCGGAGACGAGATCCTGACTCAACGGCCGTCGTATCCGCTGTTTGAATTTTTGGCCGGAATGGAACTGGTGAAGCCGGTACCCTATTCGCTTGACCTCCACGACTTGGGCCGCCAGGCGAGCAGTCGCGCGCGCGCCATGATTGTCGTAAATCCTAACAACCCGACGGGCGCGTTTATCAAGCGGGAGCAATTGGCAAGAGTGGTAGAGTTTTGCCGGGAGCGGAATTTGGCAATCATCTCAGACGAGGTGTTCGCGGACTACACTTTCGGAGAGAGCGCCACGCGAGTGCCGACATTGGTGGATGTCAACGAGGTGCTCACCTTCTCGCTGAGCGGCCTTTCGAAAGTGGCTGGCCTACCGCAAATGAAGCTAGGCTGGATCGTGGTCAGCGGGCCGCCCGAACTGCGGCACGCCGCGATTGATCGCCTGGAGCTCATTACGGACACCTACCTGTCCGTAAGCACGCCGGTGCAATGGGCCGCGCCGAAGTTGCTCAAAGCGGGTCGGGAGATTCAGCGGCAAATCAGGTATAGAACCGGGGAGAACCTCGGTGAACTGCGGCGGCTGCTTGGCAACAGTTCGCCGTTCCGGCTACTCGAGCCTGAAGGCGGCTGGTACGCGGTCCTGCGAGCGCCGTGGATTCGGACTGAGGAGCAATGGGTGATCGAGCTGCTGGAACAAGAGAACGTGCTGGTGCAGCCGGGCTTCTTTTATGATTTTGAGGAAGAGGCGTATTTGGTGCTGAGCCTGCTCACGCCTGAAGATGTGTTTGCAGAAGGGGTGCGGCGATTACTGACGCGCGTGTAGCGCTGCAGTACAGGCGTTCTTGCCTGTGTTTCCGCGAATGTAAAACCGGTCTTTTCCAACCGGCACAAGCTCGGCAACCAGCTTGTAGCAATAGCCATCCTCAAATTTGGCGCCCAGGCTGATCGTGAGCGGCAATTTCCGATCGTGCGGCAAGCCACACGCCCGCATTGGATGCAACCCGCAGTCGGGCCTTCGGAAACTATCCACCCAAGCCGGGTCCGTGACCGGCGGGTCATGGAAGGCATTACCGAGCGCGAATTGCGCACGCGGCCGCTTGGGATGCCGCGGTTTGTGCTCGATGAGCCACTGCAACCCTTCCGGCTCGACGAGTGCCAGAGACGAGAGGCCCGGCCGCCAAACAGATCGGGGCCGGGAGTAAAGTTATGGCGAAGTATCTTCCGGAATGCAAAAGCGACCGGGCTGGCCCGGCGCTTGCTTGAAGTCATTCTCGCCGGACCCCATGAGGAGATCGCGGAACACATCGAATTGCTAGCGCCCGCGCCGATATCGTTTCACCATCGTGTACAAACCCGTCGTGTTGGGAAGGTTCGATGTCGGAAGGGATTGGTTCGTTGTGCTTGCGCACTCATCGCCGGTCTGTCAGCCGCGCCGCCATGCCCTGCCTCATCTCTCGGGCCTGATCCTGCGTGAACACCGGCCGGCTCCAACCAGCCTGCATAATTCCCTTTCCGTGGCGATTGGACCGAATCGAAAGATGCGCCAGCTCGTGAGCGAACACGCTTGCTAGCAAGTCGGCCGGTGCCGCCGATCACGGTGGATACGAACTGGCCCGCGAGACTGCCGCGGGGCGCTCGGTAACGGAGTCGGAATGAAGTGTTTCGATCTCTCGATCGCGGTGTTGCTCTCCCTTGCTCAGCAACGCTGCCGATCAAAAAGACGAGCAGTGGAAGGAGAAATTCCTGGCGCGAGAGAGCGTTACGCCGCGCGATTGATCCGTTTCGCCGAGCGCTTTCAGACGATCATACGCTCAGAGGTTGGCGGGCGGATTCACCGTGGGATCACTTCTCGAAAAAGTAGATCTGGGCAATCGCTACCTGCCCTACAATCCGCGGCACGTGTCAATCAAAACCCGCCCGCGCTTTGAAGCGAAGAAAACGAAATCCGAGATCGCCGCCGCCTTTCGCGAATCTTTCGACATCGTCCGGCAGACCGTCGAAGCCTTTCCCGCCTCGAAGCTACATGCGCATTTTTGGGTGGAAGCAAGACTTATCGACAACCGCGATGTCCTGAAGAGCAGGCTCGTGGATTGGGACCACTTGGAAAAGCTCTTGGCTTCCATTTGCGGTTTTCCAGCAAGTTGCGCCGCGCTGAGTGCGACAGGCAAGAATAACTGCCTCCGTCCAGCCGCGGTTAACGGGCGACCCAAACACCGCGGCGCCCGGCAGGCGGCAAACCCCGACCGCCTGCCCCACAGTTTGCGGAAAGCCGCGCTGTGCCACTGCGTGGTAAAATCGCGCTTCCATCGGACCAGGCATGATTCTTCCTTCCACCTATAGCGCCGCTCTCCTGCTTACGATCCTGTCCATGATCTGTTGGGGCTCGTGGGCGAATACTTTTAAGCTCAGCGGCAAATGGCGGTTTGAGCTGTTCTACTTCGATTTTGCGGCGGGAGTGTTGATCGCGGCGGTGATCGCGGCATTCACCTTCGGTTCCCTCGGCGGCGAATTGTCTTTCACCGACAATCTATTGATCGCCGGCAAGACGCAGATGGCCTGGGGATTCGGCGCTGGCGTGATCTTCAATCTCGCGAACATGCTGCTGGTGGCCGCGATCTCCATTGCCGGCATGGCTGTTGCATTTCCGGTGGGGATTGGACTCGCGCTGGTTGTCGGCGTGGTCTGGAACTACTTCCTGAATCCGCAGGGTAATCCAACGCTCCTGGGCGCCGGCGTCGCGCTGGTCGTTGGCGCGATCATTCTTGATGCCTTAGCCTACGCGCTGCACGCGCGGTCCAAGCGGCTGGCGGAGACTCCGGAGACCCAATCCATGACCAGTCCGTCTCGCGCTAAAACGCAGCGCAACAAAAGGCCGGCCCGGAAGACCAGTATCAAGGGAATTCTGCTCAGCTTGATCAGTGGCATTCTCATGGGCTCGTTCTACCCGATGGTCGAGATGGGGAAGGCCAGCGAGATCGGCTTAGGGCCTTACGCGATTGCGTTTATTTTTGCGGTAGGCGTGTTTCTTTCAACCTTTGTCTTCAATGTGTATTTTATGAACCTCCCGGTGGAGGGCGAAGCGGTGGCGTTCAGCGAATATGTTCGCGGCGCCTTCCGCCAGCACGCGCTGGGCATCTGCGGCGGGCTGATCTGGTGCACCGGAGCCATTTCCAATTTTGTCGCGGCGAGCGCTCCGAAGGGAATTCTGGGACCCGCGGTGAGTTATGCGATCGGCCAGGGAGCGACGATGATCAGCGCACTGTGGGGACTGCTGGTATGGCGCGAGTTCGCCGGAGCGGTGAGCCGGGTGCGGATGCTGTTGGTATCCATGTTCATTCTTTTCCTCGCGGGCTTGGTGTTAGTGTCGGTTGCGCCCTTGTACGAGAGGTGAAGGACCGTTCAAAATTTCTGCGCTATTTTTTCCAGCGCGTCTAACGATGGCAGACTCCCCTGCGCCATCGTGCCGCTACCGCCGCCGCGACCGCCTACTTCGGCGAGCAACGGCTTCAGCCACTCTCCCGCTTTCCAGCCGCTATCCTTGGAGGCAGCGAGAAGTACGGTCGGCGGTTCCTCTGCTAGCATTAGCATTACCGCCTTCTCGCCTGCCGTGAAGCTCTGGGCTTCGATTCGAAGGTCTTCTGAAATCGCTTGGACTCGCCGCGTGATTTTCCGCAGTCCGTTAATGTCCGGTACAGTTTGCGCGTGCAACTCGCGGCCCTTTGCTTCGGCCAGCTCGCCGCTCAAACGACGTCGCGCCTTTTCGGAGTCCTGAATTCTTTCGATCTGGGCGGCCACGAGTCCCGGCGTTTCGTCCAAGGGAGCCGAGAAAACGCGTGCGATTTGCGCCAGCGCGGCGTAGTCCGCCCGCGCTCGCCTCACGGCGCGCATTCCACATAGGAATTCCACCCGAACATTGCCGCGAATTCGATCGAGCTTGCGTAGCAAAGAGATCTTGTGGCAGGCAGAGTCCGTGCGCGGTGCGATCGTGTCGCGCGCCTGCTGGTTGGGGTTTGCGCGAAGGCCAAACAGATTGGGCTCCGCTGGCGGCCAGTCGGCGTGAACGGCCAGCCGGGTGTCCTGATCTTCGATTCTCAGGATCGCCTGATCGGAGTGATGGCGCTCGGTAGTCCACGCCGCGCTCTCGAGATCTTGGAACCTTCAGGCGCCACGAATCTCGGGCTGCGCTCACGCAGGCCACGAAGGAGTCAGTGAGACAACGAGGAGCCAGGCAAGGCGAAATTTTGGCCCAAAAAAAAATGTCCGCCGCGGCGCCGTTCGAACGTTAACAGTTCGAAGCACCGAACCAACGCCGGGCTTTGTGAGTCCGGGGCAGGCGGATTGCGATGAAAGGAGCAGCACTATGTGTCCCGTGTGTATCACAACCGTCGCGCTGATTGCCGCTGGCGCTTCGTCCCGCGAAAAACTGGGTTCCGGAAGAATGCCAAGGGTTGCGGGCATTGGAATCGCGTGCCGCCGATGTGACCTGGAGAATGGCCGGGCAGACCGCCGGAGACGGCTGGTTTCGGTGCGGAGACGCGGCCGCGGTCCTCGATCCGTCATCGTCGCAAGGTGTTCTGCGCGCCATCATGACAGGAATTCGCGCGGCGCATCTCGCGATTGGCGCGCTTCAGAGCGCGATCACTCCGGGGGAAGCTGCAATTGCGTACCACTGCTGGTTGCGGGAATGGCTCGAGCACCGTTGCCGTCCCTGTTCACAATACGAAACCTCTGCCGAAAAGGCACTCTTGCGAGCATTATTCGCGCAGCGGGGATAGAAGCGATTCTTCGATCCGGTTGGATTCACAGATATGAATTGAAGCATTTTTATTCGTGTTCATCCGTGTTCAACCGTGGCCTGCTTGTCTTTTCCGTCCTCCACGCCCAAGCTTTCGCGGACGTTAGTTCTGATTACATGGGACAAGCTCTCCAGAAACCCATTGTTGAGGCTACGCAGATTGCACGATTTGCAGGCCGAGTTCGGCCGCTCGCTTAGTCAGCATGTGGATCTGTTGTTCCCGATATTTCTGCTCATAGGCCTCGCT
>JBPCOQ010000024.1:0-11551 GCA_051000095.1 Bryobacteraceae bacterium | reverse complement strand
CAGGACCCCCACTTGTCTTTTCCATACCGCGGTCCCAGATCCCGGTTGCGGGCCGTTCGGCAAACACTCGTACAGCCTCAACACATCCAGTGCGTAAGACAACCTTTACAGCCGTGTCGATCTATTCCTATTTTCATCGCTGTCCTTGCGCGACAGCGCAGGGGAACACGCAAGCGTGTGCTACGTCAGCGACATTCCTCATGCACGGCCCGGATGGCCCGTTCCAGACCGTCGCGGCGTACGACCAAGCTGATCGTCAACTCGCTCGACCCCTGAGCAATCGCAATAATATTGACGTTCTGGCGTGAGACTGCGCTAAAGATCCGGCCGGCCAGACCGGAAGTTCCGCGCATGCCTTCGCCGACTATCGCCAGCAGCGCCACGTCCTGATCCACATCGATCGGGTTCAGATAACCGTGAGTTAGTTCCAACGCAAGATCGGCTTCGAGATTCTTCATGGTCGCTGCCAGTTCGTCATTGCGCACCAGGAAACAGAAGCTCTGCCGGTAGCTGGAGCTGGACAGCGCAAGCACCTCGGCGTTCGCTCCAGCAAGCGCTTCGAGAGCCCGCGCCATCAGCCGGGTACCGCTAACAGCCGCGCTGGCCGGCTCGATTGAAACCAGCGCGACGTTGGTCATGGACGTTACCGCTCGCGGTCCGGGCGCGGGAGAAATCCTGGCCTTCGGCACGATGCGAGTTCCGGGCTGATCGAGCGCGAAGCTGTTCTTGCTCCATACCGGAATTTGCTGCGCTGCCAGGGGCGCGAGAGTGCGCGGATGCAGCACCTTGGCGCCGTTGTAGGCCAATTCGGCAGCCTCGCTGTAAGTGACTTCTTCGAGGACGCGCGCGTTGGGTACCAGCCGCGGATCGGCACTCATGATCCCGTCGACATCGGTCCAGATCCACAGCTCTTCGGCGTCCAGCGTACTCGCCAGAATGGAAGCTGAGAAGTCCGAGCCTCCGCGGCCAAGGGTGGTCGGACGGCCATCTATGGTGGACCCGTTGAATCCCGTAACGATGGGAAGCACGCCGGTCTCGATCAGTGGATGGATCAGCGATACGGCCTTCTTGCGAGTCTCTTCGAGAATGGGAGTCGCGCTGCCAAATACTGCATCGGTAACGATGACGTCCGCTCCATTGATAGCCTGCGCGGGTATGCCGATGGAGTTCATGTACCCCGCCATCAGCAGCGCGGAGAGCCGCTCGCCGATCGCGAGCGCTTCATCCACGGAACGCGGCGGCCGCTCACCCAACATTCGGATGCCGTGAACGATCCGCCGGAAAGCCCCGATCAGCGCGTCCAAGCCTAGCATGGCTTCGGCCCGGCTCGAATCGGAAAGAAGGTCAGCGCAGCAGTCCTCGTGTTTCAGGGCAAGCGTTGCGAGGTTGGCCTCGAGGCCGCTGTCGTCGCCAGCCTCGGCACGGCGCAGCGTATCGACCAGCAGGTCCGTGATTTTCGACATGGCGGAGACTACAGCAATTACGGGCCGCTTCGGCTTCTCCCCGGCGCAGATCTGCGCGGCCACTCTGATGCGCTCGGCAGACCCCATGCTGGTTCCGCCAAACTTCATGACCAGCAGGTGCTTCAACGAGTGCGCTCCTTTCCGTTCGACGTGCGGGCGCGGATGATCTTCAGCAGGGCCGCTTCCACCTCATCGATCGAGAGGCCGGTGGTATCAAAATAGACAGCATCCGGGGCTTGCACCAGCGGGGCTTCGGTCCGATCGCGGTCGCGCCGGTCACGCTCTTGCATCTGCGCGGACACCGCGCCGGCCGGCAGATCCAGCTCGCGGGCACGTCGATCGGCGCGAGTCTCCGGCTCGGCGTCAAGGAAGATCTTCACATCCGCGTCGGGAAAAACAACGGAACCGATGTCGCGGCCTTCCATCACGACAGAGGCTTCCGATCCCATCTCGCGTTGGCGTGCAACCAGCGCTCTGCGGACGGCTGGAATTTGAGAAACCTTCGAAGCAGCCTCGCCGATCCCGGGAGCGCGGATCGCTTGGGTGACGTCTTCTCCGTTCAAGAGCATGGTGGGCGCGCCCGGAACAAATTCGATGCGGGCTTCCGCCGCGAGCTGCTCCAGGCGGTGATTGTCGGAAGTGGAAACGCCCAGACGCACGGCCCACAACGCGATGGCACGGTACATGGCGCCTGTATCGATATAGAGGAAGCCGAGCTTGCCGGCGAGGCGGCGCGCCAGGGTGCTTTTGCCTGCGCCGGCCGGGCCGTCGATGGCAATGGCGATTCGCTTGTCCAATCTCTATGTAAGCGTGTTAGGCGTCTAGGCGCAACATAGGCCAGAATGGCTGTGCCTGCAGTTTCTACATTTAAATCGCCGTGCATGCAGGAAATGTGGCACAGGCATTCTTGCCCAATGTCACTTACTTTGTGAGATCCGACTTAATGTCAGCAACTTGCGAATTTCCAGAGTGGAGCAGGCGGTTTCGCCCGCCCGTGTTTTTTTTGGAGAACAGGCGAAAGCGCCTATTCCACTCTGCCTTTCAGAGGGTGCGACTAAACGCCTCTTCGATCAGAATCAATGACTTCCGGCGATGCAGAAAACCTGGGTATGTGTGCACTGTGCCGCAAGTCCCAGGACCCGCCAACACTCGAATACCCTGGCGAGCTTGCTGATAGCGACAGGCTGTGCCCGGCATAGGGCGCACATTGTGGTGGCCGACGCGGCGGCTTCAGTCTGGGATGACAAAGTGACTGTAGGAACCCAACTGCAACTGGAGAACGTCGGGAGCGCCACCGCCAGGCAATTGCGCGTGACCCGCGTAAAAGTGAAAGGTGGCAGTTACAAAGGGTCCGCCAAGCTGCCCGTATCGCGGGGCGATGGGCCCGAGGGAACGATGTCCTGTTCGATGCGGTTCTGACAGTACCGGCCGCCAACGGCAGCCCGCGCGTTCTGACGGTGGAAGGGGACTACCGCCAGGGAGATGACCGCCGCCGTTTTCGCGCAAAGCAGGCGATCAGCCCGAACGCCGCGCCTCCTGGGCCGATCTCAAGCGTGGCCGCCCAGACTCCGAAGCAAAATCCAAATGGAGCGGCCTACCCGCCGGCGCCCCCCGCGGCGCCCTTCGGCCCCAATGCCGAATCCCCTGTTTTCGTGCCGCTTGGTCCTCCGCGGCAGCTCTTTCCACCAACACCAACCGGCACCGCGCTCGGCACTAGTGCCGGTGGAGCAAGCCTGCAGATTCCGCGTAACACCACGATGCGCAGCGCCGGTTTTCCGCCGGACCCGAACGCCGCCGCGGCGGCCCCCAACGGGATGATCGTAGCCACTTACAACACCGGCATCAGCTATTCCACCGATGGCGGGGCCACCTTTACGGATGTCCCGCTGTTCGGTCCGCAGCCCGGCAATCCCGCGCGAACTTCCTTCTTCCCGCAGAGCGATGGCGGGTTGTGCTGCGACCAGGTGGTGGTCTATCTCGCCGCACAGAATCTCTTCGCTTGGCTGCAGCAGTATAATCCCGTCACCGCGTGTGCGACCAACTGCCCTCCCCAGCCCCCACCCGCTCCCGCTTCCACGTTTGTCGTTACCCAGTCGCCACGCTTGAGTTGCGTGGGCTACGCCGGCCAATATTGCAGCCGATTTTTGGAATGCCTGGACGTATGCCGATCTTACCGGTACCAGTGCGGGCGGGTCCGGCGGCCTGGGTATCCTACAAACGGAATCCCAGTTTCAAAGTGATGTTCGATACGTCCCATGCGTATATGTGGCGTCGTGGGGGCGCGGCAACCAGGCGAGAAGGATACGCTGTCCGGAGGCGTAAGCGAGTTCCTGCAAAAACTGGAGGGCCGCATCGGAGCCATCCATCTAATCGACTCCGATGGCACCTACACAATAACGAGACCAGCACGCACCGGCCATTTGGCGAAGGGCACATCGATTTCCAGGGCCTTGCGCCTCAGTTCTTGGCCGTGCCGGGAATCGCCTGGTGGTGTATCGATTTGTGCTTCTGGCCGGGGTCTTGGGACCTGGTGGAGAGCAGCCGCCAGTTCGTGGCAAATTTGCTGTAAGGCGCCGTTATGGCAGTGCCCAGTATCCCTCGCGCGTTCTCACTTGAAGCTCCGGCCGATCCTTCACTGCGACCCGGATCGCATGAAACGTCCCTGGCCCGGTGCCCTTCGGCTCGAAGCTGAGCATGTACTGGCGATGCACCTCTTCGCTTACGAGTTGAATCGCCTGCTCCAATGCGTTCTTCTTCAGGAAACTCAGCGTGCGCCCGCCGGTGGTCTTGGTGAACAAGCTGGAGAGATCCGGCTGGCGCAACCGGGTCAACTCACCGATGGCATAGATCCAACCGCCCGGCCCCACATCGGCCGGAACCGGGGTGTCATCGGGAGCCGGGCAGGTAGCGCATTTCTTGACCTTGATTCTTTCCGCCTCGGGTTTCAGATCCCTGCCGGTGTGGCACCGGCACTCCTGCCGGTGTGGGTCCTAAGCCACCACAGGCTCGGGGACCAGGTCTGATCGATTGACAACCAACACAGCCAAGAATGGCTGTGCCACGTGGCACCGGCAAAGAGCGCCTGGCGCATGGCATCCAGCATGCGCGCGCTGCCGCCTTCCTTACGCAGCATTCGCAGCGAGTGAGTCACGAAATCCGGGTCGCTGCATCCGCCGCCAGCAACTACGTAAACAGAATTCCGCTGCGGCCCAACTTATCGATCACGGCTCCGGAATTTGAACTGGTCTGCACCGCGACCACCAGCGAGATTGGATACGCCATCCAATCGATCTGTATCGCTTGCGGCACATTGTTGTCGTAGAGGATCAGGTCTTCAGGCGTCAGCCCGTCCACGTAACGTCCTTTGGAATCGGTGATAGTGGCGGGCGCGACTACCAGTGGAATCGTGCTTTTGAACTGCGCCCAGCCGGAGCAAGACAGCACGGCGATCACGGCGGCAACACGCATTGCGAACAGCGGAGCAACTCTTGGGCCACCGGGCCGGTGCAACACAGGCAAGAATGCCTGTGCCACTCGGTGCAACACGGCGGATGCGGTCGTTTTCCAAGGGTGCGGACTAGTCTTTTCGCAGCTCGCGCGCCAGGTCTTCCAGCGTTTCGCCGCGCCGCTCGTTCTCCAGATCGCGCTCCAACCTCCGCAGCGCTACACCGACCACATCGCGATGGTGCAGCTTTGAACCGAAGGCGTCCGCGCTGAGATGCAGCCACAGATCGTGCAGCCGCTCCAGATCCTCTGGCCATAAGCGCGGCGGATGCGGCCCCAGATTGACGTAAAACGAGGGCCGCCCGGGACTGATCACTTCGAGCGAAAAAGGATGGCGCGGCTCGGGTAGCTTCTCCCACGCAAGACCGATGCGGCTCGCGAGCTCCGCCGAATCCATTTTCAGCGAAACGCCTGTGACCAGCCGGGACGCCTTCAGCTTAGCGGCGGTTTGCACCATGGCATCGAACGGATCAATGCCAGGAACCACGACCAGGTTCACGGGCTTGCCTTGCTTCTCGGCCTTGGATACGACTTTCGAGAACAGCTCCTGCTCATAATCGGTGAACAACTGTTTGTCGGCCAGCGCCACTTCGCCCGCGGCGGTAGAGAGCGAACGCACAGTCATCACCACCACGTCGTGGCGGCGCAGGTTGGTTTTTTCGAGAACGCTATCCAGATGGGCCATCGTGCTGTGCTCACGCACCGCCACCAGGATGCATCCGGCCCGGACGTCCATCGTCTCGCAACCGATCTCGGGCTGCATATCCAGATTGAAATTCTCGAGGCCGGTTTTGGCCGTTTCCAACTTACGCCGGTTGATTCGTTCCGAGATGCTGAACAGTACGAACAGAACCACGGTAAAGGACACACCGTAGATGGTGGCAATCTGTTTGGAAAAGAGGATCGCCACCGCTACCGAGAACAGGACGAGAGTGGTGAGGATCAGGCCGATGGGCCACTCGCGTCCATGGATACGAATGTTGATGGGTGTTTTGTATTCCTGATCGTGGCGCGTAAAACGGAGCACCAGCACGCCTAGCGCTTGGAGCGCCAGGCTCCATACCACGCCGAGGGCATACGCCTCGCCCAGCGTAAACGTGTTGCCCCGGCTCAACACGATCGCGAAGATTTGCAGCAGCGCGATCACGTTGATCATGCGGTAGGTTGTGCCAAAGCGGCCATGGGGTTTGCGGAACCAGTCCGGCAACACACCATCTTCGGCAATGCGGTTCATCACCCCGTTGGCCCCGATGATGGCGGTATTCACGGCGCCCGAGAGAATCAGAATGCCTACGAATACGACAAAGCCTTGAAACAGCAGGCGCAGCATCGGCGGGCCTGCCAGCCAGGTAGCCAGCCCGCCCAGCAGATTCGCCTGATAAGAGGCCCGTACGTTGTCCGGTATGATCAGCCCCGCGAACAGGGTGATCAGGCCGGTACAGACCAGCGCGTAGGAGCAGACCAAAGTTCCGGTGATCTTCAGGTTCTTGAGCTTCGGGTAAGCGACCTCGCGATAGATCTGCGCGAGTGTTTCAAAACCGCTCATCGAAAGCAGGGAATGTCCAAAGGCGATGGTCAGGGCAACCAGCGGAATGGACGGAAAGATCGTGCCTTTGAACCAACCGAGGGCATCCTCGTTGAAATGCAGGTTGGCCGCAACCGGGGCCGGGGGAATTTGCGCCGGGCCGCCGCGAATCAGCAGCGTGAGTGGACACCAGATCAGGAACGCCACGACCATTACGGTGGTGACCTGCATGATGCGCAGCGCATTGGTGCTGGATTCGTGTATCCCCTTGACGTTGGTCCACCAGAAGTAGATAGTGATCAGGATGGCGAAGCCGGCAGAGAACTCATTGGTGGGAATGCGGAAAGCCGAATGCTGCGCCTCGCTGATCTGGTTGACCAGCCCCGCGAGGTATTGGCCTGCCACCACCACGCTGATGGGGCCGGTCAACACAAAGTCGAACAACAGCGATGACACCGACAGCTTGGCAACGAAGGGACCCATGGAGTCGCGTACGACGATGTACACGCCGCCACGCACGAACATGCTGCTGCCCTCCATGTAGACGGAGCGCACCGCGAAGCTGAACAGCATTACCCCGACAATGAACCAGGGAGCGCTGCGGCCGATAGAATGTTCCGCGATTCCGCCGGCATAGAAAGCGGAGGACGCGAGATCGCTCAACACAATGGAAGCGGCCCGCCAAAATGAGATAAACGAGAGCGCGACGGTGGTGGCTACGACGATCTTGGTCGCCGCCGGACGGGGTAAGGTACTCACAACGCGAATTTTCTCAAGGAGTAGAGCACTTCAGAGGCGGGGACGCAGGATACTGAAAGTATGTTCGACGATCGTCTAGTCCGGCGGCTGCTTCCTTATTCATCTATCGCTGTTATTGTAGCGCTCGCCTACGTAGGCTGGATATTTGTTTCAAGATCCATGGCGCACCGCGCTAGCGAACGGGCAGCCGAAGCGGAACGAGCGAAGGCGGATCAGAAGATTGTGCAAGCGTACGGGGACGGGCATGTCAAGGTCCTCAGCTTCTATGCCAGTCCCGCTACCCTGAAACGCGGCGAGAAGGGCTTGCTGTGCTACGGCGTAGCCAATGCCAAGACGGTGCGGATCGAGCCGAAAATGGAGCCGGTGCATCCGTCTCTGAGCCGCTGCCTGGAGATCAGGCCGGAAGCGGAGACGCGCTACACGCTCACGGCCCAGGATGGCAATGGAAACACCGAAACACGGACGTTGGTATTGAAAGTGAAATAAAGTAGCACAGACACGATTCGTGCGCAAGCGCAAGTCTTGTCTGTGTTGTACTTGGCGCGGCAACCTCACTGAAGTGCGTCGTGTACTAAAGCCGCGATGTATGCGGATTCGTCCTGGCCATGCTCGGCTGCACGCGTCCGAATCTTAGCCGCATCTCCTTCGGTTAAACGCACCATCAACACGGGCGATCGGAACGCCTCGCTCAACATGCGCGCTGTGCCGCGCCGCGCGGTTCCATTTCGAATTGCTTCCATAAGGTTCTCGCCTACGATCTCCATGTGAGCATCCCACCATTCGGCCTCTTCGGCATCGCTACTAAACGTGGGTATATTTAGATTCGTCATATCACGCCCCTTTGCATGAAGTAAGCAATCCGCGTCCGAACAGGCACGTCGCGAGCGGTTATAGTCCTGATCCGGGTGTTCTGTCGAGCCGTCCAAACGATGAAGAGTACCCGAAGCAGCGATGTGTGTCCAATCATCGTCCAACGTGGCTCATCATTGACCAGCTCGTAGTTCACGTAATCGGGATCATTCCAAAAAACCTGCTCGACTTCCGATGGCTTTACATTGTGGCGGGCGATATGCTGGATGTTCGCTTCGTCCCACTCAAACGTCGGGTCATCCGCCACGAATCTGTATATTACCGTAGACGTTTAGGGTATTGCTGGTTGTGAATGAGAATCACAAACCCGCCACTTTGGAGACGCTGCAGCCGCGAACACAAACTGATTACTTAGCTGCTCATTCCCGGAGTATCAAATGACGGTGCGGTAAAGCGCAAATTATTCTCGCGGCCAAGGGGCGAGGTTGCGGACAGGATTTTGCACGCCGCTCACATAAAACGGTGATACCCTAAAATATGTGAAGGTTCATAAGAACGTAACCCTCAGCCTGCCGGAAACGCTGCTGCGCCGCTTCCGCGTATACGCGGCGTCACGCAACCAGTCTATGACCGGTCTGATGGCGGAAGCAATCCGGAAGCTCATCAATCAGGACGCGCAAAATGCGGAAGCCAAGCGCCGCTTTCTTGAGCGGATCCGCAAGGCGCCGGATCGCGGGACAGCCGGGCGCGTGAGCTGGACCAGGGAAGAGTTGCATGAGCGTTGAGTTTGTCGATACCAATGTTCTCGTATACGCCCACGACGGCGGAGCCGGAACGAAGCACCTGAAATCCGTCGAATTACTGGCCCGGCTGTTCGAGGATGACAACGGAGCGCTCAGCGTCCAGGTTCTATCCGAATTTTATAACGCGGCAACGAAGAAGCTCTCCATGAAGAGCGCGGAAGCGGAAGCGGCCATCGGCGATCTTGGCGGCTGGTTGATTCATCGGCCGGGACACGCCGACGTCGTGAAGGCCTGCCGGTTGCACCGCCGGTACGGCATCGCGTGGTGGGACGCGATGGTGCTCAATAGCTCCATAGAGCTTGACTCGTCAATTCTCTGGAGCGAGGATCTGAATCATGGCCAACATTATGGCACGGTAACCGTCCGAAACCCGTTTCTCTGACATCCTGCCGCCCGCCCCCACTCATTCCAGATCGACGTATTCCGCCTTCGCTTGCTTCAGGATCGGGACGCGCCGATGGGTCGCATGCAAATCCAAAGAACAAACCATCGTCGATGGTGAACAACCCGAAGGGGGGAGTTCCGGCAGGCAGATCGATTGCCGCCAGTAGTAGCCACGCTGCTTTTCTACTCGGCCCACGCATGTGGATATTGTATTCGATCGGAGGCCGAGGCTACATGTTTATGTAGCTGTACAGAGTGTCTGTTTCATTCCATGCTTTCCTATGTCAGGCTGTGCCGTTAGACAGAGGAGAATTCGTCCATGAAAACACAACACAAGCTCATGATTTTGCTTGCGCTCGTTCTATTCACGGTTTCAGCAAGCGCTGCCCCTCTTGTGCAAGCGCTGCCCCTCTTGTGTATGTAGTCAATCTATTTCAACAATTTGGCACGATAGATCTGGCCACCGGGACTTTTCATCAAATCGGACCTGACATGCCTGAGCCAACGGGATCGGCCAGATTTGGTTCCGGGACCGAGCGGATCTCTGCTCACTCTCACCGCCTCTGGCAATCTGGACTCGACTAATCCAGCCACTGGCGTCACCTCTGTCATCGGTGCAACAGGGTTAGGCGATTTCGTCGCCGGCCTCTCGCTGCGGGCTAAGTTCGGCGGGCGCTCTTGGCAACCTAGGAGAAACGATCTACGCAACCGATTACGCCAACAATCTTTATACCGTGAACCCGGCGACCGGTACCGCGACGTTGATTGGGCTTACCGGTATTCCGGCTATCCCGTTTACCCCTCAAAGCTTGAACAAGGATGACGGAACTCTCAATGTTTTTGAAGAGACTCTATTCGGCGCGGCGGGAAAGCTGTACGCAACTTTCGACACCAACAGGCTTGACCCTGAAACCGGGCATTTGACGCATGAGATTCCTAACAACCTGTACCAGATCAATCCCGCGACAGGGCATGCGACGCTCATCGCCCCCACCGCCCAAACCCTCAGCGCAGTCGTTGCCGTGAACGGCACAGTTTACGCCTTCAATATAGAGAAGAGTCAGGTGGTCAGTCTAAACCTGACGAACGGTAATATCAGTTTCGTGAGCAACCTTGACCCGACTGACCCGGCTGCCGGCTAATTTTCGGAGCGGCACCCGTCCCTGTTCCTGAGCCGGCTTCGAGCGCCTTGGCTGGCATCGGAATCGCCGCGATTGTTGTTTCGAGACGCCTGCGGCTCGGTTCTAAAGACGGAAGTTTTCCCGGGCGCGGCCAGTACGCCCGCGTTTTCCTTGTCACAGGCAAGAGGAGCAAATATGAACAACCTTGAGGTAATTTCATGCGGTTGAGAACGACATCGACGGTCAGCGTATGCACAGTTGCGATCGCCTGCGGGATGGGCATTCGAGCAAATGCCGGCACAATCGCCATCACCTACAGCCTTGCTGGAGACCTAACCAGGCCTCCGGTCATGACAGGTACGACTTTGACCCTTGACGCCCTTGAAACCGGTTCTGTTCTTTCGGGTAACCCGAGTCTGAACGCTATTTGGAATCCCGTTACCTACAACGATCATTCCGTAGTCGATTTGACGACTGGACTGCTCAACGGAACCTTCAGCCTGAAATTTGCCGATGGCAACACGCTATCCGGAAAGCTGTTCGAAGACACTTCCAAGCTCGACGCGGCGGGCGTGGGCCCTTTCACACAGACACTGACTTTCACCGGAGGAACCGGCGAATTTGCCGGCGCTACTGGATCGGCTTCGGGCCCAGGTGTGGGAGGAACCAACGGATTTATGTCATCGGGGAGTGGAACAATCAACGCTCCGGCGGCGGTTCCTGAACCGGCCTCGGCATCGCTACTCCTAAGCCGGCATAGCCGGAACCAAACAGGCCTCGATTGTAAAAAGTTGGACCCCATGGCGTAGTGCGTCCAAAGGCCCGTGGATATTGCTCCTCGTGCGCATCGTCGAAAATTTCCTGCCAGGAAACACCAGGATTCTACTGGATAGGTTCTAAGCGGGTTGGCCGTTATTCTTGTCGCGCGTCGGCAGTTGAAGGTGAAGAGCTCCTAGGTACAAACGTAAAATCCAGCGGTCGCAATATCGAGCTCTTCGACAGCCACAAAGAGGAGATTTGTCGATGAAAATACAACACAAGCTCATGATTTTGCCTACGTTGGAAAAGGAGAACAAGATGCAACGAGAGTGGAAACTCTATACACTCGCGCTCAGCTTCGCGCTGGGGGCTACAACTAGCCTTTTGGCGGCTGACCCGGTCTTCACCCAGATCGATTTCCCG
>JBPCOQ010000022.1:0-6442 GCA_051000095.1 Bryobacteraceae bacterium | reverse complement strand
AGGCCCGCTCCAAGGGACGCTGGCAGCTCAATCCCAGTTGCCGCATCAAGCGATGAATACTCGAACGGCTGAGTTTGATCTTCCATTCGTCGTAGATCAGCCATTGCACCAGCTTGATGGTCCAGAGAGCGCGAACTGGAAGTCTCTCGGGAATTCTCTTCTGATCGGTTCTAAAACGATGCTGTAACGGCGTGGTGCCGGCCACGGTTCGATACAACCAAGCGACCTGGGGCCCGTTCATTTTCATCGGACGGCCCAGCAGCTTCTTGGCCTTCAACTGCGCAAAGCCGCCGCTCGATAGGCGGCCAGCCAGTTGTAGATGCAACGTTTGCCAAGCCCGAGCGCTTTCACGACATCTTCCGGGTGAGAGCCGCCTTGCACAGCTCAAACCGCTCGTATGCGCATCTCTTCGAGGGTCTTGTGATCCAGTTTGCGGCCGTCGAGTTTTCTCACTCTAGTAGTGACGTGAAAGGACCGCAAGATGTTTCTAGGAAATGCACTTACTTATGGGAATATTGATAAGCCCGGACAGCTCGACGTCTTCACGCGCAGGATATCCAGGATCGCCACGCGCCCTCCTGGCTTCGTCGCATCCTGGGTGGAGTTTATTTCGTTTCCCAAGGATTGATCGTGGCAACACCAAGACCGGAGAAATCCTTCAAGTTCCTCGTAACTACAGTGAGACCATGTTCAACAGCGGTGGCCGCGAGAAGACCATCGATGTTGGCCAGCGGGGCTCCTCTACGCTGCGCCTGTGCCGAAAGCACGGCCCATCGATCGGCGATGATCTTGGTAACAGTGAGTAGCCGCGTTTCAAACGCTTCGAGCAATTCATGATCCAGCCAATACTCCAACTGCGGGCGCCTTTTGCTCTCGGGAAGGAGTTCAATTCCTCGGCGAATTTCCGCAAAGGTCAAAACACTGGCGTAAAGAGAGTCGGGGGCGGCTATTTCAAACCACTCCTTTACCCGTGAATCGGGCTCTGCTCGTCGCACTAATTCCGAGAGCACGTTCGTGTCGATGAGAAACCGGCTCACAGCTCAACGGGACGATCAAAATCTTTCTGCCTCTCGAACTGCAACTCCAAGCCGACCAATGGCGACTCCCTCATGAGCTGATAAAAGCTTTTCCTTGGCTTCCGGGGCGCCTCGATCGGCCGCGTAGACTTAGATTTTTCGCGCAACGCATACACTCCGTTGATGATGAGTTCATCAAGCGTACGGAAATGGCCGATCTGCAGCTCTTCCTGCACCAGCCGTTCGGTTTCAGGCCTGAGTTCTACAATCATTCCTTGATACTACGGGAAATATAGGGGTTGGTGCAACGGGGATACCTACGGCTTCCGCCCCGTCACGTAGCGCGTCGGCAGGCACCACAAGAAGTTCATCCCCGACAGCTCGACTTCTTCGATCCCTCGCCGCCGCAGCTCCTTTGCATAATCGCTTACATGCAGGATATCCAGGATTGCCACGCGCCCACCCGGCTTCAGCACCCGCACCATCTCGCCCAGCGCCCGTACCCGCTCCTCCCGCGAGGGAATGTTGTGAATCGCTAAACTGGACACCACGGTATCGACGCTCGCATCCGGAATCGGAAGCTTACGCGCATCCGCGCTCTCGATCTTTACGCGGTCCGCCACGCCCTCGGCTTTCGCATTCTCAAGTGTTGCTTCCGGGCTGTTCCCGGACAAATCTTGGCTTTGCCAGATATCTACGCCGGTTGCCTTGCCCTTCTTTAGCCGCTTAGCCGCGCCGATCAGCAACAGGCCGCGGCCGCAGCCGACATCCAGCACCTTTTCGTCTCCGCGCCAGGGCAGAAGATCGAGCAGGCGATCGCGCATGCGGATCTTGGCGACCCGGCTGCTCCAAATCATCACCAGAGCGACGATCGCAAAAGTGAGCCCTATTGAAAGGAAAATACTGGAGACTGCATTGGCGCCGTTCGCAATCCAGATTGCCACAGCGAGAGCCGTGAGCACCCCACCGCGGATTAGAAGCTTGCGGACCTCACCGGGAGCGTCCAGACCGTAGTCGACTTTGGCCGTCAAGCGCTCGCTGCCAATGGCCGCTTGTACTTGCACTCACCGTTCGGACACTGGGCCACCGAGCCGGCCTTCAGCCACTTCTCGATCAGATAACTGTTGCCGCATTCCGGGCATTTCTCATTCAGCGGCTTACCCCAGGCCACAAAGTCGCATTCCGGATAGCGATTGCAGCCGAAAAAGGTCTTGCCCTTTTTTGATCGCCGCTCCACGATCTCGCCTTCCGAGCAGTTGGGGCAGGGTACGCCGATCGTATTTTGCTTTACATATTTGCAGGCCGGATAATTGCCGCAGGCCGTGAACTCACCGAATCGCCCGAACTTCTTCACCAGGTTGTTGCCGCACTTCGGGCATTTCTCTTCGAGCGGAACATCCGGCTTTTTCTGCGCCCCGCCGATCTGTTTGGTGGTCTTGCAGTCCGGATAGCCGGAGCAAGCGAAGAACTGACCGAAGCGGCCCTTCTTGAGAACCATCGGACGCCCGCAGTTTTCGCAATACTCTTCGGCATCCTGCTCGGTCAAGTCCGCCTTATCGACGTCCGGCAAATCCACTGGGAGCTCGCGCGTGTTGGTGCATTCCGGATAACCGGTGCACGCGATAAAGCTGCCATGCTTGCCCCATTTGATCACCATCGGCTTGCCGCACTTGTCGCAAATCAAGTCGGTGGGTTTCTCCATCCGCTTGATATCCGTCATGTGCCGCTCGGCGTGCTCCAGATCTTTTTGAAAGCGCCCGTAGAATTCGGCCATGGCGATGCGCCAGTCCATCTTGCCGTCTTCGATCTCGTCCAGCTCCTCTTCCATCCGCGCCGTGTACTTGACGTCGAAAAGATGCTCGAAGCTCTCGATCAGCAGGTCGGTGACTACCATCCCGAGCTCAGTGGGCGTGAACCGTCCGCCCTCTTTCTTTACGTACTCGCGCTCCTGAATCGTCGACAGAATCGATGCATAAGTGGAAGGCCGCCCAACCCCGTCCGCCTCCAGTTCTTTCACCAGCGTCGCTTCGTTGAAACGCGGGGGCGGCTCTGTGAAATGCTGCTCCGGCTCGATCGACTTCAGCCGCAGCTCCTCGCCTTGTTCCACCACCGGCAGCCTGTTCTTTAGCTCCTCGTCCTCTTCGTCCTTCTGGTCCTTGCCTTCTTCGTAGACCTCCAGGAATCCTTTGAATTTCGGCACGCTTCCGGTGGCGCGGAACATGTAGGTAGCGCTATCTTTGCCTTGCGCGGAAACATCGATCGTTGTTTGATCGAACACCGCCGGAGCCATCTGCGAGGCCACAAAGCGCATCCAGATCAGCCGGTACAGCTTCATCTCGTCTTCCTGAAGGAACGGGGCTAAGTCGTCGGGCGTGCGCATGGCCGATGTTGGCCGCACAGCCTCGTGCGCATCCTGAGCGTCCTTCTTGCTCTTGTAGATGTTGGGTTTCTCCGGCACGAACGGCGCTCCGTAGCGCTCCGTAATCAGCTTGCGAGCTTCGTCGAGAGCGTCGTTCGATACGCGCGTCGAATCGGTACGCATGTAGCTGATCAACCCGACCGAGCCCTCGCTCCCGAGCTCGACACCTTCATAGAGCCGCTGCGCCAGACCCATCGTGCGCTTGACGCTGAAGCGAAGCTTGCGCGAGGATTCCTGTTGCAACGTCGAGGTGATAAACGGCGGCGCCGCATTGCGCCGCTTCTCGCGCGTCGAGACCGACTGAACCAGGTACTTGGCGCCTTCCAGTTGTTCAACGATCGATTTCGATGCGGCTTCATCCGGGATCTCGATCGCCTCATCATTCCGCTTGGTGAAGTGCGCCATCAACACGGGCGGCTTCTTCGCGTTCAGATGGGCGTCAATGGTCCAGTATTCTCGCTTCTGGAACGCCCGGATCTCGCGTTCGCGATCCACAATCAGGCGTAGGGCAACCGTCTGCACTCGTCCCGCCGAGAGACCGCGCCGTACTTTGTCCCACAGCAGCGGAGAAATCTTATAGCCCACCAGCCGGTCGAGCACTCGCCGGGCCTGTTGCGCCTCCACCAGATTGATGTTGACCTGCAGCGGCTTCTCGAACGCCTTTGTGATCGCGCTCTTGGTGATCTCGTTGAACATGACGCGGTACATCTTCGCGCCGTTCTTCTTGTTGCCCCGCGTGTTGCCCTGCAGTTCCTCCTGCAGGTGATAACAGATGGCTTCGCCTTCCCGATCCGGGTCAGCCGCCAGGTAGACCGAATCCATTCCTTTGGCCGCCGCCTTCAATTCCGACATCAGTTTCTTCTTGCCCTCGATTACTTCATAGCGGGGCTCAAACTGCCGGTCGACATCGACAGCCAGATCTTTCTTGGGTAGATCCTTGACGTGCCCAAGAGACGCTTTCACGACGAAATTCTTGCCGAGGTACTTTCCTATTGTTTTCGCCTTCGCCGGCGATTCGACGATGACGAGAGACTTTGACATGTGGTTTATGAATCCGTTAATCTGCTTACAGTAATTTGGGCCAGAACCTACCACACTTTAGCAAAGTTCCTGCCAGGGAGTTGCCGGATGAGTCCCAGCATCTCTAATTGGAAGAGTTCCGCAGTTATTTCAGATGATGAATGGTCCTCTAAAGTTTCCGACAGCGCATCCATCTGGACCGGCGCGTCCGCTTTGATGTTCGCCAGCAACAACTTACCGAGCGGCGACAGAACGTTGCCGTCCTGATCCTCGGGCCCGGCCGCGCCAATCGGCACGCTAGCTTGCCGAGCCTGAGCCTTCAGCGACAGCTCCCGCCGTGTCTCGGCAGGCAATTCCACCAGCACGTCATTCCACTCCTGGACCAGTTTTGCGCCCTGCTTAATCAGCAGATTCGGCCCCCAGCTCATCTTAGAAGTGATGTTGCCGGGAATGGCAAATACCTCGCGTTGCTGCTCCATGGCCATCCGGGCCGTGATCGCCGAACCGCTGTATTCCGCTCCCTCGACAATCAGGACGCCAACGCTCATCCCGCTGATGATTCTGTTCCTGACTGGGAAATTCTGCGGGTACCCTGGCGTACCCATCGGGAATTCCGAAATCAACAGGCCTTTCTCCGCAAGCTCCAGGGCAAGCTTCCGGTTCTCGGCCGGATAGAGCATGTCGACGCCGCACCCGAACACCGCGATCGTATTGCCCCCCACGGCGAGCGTACTGCGATGCGCCGAGGTATCGATGCCCCGAGCCATGCCGCTGACAATGGTGAGTCCGGCTTGTGCCAGATCGGGCGAAAGGCGCTCGGTAGCGGCCGTTCCATAGTTGCTAGGCCGGCGAGTGCCCACCACGGCGAGCATGATGGAGTGAAGCAGCTCGACCCGCCCACGCGCAAAAAGAACAATCGGCGGATCGTAGATGTCTCGCAGTAGCGGCGGGAAGCGAGGATCGTTGATTGGAATTATCTCCGCCCCTGAATCGTGCAACTTCTGATGCTGGTCCACCGCGTCGTCAAACGTGCAGCCACTCGCGATGCTCTGGGCGATGCTCCCGGCGAGGCCAGCCCCTTCGAGTTCCGACCGCGATGCCCGGAACATCGCCATGGGAGTCCGGAACCGCTCAATCATCTGCGCGCTGCGGCGGGTCCCGAGTCCGGGAACCAGCTTCAACGCGAGCCAGTGCAGCTCTTCGTCCTTAGTAAGCGCCGGCGCGAGGGTGGGCATCTCCTGGGATGCAGTGTCCGGGCTAGGCCAGAGTTCTCCGACTTCGTGGTTCGGAGTACGCGTTCGCGGCAAGTACCCCAAGATCAAAGTTGAAGTAACGCGGCCCCGTGGGGCAGGTGATCTCGTCACCTGCCGGGGACCGAAGGTCGCCTGACGTCCGTCACGCCGGGCGAGCAGGCGACAAGAATGCCTTGTGCGAGCAGGCGACAAGAATGCCTATGCTAGTACTTATGATAATTGCGTAAATTAACAATTGTATTCTGAAGTTGGCTGCCCTTGACTTCGCGCTTCCGCCAGCGGAACGGTTTGGCGCGCTCGTTGTGCCTCCGGATGAAGGCTTCAATGGCCTCGAGCAGTTGATCTTTGCTCTTGAAGGTTCCTCCGTTGAGGGTCTTGCGTTGCAGCAGGCGGAACACGATTTCAATCTGGTTCAGCCAACTGGCCGAAGTCGGCGTGAAGTGAAACTGGACTCGCCCCTCGAACTTCGCCAGCCAATCGTCATTTCGTTTGTGAGGGGAATAGTTATCGCGGATGACATGGATATCCCGATCCTGCGGCTGATCGGCTAGCACGACACGCTTGCGTGTTCCCCTGCGCTGTCGCGCAAAGACAGCGATGAAAATAAGAATAGATCGACACGGCTGTAAAGGTTGTCTTACGCACTGGATGTGTTGAGGCTGTACGAGTGTTTGCCGAACGGCCCGCAACCGGGATCTGGGACCGCGGTATGGAAAAGACAAGTGGGGGTCCTG
>JBPCOQ010000064.1:0-5334 GCA_051000095.1 Bryobacteraceae bacterium | reverse complement strand
CCGAAGAGACGCGCAAGGATGCAAAAACGAAGCAGTTTCTACCCGCTAACACCAAATCAGAAAGGAGTCCCAGCGCCGGACCGCTCCGCCTCTTATCCAGGCTCATTCTTCGATGAGAAAATGCTCGATTCAGGGGATGGTCACTTGTGGTGTTTTTCTGGGCAGGTCCGTCAGGACCGCGTCGGTTCCCTTGGATGAGATCTCAGATTCGAAAAACTTGACCATCCATTCTCTCCGCGCCAGTAAACCTTCAATGTCTTCCTCGGTGATAAAGGGCAGCAGGCTGTCCCGCAGGACCTGCGCGTTCAGGTTCTTCATCGCAAGCAGCATCTTGTTGCTGATCCGGCGCAGCACCTTGGCATCCCGCACAGTTGGATTAGGCCGGAACGATCGGGAATGATCGATGGCCCATAGCCGCCAGTTGTTGTCGATGAGGAGGTTGCCCTGGTTCCGGTCCTCGTTGTAAATGAGCTGGTCGAAATCCCGAACGGTGTTGAGCTGCCGGGTCCAGAAGTTCGGATCGGGTGGCTCGATTTTCTTGTCGCGCCGGCCTTCTTCGTCGAATAGGACATTGTCCACCCACCAGTCGATTGCAGCGGGTTTTCCGTTGACTACCCGAGGTACGCAGACCGGCACGGCATTGAGATCCATGATCTTGTCCAGACGATAGGCTGCGATATTGAATTTGTAGGAATCGCGAAAGTTTTTCTCGATGCCGTCCTTGGTACGATACTCAGCCTTGTAGATGTCGATGTCCTGCACATGCGCGTCGTGGACATAGTGACCATCCGTCATCGTGATGCGCTTGGTATTGGTGATTCCTTTTCCAGCCGGACGCTCGCCGAGAATGCGGGCATTGAGCAGAAACTGCTCCATCTGCTCACGGGTGAGCTCCGCCGCTGTGACGTTGGGAGGGTAATTTCTTGTTGCTGCTACAGCCTGTTGCGAATAGCCTGCAGGCCCGGCAAGAAAACTAAGTGAGAGCAGCCCGGCAATACCGAGCCCGCCTATCCATTTCATCGAGGCCATACTTTTAATAGACCACGGCAGGTTAGCAATCCTCCAACAAAATCGGAGCAAAACTGCGATTTTGTTTCCATCAAGTTGTGCTGCGCTTGAGTGGGACACGCGGTTTCGCCTGCTGGCCCTTTTCGTCGAGGAGCGCCCCCCAATGCCACTTACTTTGTGGTAAGGCCCGATTTATTTTATCAGCGGCTTACGTTCGGTTTGCCAACGTGGAGCAGGTCCCCGACCTGCTCGCCGAAGGCGGTGTTTTAGGGATTCGCCAGTGGAACGCGAGCCGGTCGGGACCTGCTCCACATTTTGGCAAAGACGTAAGTTATTGAAAACGTTTTGGTTCGCTTAAGTAAGTGGCATTGAGCGAAACCCCTGTCCCACCTAATGCACCCGGCTGGATGCTTTGACCGCCCGATTCAGCGAACGCGTGACCAGGCGCCGCGGATCGAGCATGTGCTGAGGCTTAAATTGGTGTTGGGACCAGCGAAATCCCGCTTCGAATTCAACCCCAAGGAAGTACCCGATTTCGCGATAAACGCAGTACCGCACTTTGCCGACCAATTCACCCTTGGGATATGTGATCTTGATCATGCTGTGGATCGGAACCGGCACCTCCACCTGGAGGCAAGCCCCGCAGAGTGAGATGTCCTCCAGGTTCGCTAGAACCTTCTTGGTCCTACCACCCTTGTCCTTCCACTGAAGGTCAACGAGGTCGGCGCATAACATCCGCGGCTCTGTCCGCTTGTCCACCATATTGTTGTCTCTCTGTCTATCGGTTGCCTGAAAGCAAAGGATTAGCGTTCCATGCAGTCTCAATTCAATTTATCACCAGTAGTCTAAGACTTAGAATGGCATTGAGGTGATCCCTTGAAAGCCAATCGCGCAATTCTGGCCCGGCACAGAATATCCTGCTGGGCACGGTGGAGCCGGGCGTGAATGGCGGCATCATTCTGAAAGCTACGTTTGACGCACCGCCTCGGTCCCTGGCGCCAGCCACCGGGCCGAGCCAGACGCGGCGCTCTTCCGGGCTCCGCCCGGCTATCAAACGGTGGACCAAGACGGCGCTTTACGATCGAAGGCCGCCGCGAAGACGAGCAGGCCATCCGCGAGCTGTTATCGAACATGGCGGAAGCGGGAAAACGCGTTCAACGCCGCGGGGGTGATCGAGGCCTATGCTGAAAATGCCGTGTTCACCTCGTTCGGCAAGCTTTATGTGGAAGGACGAACAGCACTTTCGAACCTCTGGACCAGTATGTTGACCTATCATGACGGGCAGGCAGCCCGAACGGCGAAAAGCGTCAGTGGCGGAATCTGATTAGCGGGGACATCCAGATAACGGCCGAGTTTATTCAAATGGGCTGAACAGACCGTCGATGCGAGACTGTCGTTGGAGGTCAATTGTCCATACTGAATTTCTTATTCGGCCGCCCGCTTGCCTCTTCGGAAGAATCCGCTGAGCGAATTGGCGTAGCGAAAGGCGTTCCGGTATTCGGGCTGGATGCGCTGGGGTCTGCGGCATACGGTCCCGAAGCAGCTCTCACGCTTTTGATTCCCTTGGGCGTGGCGGGCCTAGCGTACATCATCCCCGTCAGCCTGACCATCACCGCGCTCTTAGGCATTGTGTTCTTTTCGTATCGCCAGACGATCGCCGCGTATCCGGGGGGCGGAGGATCCTATACCGTCGCGCACGAGAACTTAGGCAAGTTTCCGGGCTTGCTTGCCGCGGCCGCTTTGCTGATCGACTACACGCTCGATGCCGCGGTTGGCATCTCAGCGGGGATTGGCGCACTCACCTCGGCTTTCCCGGCGCTGCATCCCCGAACTCTGACACTCTGCCTGATTGCTCTGGCGCTTCTCACCATTGTCAATCTTAGGGGAATGCGCGAGAACGGGGCTATATTTATGGTCCCTACCTATCTGTTTCTTGCTTGTATGCTCGCGGCTCTGGGTATCGGTATCGCCAAAACAATCGCTAGCGGGGGACATCCTGTGCCGGTGGTGGCGCCTCCGGTATCACATGCGGCTATTGCCGCCGTGAGCGCCTGGTTGCTGCTGAAGTCGTTTGCCAGCGGCTGCACGGCGCTGACCGGCGTCGAGGCTGTGAGCAATGGTGTACAGGCCTTCCGGCCTGACAGGGTGAAGAATGCCCGGAGCACGCTCGCCGTCATCATCGCGGCACTGGCCATTATGCTCGCCGGTATCGCCTATCTCGTGAAAGCCTACAAAATCGTAGCAACGGATCCCAATGGAAATAGTTATCAAAGCGTGCTTTCGATGTTGCTCAGCGCAGTGGTTGGGCGCGGGTGGTTCTACTGGATCGGAATTGCCTCGATCTTATTGGTCCTGATCTTTTCCGCCAATACCGCATTCGCGGATTTCCCCCGTGTTTGCCGCTTCATTGCGGAAGACGGTTACTTGCCGGTGTCCTTTGCAAATCGAGGGCGCCGGCTCGTCTATTCAGAGGGAATCATCGTGCTTACAGTCATCACCGCGGCGATTCTCGTTGCATTCGGGGGCATAACGGATCGGCTCATTCCGCTCTTCGCCGTCGGAGCCTTTCTCGCATTTACCATGTCTCAGGCGGGAATGGTCGCGCACTGGCGAAGAGAACGCGGCGAAGGCTCGCGAAGAAGCATGATCGTCAATGGCCTGGGCGCAATCGCTACCGGCGCGACGGTTCTGATCGTGATCGCGGCGAAGTTTCGCGAAGGAGCATGGATCACCGTCATTGCTATCCCTTCGCTTCTCGTCCTTATGTCTCGGATCCGGCGGCACTATGACAAGCTGCGGAGCGAAATTGAAACAAAGACTCCACTGGAGCCGGCAAAAGAACCGCAACCGCTGATCGTGATCACAATGACCGGTTGGACGAGAGTGGGCAAAGGCGCGCTGCGCTTTGCCATGACTTTATCGAACGAAATCAGAGTCATTCACGTCGCGGAAGAAGATAAGCCCGATGAGTTTGCCGATCACTGGGATGAGTACGTCCAGTCGCCCGTAAAGAAAGCGAATCTTCCGGTGCCGGAATTAGTTATCCTGAAGTCGCCTTATCGATTCATTGTCACGCCCATAGTCGAATATATTATTCAACTTGCCAAGGACAACCCAGAGAGGCGAGTTGTTACCCTCATTCCTGAATTAATGGAGAGGCGCTGGTATTATTATTTCCTCCACGAGCAGCGAGCCACATTACTGAAGACACGGTTGTTGCTGGAAGGCAATGATCGCATTTCGGTTCTCAATATTCCGTGGTATCTCAAGGCGAGCTAACACAAGAGCTTCATTTTGTTTCCGTTGAAGCATGCTCAACTCCTCGAGCTCCGCCGCTGGGTGACGCGTCGCGCTCCCCAATCGGGCGCTCCAGCACGCACTGCAGAAGATTATCGACTTGCTTCCATCAATCGGAGTCCATCAGGGGGCCCCTTGCCAGTTCGCCATAGAGCCCGCCTTCGTGCTCCAGTCGCGCATCACAGTGACGGAAGATACTTTGAGCAGCTCGGCCGTCTCTGGGACGCTGAGTCCGCCAAAGAAGCGCTTTCGACGACCTGCACTCTGCGTGGATCGAGCCGCGCCAGCGCGTTCAGCGCGTCATCGAGGGCCACCAGGTCCGCGTCCGGTCACCCAAGGAGCGCCATCCTGCTCGCCGATGTCATGAAATCGTGCAGAAGTTCGGGTAATTCAAGGCGGAAGCGGCGCGGGCCTCGCGCCGGAAACGATTCAGGGCCTCCGGTTCGCGCGCGAATTCATCCGGCAAAGAACTTGAGAGCGACAAACCGCCGAAGCCGGCTGTCCTCGGCCTTGTAGACCACCCCGTTCCTCCACTGCCCAACTGCGCCATTGAGAACTCGTGGATCTGTTCTCCGGTTTGCAGTCGGTGCTAGACCGTCCGTCCGAGGAGCGCGAGGCCTCGCTGCGGCATTCCTGCGCCGGCGACTGAGACCTTTCTTACGTCCGGCCAGGTTCCTTAGTCGCCAGCCGGGCATGTGTTCGCCGGCTGGAAGCCCGTCACCAGAAAACCGTGGAAGACCTTGTTGGCATCCTGAAACCGTCCCAGGATGTCGCCGTTCGGGCCGATCGCGGTTGCCCCGGTAAAGGTAGCGCCGGGAAAATCGAAGCTGGTGATCTGTCCGCCGCTCCGCAGATAAGCGTGGGTAACGCCGTTCATCGTATACCTTCCCACCATCTGCCCACGGGCATCGATCGCGGTCACGTTCGTGAAGCTGGCGCCCGGCACGTCGATCGCTGTGTACTTCCCATCGGCGTACAGGAACCCATGGCGCTCAGTGCCCAACGGGTAGCCGCCCACGATATCGTCGC
>JBPCOQ010000215.1:0-16226 GCA_051000095.1 Bryobacteraceae bacterium | reverse complement strand
TACCGCCGCCCTCACATGGCTCGGGGCCAGGGTGGTTCGCTACTCCTTCCCTGTACGACTCTTTCATTCGCTACTCCATGCCGGTTTATCCCGGCGCTATCCAGGTTAGCCAACCTGCCCCACTTGAAAATGGAGAGACTCCAGTGCACAGGCATTCTTGTCTGTGTGGATCTGAGTGCGATTCCAGCGGCACATCCAGCCGTTCTTCCTGCCACACTGAGTTCTGATGTCCTTCATCACTGAAGATTTCCTGCTGCATAGTAAAGCGGCGAAGCGCCTCTATCAGGGGTTCGCCGAGAATGAGCCGATCCTGGACTATCACTGTCACCTGCCGCCGAAAGATATCGCCGAAAACCGGCAGTTCAAAAATCTGTTTGAGATCTGGCTGGAAGGCGATCACTATAAGTGGCGCGCGATGCGGGCGAATGGCGTCGATGAGCGCTACTGCACAGGGGATGCGGATCCGTTTGACAAGTTTCTGAGGTGGGCCAAGACGGTACCATACACCCTACGGAACCCTCTCTATCATTGGACGCATCTCGAGCAAAAGCGCTATTTCGGGATTGACGAGCTGCTGGACGAGAAGAGCGCGAAGCGAATCTGGGACCAGGCGAATGCACAACTTGCCACCGACGAACTGCGCGCACACGGCATCTTGAAAAAGTTTCGGGTAAAGGCCTTGTGTACCACCGACGATCCGGCTGACGATCTTTCCTATCACAAGCAGATTCAGAGCTCGGGGCTCGCTACGCGGGTTTTTCCATGCTTCCGCCCGGACCAAGCTCTGAACGTGCATCTGCCGGAAGCGTTCAACGCGTGGGTGAACCGGGTGGCGGCAGCAAGCAATGTGGATATCGGCAGCTTGCCGGATCTAACATCCGCGCTGCGGCAACGGCATGATTATTTCCATTCGATGGGCGCGCGGCTTTCCGATCACGGCATCGATCACTGCTACGCGAATTTCTGCTCGGACCAAACCGCGGGCGCAATTTTCGATCGAACGCGAAAGGGGCAAGCTGCGACACCCGGCGAGCGCGCGCGGTTTGCTTCGAACATGATGCTCTTGTTCGGGCATCTGGACGCCGAAAAAGGATGGACCAAGCAATTGCACCTGGGCGCCTACCGCAGCGCGAACACGCGGCAGTTTCAGAAGATTGGCCGGGACGTTGGCTTCGATTCGATCGGCGACTGGGCGCAGTTGGATGCGCTGGGAGCGTACCTCGACCGGCTGGATCAGGAAAACGCGCTGCCCAAGATGATCGTGTACAACCTGAATCCGGCCGATAACTACGCGATCGCGGCGATGCTGGGCAATTTCCAGGATGGCAAGATCGCGGGCAAGATGCAGTTTGGCGGCGGCTGGTGGTTCCTGGACCAAAGGGAAGCGATGGAGTGGCAGATCAATGCTTTGTCGAACATCGGGCTGGTGTCGCGTTTCGTGGGAATGCTGACGGATTCGCGATCGTTCATGTCCTACCCGCGGCATGAGTATTTTCGCCGCGTGTTGTGCAACTTGATTGGCAGAGATGTCGAGAATGGGGAGATTCCGGATAGCGATGAGCTGGTGGGTCCGATGATCCGGAATATCTGTTATGGGAATGTGAAGGAGTTCTTAGGGCTCATTTAAGGACCACACAGGCAAGAATGCCTGTGCTACTCAATCTTCGGCACCAGCAACTGAATTATCGCCAGCGCGATCAGGTACATTGACCCCGCTATCACGAAGACCGGCCCATATGAGCCGCGCGACCAGTCCAGCCAATAGCCGATTACAGGGGCGGCCAGCATCCCGCCTAGCGCTCCCCCTAAACCGCCTAGGCCCACCACCGATCCAACGGTACGGCGCGGGAAAACGTCGGATACGAAGGTGAACAGGTTCGCCGACCAGCCTTGGTGCGCGGCGGCCGCGATGCTCACCAAAGTGACTGCCAGCCACATGCTGCCTCCGGCTTTCATGACGAAGATTACTGCGGTGACGGAAACTGCACAGATCAGCATGGCGCCTTTGCGTGCGCCGTTCAAAGTCCAGCCTCGCTTGATTAGCGCCGAGGCGGCCCAACCGCCTCCGATCGAACCAACCGTCGAGGCCTGGTAAACCACGATGATCGGCAGCCCCAAGCTTGACAAGTCCAGACCATAGGCGCGGCTTAAGAAACCGGGGAGCCAGAACAGATAGAACCACCAAACCGGATCGGTAAGGAATTTGCCGATGAAAAACGCCCATGCCGCACGGCTGCGCAACAGGCGCGCGTAGGATACACGCGCGACGTCGCTCTGGTGCTCGCGCCCGGCTTCGATCAGCGCAAGCTCCTGGGATGAGAGCAGAGGATGATCTCGCGGCTCCCGGAATAGCAGGATCCAGAGCACGACCCACAGGAAGCCGATCGCTCCGGTAACAATAAACGCCGACCTCCAGCCAAAGTGCAGGGCCAAATAGGGAACCGCGAGCGGGGCCAGGATCGCGCCGACGTTGGCGCCGCTGTTGAAGATCCCGGTTGCCAGCGCGCGCTCACGCGGCGGGAACCAGTCCGCCACGGTCTTGATTGCGGCTGGAAAGTTAGCAGATTCACCAAAGCCCAGAGCGAATCGGGCGATGCCGAATTGCAGCGCATTCCGGGCCAGCGCGTGTGCCATGGCAGCGATGCTCCACAAGATGACGGCGAGCATATAGCCGATGCGCGCGCCGAGCCAATCCATCAAGCGCCCGGCAAAAGGCATCATCAGCCCATACGCGAGTTGAAATGCGAAGACAATCCAGCCATAATCGGCTTCGCGCCAGCCGAGGTCTTTTTCGAGCAAGGGCTTGAGTAGCCCGAGCACTTGGCGGTCGATGTAGTTGACGGTGGTGGCGAAGAAAAGCAGTCCGCAGATGTACCAGCGCAGAGAGGGGAGGGCCGCCTTGGTGCGTGCTTGCGTAGCGAGCGTCTGGCGCATGCTTAGGAGTCATGGTAACGCGGACAAGCTCTCCAGAAACCCAGGGCTAAGTGGTTGATTCGAGGGCAGGCATTCAGCCCGCGCTTTAAGAAGGCGGGCTGAAGCCCACCCCACTCACAAGTTTCCGATACTTGTGACGGCCCCCGTCGCTCCCGCTAAAGCGTGTCCCACTATAATGAGCAAGCAGGACGCCCATGCTCGAACAGCAACAACTCTTCGTTCTGCTGCTGCGGCTGGCCGTGGCTGCGTCGCTCGCCAGTATTCTGGTTCGGTTCAGCGCTTTCCAATGGATGCTGATGCGCGAAGGGCGCACTGTGGCGCAGCGCTTCCGGATGGCCTTAAGCTTTGCCGCGGCGTTCGGCTCGGGCGTGGCCGCGCGCGTCTTGATCCCGGCTTATCAAGCGGTCGATCTTGGCCTCGAAGGCAGCCTGCTGTCCGGTCTGGTAGGCGGCTATCTCACAGGACTGGTTTCGGGCGTCCTGATTTCCATTCCAGCGATGTTCAATGGCGAGTTGATGTCAATGCCCCTCTTCGCCGCCGTCGGCGTCCTCGGCGGCCTGGTGCGCGATGTCGCGCCGGATGAGGAAGACATCTGGCGTCTTTCGCCGTACTTCGACCTGAGCTTCAAGCACTTCGATCTGCGCCGGACGGCGTTCCAGCTCGCGTGCTTGGGGACCATCGTCTTTGCGGAACTGCTGCGTTTCGCAGTCGCGATTCTCTTTCATCCCCAGGGTGTCTTTTCGCTGGCCCAATCCTGGGGGCATCTCAAGACGAGCACCATCATCGCCATCTACGCAAGTACGGCCTTCGCCGTGATTTTGCCGCTTAAGATCTGGAACAATAGCCGCAACGAAAGAAAACTGGAGACACAGCAGTTACGCCTGAACGAGGCGCGCCTTGCGGCTTTAACCAGCCAGATCAATCCGCATTTCCTGTTCAATACGCTGAACTCGGTATCCGCGCTGATCCGCACCAACCCCGACCAGGCTCGCAACGTTGTGTACAAGCTCTCTAGCATCTTGCGTCGCTTGCTTCGCAAGACCGACAACCTGACTCTGCTGCGGGACGAGCTCTCATTCATCGACAACTATATGGCTATCGAACTGGTCCGCTTCGGCGACCAGCTCCAGTACCTACAGGAGATCGAACCGGAGACCCTGGACCGCTTAGTCCCGAGCATGCTTCTGCAGCCCATTATCGAGAACAGTATCCGGCACGGATTGAGCAGTAAGGTGGATGGCGGTATGATTCGAGTACGCAGCCGGTTAGCTGACGACAGACTGCACATCCTGGTAGAGGATAATGGCATAGGTATTCCGGAGACGAAGCTTGCAACTTTATTCGAACAAGGGATCGGCATCAGCAACGTGAACGAGCGTTTGAAGGTCCTGTTCGGGGACGAATACCGGATGTGGGTCGAGAGCAGGCCGGGCGAAGGAACTCGTACCGGCATAGAAATTCCAGCACCACCAAATAGTCAAATGGGGCGGGCTTTATCGCCGGCCAGCTAACTTTGGCGCGCCCACCACGCGGCAACTCCGCGCCGGCTCGGGTTGATCACTTTTTGTTGCGCTCAATTCATACATGCATCGGAGAGGACTCATCGCTTGAGTGACTTGAATTACTCGCTTGCTCTATCGGGAACGGACCATTTTCGCAGAACCATTTCGGACAAAACCCAGAAGGTCTACGACCATCTCGCGGCGGTTTATCCTGTCTCAACATTCTTTTTTCATTCCAAGGCTCACAAGGCCGCCATGGAGCTTTCGGGCGTTCGGGACGGAATGCGCGTGCTCGAGGCCGCCACGGGGTCGGGCGAAATGTTCCGCCGTTTGGTCAGCGCCAACCCGAACGGGGAGACCATTGGATTTGACCTCTCGCCCAAAATGGCCGCACGCACGCAGCGGCGCGCTCGTGAGGAATTTCCCGGATCCGCGGCGAGCTGCCAGGCGGTGGATGCCCGGCATATTCCCTTCCGGGATGAGACTTTTGACGCCGTGATCTGCTGTTATCTGCTGGAGCTTCTTTCGTCCGACGACATTACCTTGGCACTGCGCGAATTCCGCCGCGTTCTTAAACGTAGCGGAAAATTCACGCTGGTTCTCATTGGACAGAACACGCAAGGCTTCAATCGCGCGTATCAACTCGGCGGACGGCTAGCGCCTGCGTTTTGGGGACGGCAAATAGAGCAACGCGTCCCGGAGATGATCCGCGCCAGCAATCTTCGCGTGCTCGGCGATAAGATGGTACGCCAGGGATTCTACCCTTCGCGCGTACTATGCGCTCGCAAGTAAATACACATCGTTGGCAATTCATACTGCTCACTGGGCTTTCCATGTCGGTGGGATGGGGCATCCGCGGCCAGTTCGGCGGAGAACACGGCGCAGCGATCGCGGGCGCGCTCGGAGCCATGGCGGTGGTGTTGCTTTCCGGCCGCCCGGACTGGTGGCGGCGCATCGCCTATTTCGCGGCATTCGGGGCCATCGGATGGGCGTACGGCGGCGGCATGTCGTACATGAAAGTGATCGCCTACGGCCACTCGCCCGATTCAATGACGGTGCTGTACGGATTCGCGAGCACGTTCTTACTCGGGTTCTTGTGGGCGGCTCCGGGAGGCGCGGGCACGGCACTCCCGGCCTACCTAAGCCGAGACCGGTTGACGGAAATGTTCATCCCCATGTCGGTGGTGTTTGCCTGCTGGTTCGTGCAGGACATCGTGATCGATCTCAACCGATCATGGATGCGGGGAACCTGGTGGGCGGGCGGCGTTCCGATCACTGCGGTGCTGGTGGTGATGGCCATTCGGCGGCGCATCGACTTCGGAAGCGAACTGGTGTTGTATATCTACATTGGCCGCTGGATTGGCTTTCTGCTGCTGGCGCAATGGGCCGGGTTGCAATTGAGTCCGCCACGAGGCGAGGGCTGGACGGCGTTAGCCGGAATGGTGGCCGGAATTCTGGTGTTCTGCTGGCGCCGGGAGCTGGGCGGCGTGGCGTTTGCAACGGTGGCGACGGGATTTCTCGGCGGCATCGGATTTGCGCTTGGCCAGATGTTCAAGATCGCGGAGATCTCGACGGGGCTGCAGACCAATTGGCACAGCGTGATGGAACAAACGCAAGGGTTATTCCACGGGATCGCTCTCGCCGTGGCGGTGGGTTTCATCGTGAAGCGGGCGCCACAACTCAGCGATAATCCGCCGGCGCGCCGGTGGACCGACGTTTTCGCGGTCGCCTTTGTTCTGTGGCTGATCACGTACATCAATTTCCGGCTGAGCCCGGCTGCCTGGACGCAGTACGTCTCCACCATGCCGGACCGGATGTACGGGATCTGGGCGGAAGCCGGATTCCGGCCCTCGCGCGGATTTGTGGGCTGGTTCGATATTGCGTATCTCGTGCTTGGGATTGTATTGGTTTGGCTGCTGGCGCTGCATGTCCAGCGCGGTTTGCCATTGCTTCCGGCTAACTGGCTGGGGCGGGGGCAATTGCTCTACCTGGTGTTCCTGTGGTCGATCACATTCATCAATTTCGCGCACGTGATTGTGCGATTCGAGCCCATACGGCTGGTGACGGAATTCGCCATTACCATCAACGCGGCGGTGTGCACCGCGCTGGCCGTTGCGTCGCAGGCCAAGGCACCCACGTTGCCTGACACGGACTACAGCTATGTCCCGCTGATCCGAAGGTTCGCCATTGCCGGGTTGTTGGGTGCGGTGGCGGTGTCGTTTGCGGGATGGTCGGTAAAGCGCGCCTTATTCGGCGACAATCCGGTACCGAATTCAGCGGTTCAGATCCGCTTCGGGCCGAACAATACGAACGATAAGAAGTGATCCGCAGCCTTCGGACGAGTCAACGGATTGCCGCTCGGGGCGAGCTGGATTGGAAGCGCTTTCTCCGTAACGCGAAAAAGCGCGATCAGGAACCGATTTGCTTCAGGAAGTGGCGGCACTTCCGGGATTAGGCGGGCGGCAATATGACCGATCAGGGAACACACCTGATGGATGTCGTGCCACGGTTATGCAGTCCGGAACGCCGCACTCCGCTATCATGCGCGGCTACGTAGCCAAAATGACTGGCGCGACGCACCCTCCTGAATATGACAACGCTTATGAGAACGGCTGATCGATTACCTTCCAGGGTGACAAGGCAGGCCTACGCCGAACCCTGGGAACGAAACCTGGGCGGATGGCCGGGACCGGTAATGAAGGCAGGCTTGACTTAGTTCACTAGTTGGTGCCATACTTGGGCTGTGAAGACGACAACCACAACGACAAAACTAAATATTCACGAAGCCAAGACACACCTGTCACGGTACCTTGAGAAAGTTGCGGCTGGAGAGACGATTCTGCTTTGCCGGCGCAACGAAGTGATCGCCGAAATTCGGCCGGTCCGTAAAGTACGCATGAAACCTCGCCCGGTAGGATTGGCGAAAGGGCAGTTTGCGATTCCGCCGGAGTTCTTTGAGCCTCTACCGGACGAGATCCTCTCGCATTTCACAAAGAACGCTTGAACATACTGCTCGACACTTGCGCATTCCTATGGATCATCCTGGATGAGAAGCAGGTGTCAAGCGCGGCCCTCCGCCTCTTCAAAGACCCCGCCAACGAAGTTTTCTTGAGCGCGGTCTCCTCATGGGAGATTGCGCTCAAGCACTCGATCGGCAAGTTGCCTCTGCCTGGACGCAGCCCTGGCGGGTTCATCTCAGAACAGCGGAAGGCCCACGGAATCGAGACCTTGCCGCTCGAAGAAGAAGCATCCCTCTATGTGCCCCTTCTGCCGAAGCTCCACACAGATCCATTCGACCGCATGCTGATCTGCCAGAGTATTGTTCACGGCCTGACTATCCTCACGCCGGATCATCTGATCACTCAATATCCGGTTCGGACGTCCTGGTAAAACCGTTCTCCGGTTCCCCAATACAGTAGAATTCGATCTTGGCCCTGAGCTTCTTCGTTCTGATGCTGGTGGCATTCCTCCTGGTTGGAGGACTGGCTGCGCGCAAGGTGAAGGACGGCTCGGAAACCGACCTCATCATTGCCGGCCGTTCGCTTCCACTATGGATCGCGCTGCTCACGATGACCGCCACGTGGGTGGACGGTGGGTACTTGCTGGGCACCGCCGAAGGGGCTTTCAAATCGAGTCTCGCGCTGGGGGCGCAGGGCGGGCTTTGCTTCGGATTCAGCCTGGTCCTTGGCGGATTGTTTTTCGCGCGCCGCATGCGGCGGTTGGGGTTCACCACGCTGATCGATCCGTTCGAGGCGCGCTTTGGCAAAAGCTGGGCCGCGGTGTTGTTTATTCCCGCGATGCTGGCCGAGGTGTTCTGGAGCGCGGAGCTGCTGGTCGCGATCGGCTCCAGTTTCGATGTCTTGCTGGGCATCCGTCTCACTTGGGCGATTCTGCTCGCCGCCGCGGCCGTCACCGCTTATACCATGTTAGGCGGCCTTTGGTCGGTCGCATACACCGATGTCGTCCAATTAGGACTGGTCGCGCTGGGTCTCATCGTGGCATTGCCGTTCCTGCTAAATTCCGCGGGTGGGCTGCATACGGCGTACGCGAGCTATTCAGCCGCGCATTCGGGCTCGCGTTGGACGTGGCCCGGCATCGTGAATTGGTGGGATGTCGCGGTGATGTTGACGCTGGGCGGGATTCCGTGGAACTGTTATTTCCAACGCGTCCTGTCCTGCAAGACGCCGCGGCAGGCTCGCCAGATGTCGGTGTGGTCCGGCCTGCTCACAATGGGGTTTATGGTTCCTCCGCTGTTGATCGGCATGGCGGCGTTCAGCTACCAGTGGCCTCCGGCTCTCGCCGCGCGCCTGGCTCAATATCCGTCGGAGACTTTGCCGCTGTTTTTGAAGCAGGCAGCGCCGGTTTGGGTCGGTCTGCTCGGACTGGCCGCGATCGTGGGCGCCGTGACATCGAGTTTCAGCTCTTCGATACTGTCGGCCGCTTCCATGTTCAGTTGGAATTGTTGCAAGCGGCTGCTTCATCCGAATCTGTCACCCGGACGCATGAGAACGCTGATCCGCTTGTCCGTGGCGGTGCTGGGTGGCGGCGCGTTATTGATGGCTCTCAAGGTCCAAAGCGTACAGGCGCTGTGGTTTTTCACGAGCGATCTGGTCTTCGTTCTGCTCTTTCCGCAGCTTGTGTACGCGCTGTTTGACTCGAAGGCGAATCGAACGGGATCGATCGCTGCCTTCGTGATTGCGCTGGTGATTCGCATTGGAGGCGGAGAACCGCTGCTCGGTATCAAGCCCCTGATTCCCTACCCTGAGATGTTCGCGGGAATGCTGCCCGGCACCGCGAAAGATTGGTACGACGCGAGCACTGGCGCGATGCTGTTCCCCTTCAAGACCATGGCCGCGTTCACTGGTTTAATTGTGCTGCCGGTGGTGTCGAGGTTGACGGTACGGGTGGACACGCCTCGGGTGCTTGTGAATTTGTATGAGGCTGAGGGACAAGCTTGAGCGCGTCCCACGTTCTGGCGTGGTGTGTTCACTTCTTCACCAGCCTGGGTCTGATTGCGGCCGCGGGAATCGCCGTGCTGATTGTACGCGGCGGTGACGGCTCGTTCCGCGCCGCTTTTGCGTTGATGTTCGTGGCAACGTTGATCGACGCCGTAGACGGATCGCTCGCCCGCATGGCACGCGTGAAAAAGGTGCTGCCGGACTTCGATGGCCGCCGGCTGGATGACATCATCGACTTCCACACGTACACGAGCTTGCCGTTGTTGTTGGTGTGGCGCGCCGGAATCCTGCCGGGCGGGTGGTCCGTATTGCTGCTGCTGCCGCTACTGGCCAGTGTGTACGGGTTCTCCCGGACGGCTGCGAAAACCCATGACGGCTACTTTCTCGGCTTTCCATCGTATTGGAACATCGTCGCGTTCTACTTGTATTTTCTGGGGCCGCCGATATGGTTCAGCATTGCGGCAATCACAATCTTATCCCTGCTCACTTTTGTCCCGAGCCTGTATCTGTACCCCACTCAGCCGGGAGCTTTAAATCGCATCACGAACGTGTTCGCCGCGGTGTGGATCGTGCTGCTTGTCTGGATTCTGGCGGTCTCCCCGGAGCAGCGGCACGCTATTGTGATCCAATCGCTGTTTTTCCCGGCGTTCTATATGGGGGCATCATTTTGGGTGACGCGCACCCATTACAGCCGGCAAATCAGAAGCTCTCGCTCATAGATGGTCTCGGGCGGCAAGCGATCGTGCAAAACGATGAACAGCTCTTCGTGTTCGATTACCTCCGATCGCCATGCCGCGCCGTCGAATGACTGCACTTGCTCGAATTGCTCCTTCGAAAAGTCCAGGCCCTTCCACTCGATGTCTTCATAGTGAGGCATCCAGCCAATCGGCGTCTCTCCACCGAGCGCTCGGCCGCGTGCGCGATCGACAATCCATTTCAAGACGCGCATGTTTTCGCGGAAGCCCGGCCACAGGAAGTTGCCGTTTGCATCCTTGCGGAACCAGTTCACGTGGAAGATGCGGGGCGTCTCGCTGAGCAGACGCTGCATGCGGATCCAATGCCGGAAATAATCGCCCATGTGATAGCCGCAGAAGGGCAGCATAGCCATCGGATCGCGGCGGACTTTGCCGACCGTGCCGGCGGCCGCGGCTGTCATCTCAGAGCCCATGGTCGCGCCCACATAAACACCAGAGCTCCAGTTGAACGCCTGGTAGACCAGCGGTATCGTGCGAGCGCGCCGTCCCCCGAAAATGATCGCGCTGATCGGCACGCCGTTGGGATCTTCCCAAGCCGGGTCAATGGTAGGGCACTGCGAAGCCGGCGCCGTGAAACGGGCGTTAGGATGCGCGGCTTTTGCGCCGGTCTCCTTGGCGATCTGGGGCGTCCATCGCCTGCCCTGCCAATCCAGGCATTCCGCGGGCGGATTGGCGGTCATGCCCTCCCACCACACTCCGCCTTCGGGCGTGAGCGCGACGTTGGTGAAGATACTGTTTTTCGAAAGCGTAGCCATTGCGTTCGGGTTGGTATGGACGGACGTACCAGGCGCCACGCCGAAAAAACCAGCCTCCGGATTGATCGCGTGCAGCCGGCCGTGCGCATCCGGCTTAATCCAGGCGATGTCATCGCCCACCGTCCACACCTTCCAGCCTTCAAAGCCGGCCGGCGGTATCAGCATCGCGAAATTCGTCTTGCCGCAGGCGCTCGGAAAAGCGGCGGCCACGTAGGTCTTTTCGCCGGCCGGGTTTTCGACTCCGACGATCAGCATATGCTCCGCCATCCAGCCTTCGTCGCGTGCGATGTTGGAGGCGATGCGCAGCGCGAAACACTTCTTGCCAAGCAGCGCGTTGCCGCCATACCCGGACCCGTATGACCAGATCTCCCGGGTTTCGGGAAAGTGAACGATGTACTTCTCCCGATTGCAGGGCCACGGCACGTCCCGCTGGCCGGGAGCAAGCGGGACGCCCACCGAGTGCATACACGGCACTACGCGCTTGACGGCCTTGTCGATCTCCTGAAACACCGGCAGGCCGATGCGGGCCATGATGCGCATGTTGACCACTACGTAAGGCGAATCGGTGAGCTGCACCCCGATCTGCGACATCGGCGAACCGACCGGACCCATGCTGAAAGGCAGCACATACATGGTGCGGCCTTGCATGCAGCCACGAAAGAGCGCCTTCAGTTTTTTGCGCATCTCAAATGGGTCTCGCCAGTTATTGGTGGGGCCCGCGTTGTCTTTCGAGAGCGAGCAGATGAACGTTCGGTCTTCCACCCGGGCAACGTCATCGGCATCCGACCGCGCATAGTAACAGCCTGGCCAAAGCTCCTGGTTGAGCTTGACGAAGGTGCCGCTGTCCACCATCTGCGAGCAAAGTTCGTCGTACTCCTCTTTCGAGCCGTCCACCCAATGGATAGCAGCGGGCCTGGTCAGATGGGACATCTTCTCAACCCACTTGAGAAGATGCGTGTTCTCGGCCAGAGGTAGAGCGGTGTTGCGGAGGGTTGCGGTGGCGGCACTGGAATCGTGGTTCATTTGTAAGCTGATTTTAGCTTACAACTGCCACGCCAATCTTAAGCCGCGGCATGAAATGTCATAGCCGCGAAACTGACTACGCTTTGCTCATCGATGTTCCATTGCTGATAACGGCGCAGCTTACCGTTAGCGTGAGGAACCGCTTTCAAAAACGTGTACAGCGGAGACGAACCGCACCATTTCAAGTCGTCCCGGTTCTCCTGGATCAGATTCCAAAACCCGTCGCTGTCGGATGCATTCACGCGATCGATGCGGCGCCGGTCGCGGTCCGCCACGGCGCTCATCTCGCCCAGATCCGCTCGTGCGGCCAGCTCATCGCCATAGCGGCGGCCCTTGTGAGCCATATCAATCCCGAGCACCCACATCAGGCGGTCTCCTTCGCGCGCAGCCATCTCTCCTAGTGAACCGAGAAAACGGCGAACATTCTCGTTCTGCTCGGGCTTGCCGCCTTGATAGATGCTGCGTACAAACGCGCCGCACAGGATCGGGAGAACGCGCACGCCCGGCCCGTAGATATGCTGCAGGAACAGCACCTGGAACTCGATCGAGTGCTCGACGGCATGGCAGTAATCTTCCATGCGAACCGCGCCAGCCGCTTCATGCTCCAGCCGGTCTACCAGGCGGGTATCGGTAACGGCTTCTCCGAAGGGCGTGACGTATGGCTTGCGAGTCAAGCCGAAACAGTCCGGCTCGCCGTAATGCGAGGTACCGAGAACGACGAATGTACGATCGCGATACCGCGGCGCGAGTGCGGAGTAGGCGTCGCGATACGATGCCGCGCCGCCGAAAGGACTTACGTGCGGAGCTGCGATACCGATCAATGAATCTTCCGTGTAAACGGGTGGGCCCTGCATATAGCCTGTGAGTTGCGCGCGCGCTTCATCGGGCTGATTGGGATAAGCCGAGCCGGCATGAGAGGCGCTGCGCACCGGAGCATTGGCAAATTCGTGCACCCGCGCCGCCCGGATTCGGTCGAACGCTTCGTCCTCGAGAAAGCCCGCGCCGCTCAGCGTTTCTACCAGGTGCTTTTCAAGTTCTCCCACCTGAATCTCGCCGGTAATCTGTACCAAGCTGGACCGTAGATCCAGCTCCGTCTGCTCGCCATCGAAACAGGCCAGGCAAGGGACCAGTTGCGGAGGAATCAAAAGCATCGCGTCCGAGAATTGATAAGGGTCTCGAATCAACAAGCCCGGCTGCTCCGGGTCGGGCGACGGCATCAGATCGAGACTCATTCGCAGGCGCGGCAACGCTTCAGACATAAAGATTCAATATCGCACGCGGCAATACAGGCAAGAATATTTCTCTTGCCAGGCGGCCGGGCAAAGATCGGAGTGAAAACATCAGGGTCTGCGTCTAAGTGCAACACACTCTCGAAAACCCTTCTGCGGCTCGAGATAGAGTGGAGCAGGCCGTTGGCCTGCCGAGCAGGCGAAACCGCCTACTCCACTCACTGCTTTTCATCGCCTTTGGTGGGCGATCCCCCGCCCATAAATACAGGCAAGAATGCGCTTGCGCACGCTGCGTGCCTGTGCCACTCGGTGCAACACAGCGGATGTTTACAGTTCTCTGATCCAGATATTGCGGTACCGCACTGGAGCCCCGTGATCCTGCAAGAGCAAAGGCATCTTCTCGGGATGTTGCCGATACGGCGGACGTTTCATGTAGTCCGTTGGGCCGGTAAGAGTATCGTTGTCGTGCACCAGCACGCCGTTGTGCAGCATGGTGAGGGTAGCCGCGCGAAGCAGAGTTCCGTCGCCGCCAAACCTCGGCCCGCGGAAGATGATGTCGTAGGTCTGCCATTGGCCGGGCGGACGGCTGGCGTTTACCAGCGGCGGATATTGGCAGTAAATCGCCGCCGCCTGCCCGTCGGCGTACGTCTTGTTGCGATAAGATTCCAAGATCTGAATCTCATAAGTAGACATCAGGTAGACACCGCTGTTCCCTGGTTCCTGATCTTGGCCCTTGGGAGGATTTGGCGAGGCCCACTCGACATGCAACTGGCAATCGCCGAAGGCCTGTTTCGTCACGAGATCGCCGGTTTTCGGCGCGACTTGGAAATATCCTTGCCCGACCGTCCACTTCGCTGGCTTTCGCTCGCCCTGCTGCCACGCGGACAGATCCTTGCCATCGAACAGCACCACGGCGTCCGAAGGCGCTGTGCCCTGATTTCCAGGGCTGTTTCCTGGGTTAACCTGAGGAGGCAACGGGCGGCTCCGGTCTCCAGTTTTCCATGGGATCACCGGAACAGTCACCGCGAGGAGCGTTGCCGCGATCATTGCTAACGAGAGAATCAGGCGCTTGCTCATGTCGATGCAGATTGTAGCAAACGGGCTGGTGGGATATGATTCGAGTGATGACGCGAAGATCGTGGGTCGGCGCCACGGCAGCGCTGGCGTTTCAGCCCTTGGGCAGGGCGTCTCCGGCCGGACGCCTCAAGCAGTCCGCCGCCCGCTGGTGTTATCGGAAGATGAGTCTGGAGGATCTTTGCCGTCATGCCGCGCAAATCGGTTTGAGCGGGATTGACCTGGTGAACCACGACGAGTGGCCGGTGCTTCGGAGGAACGGCCTGGTTCCTGCCATGACGCCCGGCGCTGGTACGATTCGGGAAGGCTGGAATCGTACAGAGGACCACGACAAGCTGGAGCGCGAAATGCGCGAGAATATCGATCGCGCCGCCGCCGCTCAAGTCCCAAACGTGATCACGCTCTCCGGAAACAGGCGGGGCCTCTCCGATGATCAAGGCAAAGACAACTGTGTGGCAGGGCTAAACCGGGTGAAGAAGATGGCCGAGGACAAAGGCGTGACCATCTGCCTGGAGCTGCTGAACAGCAAGGTGGATCACAAGGATTACCAATGCGACCATACGGCCTGGGGCATCGATGTCGTCCAGCGCGTGGATTCGCCGCGAGTCAAGTTGCTCTACGACATCTATCACATGCAGATCATGGAAGGCGATATCATTCGCACCATTCGCGAAAACATCCAGTACATCGCTCATTTCCATACAGGCGGAGTGCCCGGCCGCCACGAGCTGGACAATACGCAGGAATTGAACTGGCGCGCCATCGCAACCGCGATTGCGGATCTGAATTTTCAGGGATTTTTCGCCCATGAGTTCGTACCGGCGCGGGATCCCATGCAATCCTTAGCGGAAGCCGTGAAGACCTGCACTGTTTAGCGGCTTTCTACGTCTTATTTAGAAGTGGCGAGAAAAAACGCATGAGACGCATTGCCGTGGCAACCATCGTCCTAAGTCTGGCGCGGGCTGTAGCCGAAGACTACCGCGTTCCCGTGGTGGTGGAGTTGTTTACGAGCGAAGGCTGCTCCAGTTGCCCGCCCGCGGACGATCTTTTGGCACGTCTCGAAAGAACACAGCCGGTAGCCAATGCGCGCATCGTCGCTCTCGAAGAGCATGTAGACTACTGGAACCAGCTCGGCTGGAAAGACCGGTTTTCGAATCCGCTCTTCCGCGGCCGCCAGAACGATTACGCGCGGGCTTTCAACACCGAGAACATCTACACGCCGCAAATGATCGTTAATGGCCGGAGCGAGTTTGTGGGCGATGATTCGTCGCGCGCATTCGAGGAGATCGAGAAGGCGGCTACCAATCGGCGATACCTGATCCGGCTCCAAGCCGGCTTCACGCCGGTTCACCCGGAGCTCGTTGAGCTATCGGTGCACGTCAGGAAGCTGCGAGGCGAGCGCGAACCGCCAGCCACGGTGTATTTAGCCGTAACCGAAAACAAACTTTCATCGAAGGTGGGCGCCGGAGAGAACGCCGGCCGTCAACTGAGCCATGCCGCCGTGGTTCGAAGCTTCGGAGTGATTGGAACGTGGGATCCAAAGGGAGCGAATCAGGTGGAGCTGCGGCCAACCTTGAAAATCCCCAATGACTGGAAACGGGACAACCTGCGCGCCGTGATCTTCATTCAGGAAAAGGACAGCCATCGCATCACCGGCGCCGGAACAACGGAACTCAAGTAACGTAGCACCGGCACGACGTACGCAAGCGCATTCTCGCCTGTGTTGCTCTTACAATCGCCGCCTTCGAGGCCCTGATTCAGTAACACGCTTCGAATGACTCGGCGTCACCGTGCGACTCAGTTAGGCCCGGCTCCCGTGTGGGCAGTACGCGAATGTTTTGGGCGACCGGTGTGGTGAATGCCACTTCCTTTGTGGTAAGGCCCGACTTATCAGCGGCTTACGTTCGGTTTGCCAGCGTGGAGCAGGTCCCCGACCTGCTCCACGAGGGAGGGGTTTTCGGGATTCGCCCCTGGAACGCGAGCCAGTCGGGGAACC
>JBPCOQ010000127.1:0-35613 GCA_051000095.1 Bryobacteraceae bacterium | reverse complement strand
CCGATTACTGAGGGCCCACGGCATTATCCAGAAGGTGCCCCGCACCCATCGTTATCAAGTCACCGATACCGGACGCGCCATCCTCGTAGCAGTTCTCACCACCGCCAGGACCAGCGTCCACCAATTGAATCAGCTGGGGATCGCGGCATGACAAAATCGTCGCGGCGCGCAAAGAAACGAAGATTTAGTAATATAGGCATTCTTGCCTGTGTGGTCCGTTAACGCAAGCATCCGTATGCTCACTCGTCAGCCTAGAGAGCGCCCCGAGCCGTGGACCACCAAGAAGGAATCCATTCGATATCCCGCGCTGCTGCCCCTGTACAGATTGAACTGGGTATGGGAGTGGCTCGCGCATGTTCTGAGCAATTGGGTGTTTCTCGATGTGCTGGAATACTTCGGCCGGTTTTCGGTGCTGATTGCCGTGATCTTTTACTTCGCCGAATCCGGCGATCGCAAGAAACAAAAACACTATCAGGCGTGGCAGGTGATCAACACGGCTCAAGGGAAAGGTGGCAGCGGCGGCCGTATTGAAGCGCTGCAGGAGCTGAACCATGATCGCGTGCCGCTGGTGGGCGTCGATCTGAGTGGGGCCTTTCTCGAAGGACTACGTCTGCCTCACGCCGGCTTGCTCCGAGCGAATCTGGAGAGCGCCGACATCCGGCATAGCGTCTTCAAATCCGCGCAAATTACTTACGCCAACCTGCGTTCGACTAATTTCCGGGAAAGCGATCTGACCAACATCAAGCTGGAAGGCGCCACTCTGGAAGACGCCGACCTCGCAGATTCCGACCTCAGTGGTGCCGATCTCACCGGCGTCAATCTCGACAAGGCCGATCTGCGGAATGCGAACCTGCGCGGCATTGAGTGGCGGAAGATTAGCGGAATCAAATTGGCTAACATTCTGGGTGTGAAGAACGCTCCCGATGGGTTCATCGTCTGGGCTACTGAACACGGCGCGGTGGCAATTGAATCCGATGAGCAGTGGAACGCGCTACAGTCCAGGCAGTAAGGATTGAGTGGCATTGGGCGGTTTCGCCTGCCATCTCGCTACGATTTCTTGCGCGCAAATTTCAGGCCTGACCAATCGGCGTCTACAGCGCAGACCTTAAAGTCCACCAGGCCCGATTGAAGGCCGCTCTCACGCACATCGTTCTGATTGAAATCGACTTTGTACCGCCCGGCCTGTTTGGAATGGATAATCCAGAGTGAACAGCCCGGCGGAAGCTTAGCGCTGATATACGGTGTCTCTTCGTCGATCTCAGCGCGGGCGCGTACGAACCACAGCGCCATCTGCGTCTGCCGTGTGATCCGGGTTTGCAGCACAACGCCCGCCGGCAACTCGCCCAGCCTTTCTTCAAAGTCCTCTGGCGGCCCGAGCAAGGCGACTTTCATGTCCGGCGCGAATCCGAGCTTCTTCACCAGGCTGGATCCCGCATACCGTTCCATGTGGGGAGTTGGGGCGATCGGATCGGCGGGGACATGCATGAGCGCTTTCGACAACACAAGCTGTATGCCGGCCCAGTCGGTGAAGAATGCATCCGGCAGCTCCTTGCGAATTCGTTCAACCTTGTCCGGCGCGCCACCGGCGAAGACGATCGGGATCGAACGGGTCGATTTGCTGCTGCGCAGAGCGACGCCCACTTCACGGCCATGCGAGGGAAGCCGGTCGAGATCGATGACCACGGCAGCCGGCGGATTCGCCCGGAACACGCCGATGATCCGGCCGGTCTCCAATGGCGTTGCATCCACGACAAACCGGGCGGCCCGCAACTGGCGAGCTCGCTGCTCGGCCAGATCGGATTTCCAGCAAACCAGCCGCACCAGCCCCATTGCGAGTCTCAGTGGCCGCCGGCGTTCGTCACAGCATTGGCCGCGGCTTGCGCCAGGCAGGCAAGTGTATCGGCATCAACGGACGTCTGGCCGTGCGCGAGCTTTCTCCAGGTGTTCGAAACTGTGTCGACGCAGGTGGCTGAATCTTCCTTGCCGGGATTCCAGGCTCGCAATTGGATCGGCACAGGCAGATGTCGTTGATCCGCGAGATACAGCAAGACTCGTTGCGTCCTGGTGCGCAGATCTGGATTGTCCGTACGAAGGGAGTCGGCCAAGTTCCGCAATAACGCGGAATCCGCGAGAGTGGCGCCAGGATTCTGAAACAGCAATTTCAGCAGCCGATCCGCAGTTTCGAGCGGCAACATTTCATATCGCAGTGATCGCGTTACCTGCTGCCGGACTGTTTCAAGGTACCTGGGTCCGCCAGTGCGGATGCCCTGCTCCAGATGCTGTTCGGCGCGGTAATGCTCCAGCGCGGTCGCGTTCGATTTTGCAAAACGCCACAGAAAGTATCGCGCCGCATATTCGGGCGTAAACGCCTGCTTGACAGCGGCCACGCACCCGATAGAAAGGATTAGGATCGCTGTAATGACGACGATCTTTCCCCGCCACTCCTGCGTGGTCATGAAGTAATCACGCGAGCTGATCACACCTCTCTCGCATAACAGCTTTTCCGCCTTGACTTCCGGAAGTTTTTTCAGCGTGTAATAAAGAAACGTGGCCTTCTTCTTCAGCACGCCGGTATCATCGAGTGGCGGTTTCAACTTATCGTATTCGTCGATTTGCGATTGGACCTCGGCGGGATTAGCGGCTCCAATCAGCACTGTTCGCCGGACTTCCTCGTACACTTCGGGCTTCTCAACCAGATGATTGATGACATCCGCGGCGAAGCAGCTGTTCTTCCGCGCAAGCCGATCCCGGATTACGCCGGCGATGTTATCGCTCCAGGTCACGAACGGCTGCCACGCCTTGCTGAAGCCTCCAGGCACGGGCATCCCCTGCGTTCCACCCGAGAGTATCTGCCGGTAGGTAACCGCAACTACAACGGCGGCAAAAAAAGAGGTATCGTGAAGCGCATCAGCGCGGTCGAGCAGCCAGAAAAGCGCGATGGGAACGGCGGTGTAAGCGGCGAGCAGCAGCCAGGCACGGGCATCCGCCCAAACGTTGTTGAACCCCTTTAGCAGACCGCGTACTTGTATAATCGCGACGATCAAAGCGATCGAGAATAGCGTGAGGTAACACCAATAAGCCTCGAAATCCGGGGATAATGCGAGATCCAAAGAGTCCCCAGCTTAGCGGCTACAAAACTGCGTATTCAGCGTAGCGGCGAGCCGACGGCTTCAGGTTGAAGTAAGCTCTCTCCATGGCGCTAGCTTCAGTCGAGGAGGTATTGGCGGAGATCATACCGGCCGCGAGAAGCGGATTGAGAGCTTCCGGCAACTGATCAGGCTTCAGGTTGGCTCGAATTGCCAATTCGCAGCCGGACATCACGGGAGTGTCCAGTAAAGCACGCAAAGCACTCTCGCTTTCCTTTGTGAAGGGCGGGTTCACGGCATTCCTCCTGTACACACATAATATCACTGTGGGCTATGCTTTAGGTCGTGTCGCCTTAAGAATGCCATCCCTGGCATCACCCAATTCTGGACTGCAGGCGGGCCAAGCGCGTGCTATACTGCAACTTCATGCTCCGCCAAGCCCACTATCATCATCCCAGGCGCACGGCGGCAGCCTGACTAAGTTTCTGTAACAGACTTGAGGCCCGCCAGCTCCCACTGGGCGGGCCTTTTTATTGGTGTATAGATGAATCTGGATTTCAATAAGCAGGACGGCCTCATTCCCGCGATCATTCAGGACCACGCCACTGGGCGCGTGCTGATGGCCGGTTTCATGAATGAAGAGGCGTTTCACAAAACGGCGAAGACCGGGTTCGTCACTTTTTTCAGCCGCTCCCGCAATACGCTCTGGATAAAGGGAGAGACTTCGGGGCACAAGCTGGTTGTGAAAGCGATCGCCACCGATTGTGACCAGGATGCGCTCCTGATTCAAGTGGAGCCGCTCGGGCCCGGTGTTTGCCACAACGGTTATCAAAGCTGCTTTTACCGCTCACTCGAAAATGGCGAATGGCGGGAATCCGAGCAACGGACTTACGATCCGGCGCAAGTTTACTGATGGCCAACAAGCTGAAGATCGGCATCCCTAAAGGCAGCCTCGAGAATGCCACAGTCGACCTGTTCCGCCGCGCGGGCTTCAACATCACTACCAGCTCCCGCTCCTACTTCCCCGCCATTGACGACGTTGAGATCGAGTGCATGCTCATCCGCGCGCAGGAGATGGCGCGCTATGTCGAGGACGGTGTTCTCGACGCGGGGCTGACAGGCCTGGATTGGGTCGCCGAGACCGAAGCCAACGTGCACACCGTAGCGGACCTCATTTACGCGAAGCAGAGTTTCGGCAAAGTGCGCTGGGTACTCGCGGTGCCTGAGTCTTCGCCTTTTCAATCGGTAAAGGATCTGGAAGGCAAAATCATCGCGACCGAACTGGTGGCTGCAACGGGCCGTTATTTCGCATCCCACGGCGTGCAGGCCAAGGTCGAATTCAGTTGGGGCGCTACGGAAGTGAAGCCGCCGGTGCTGGCCGACGCGATCGTGGAGGTTACCGAAACCGGCTCGTCTCTGCGTGCGAACAAGCTGCGCATCATCGAGACCGTTCTTGAATCGAACACGCAGTTGATCGCCAATGTGGACTCCTGGGCTGACGCCTGGAAGCGGCGGAAGCTCGAAGATATCCGCATGCTGCTCGAAGGAGCAATCAATGCGCTCGGTAAAGTCGGGCTGATGATGAACGTGCAGAAGTCGTCGCTTGATGCTGTGCTTGGCATTCTCCCCGCGCTCAAGAATCCCACGATCTCGCATCTCAGCGACGAGAACTGGGTGGCCGTACACACCGTCCTCGAGGAGTCCACCGTCCGCACCATCATCCCGCGTCTGAAAGAAGCGGGCGCTCAGGGAATCGTCGAATATCCGTTGAACAAGATTGTGATGTGATGCTGCCCATCCTGAATATCGACCAAGCTCAGGCGCTGATCACGCGCAAGAGCATGCGTCTTGCGGAAGCGGAGAAGATTGTCGCGCCGATCCTTGAACAGGTACGCAAGCGCGGCGACGAGGCGCTGTTTGAATATGGGCGTAAGTTCGATCAACTCGCGGTAAACGATGTTCGCGTGAGCGAGCCGGATTTCGCCAATGCCGCCTCGCGCGTGGCCGCCGATTTCGTCGCGGCCATGGAGATCGCGTCCATTAATATCCGGGAATACGCGCAGTTCCAAATGCCGCGCGAGCATTTCGTCACTTTGCCGGATGGCCGCCGCTTGGGCCAGATTGTGCGCCCGCTTGAATCGATGGGAGCTTACATTCCGGCTGGGCGCTATCCTTTGCCCTCGACTCTGCTGATGACCGTGATCCCGGCGCAAGTGGCGGGCGTGAAAACCATCTGCGTCGCTTCACCCCACCCAAGCGTGGAGATCCTGGCCGGCGCGCGATTCTTGAAAGTCGGCAATGTATTCCGGATGGGCGGCGCACAAGCCGTCGCGGCTCTGGCGTTTGGAACGGCGACTGTGCCACGCGTCGATCGGATCGTCGGGCCGGGTAATATCTATGTTTCAGCCGCGAAGAAGTTGCTGGCCGGAGAAGTGGCAATAGATTTTGTCGCGGGACCCACCGAGATCGTTATCATTGCCGCCGAGGGCGACCCGCGGCATATCGCGGCCGACATGCTGGCCCAGGCGGAGCACGACACCGATGCTTCGGCGATTCTGCTGACGACGTCAAAACGGCTTGCGGAACTGGTGACGCTCGAAGTCTCCCGCCAGCTTGAAACATTACCCACCGCTGGTGTGGCTTGCGAAGCCATCCGGAAGAACAGCGCTGTCATCCTGGTTGGCTCATTGGAAGAGGCGGCGGAGATCTCGAATCGCCTGGCGCCCGAACATCTGGCCTTACACGATGCGGATCTGCTTCCCTTGATCCAGCATGCGGGCAGCATCTTTCTGGGCAGTAATAGTCCCGAAGCCGCGGGCGACTACGCTTCCGGGCCGAATCACGTGCTGCCGACAGCGGGTGCGGCGCGCATTCGGGGCGGCCTGTCAGCGGCGGATTTCGTAAAAGTCATCTCGGTTCAGGAGCTCACGCCGCGGGGCCTGGCCCAGCTTGCGCCCGCGGTCACAACTCTAGCGCGAGCGGAAGGGCTCGAGGCGCACGCACGGTCAGTGGAGGTCCGCCTTGGCGCGTAGAAAGCTGGACCTGCCCCCCGGTGTGTTGCAGCCGCGCGAAGCGGTATTGAGAATGGCTTCGTACTCGCCACCTACAGGTGGGCGTAATGACAAGCTTCGGCTTGATTTCAACGAGAACACGGTAGGCGCCTCGCCCCGCATCCTTGAGTACTTGCGCGAGCATCTCACGGAAGCGCAGCTCTCGATTTACCCCGAGTACGGCGACACTAAGCGCGAATTAGGCAAGTTCTTCGGCGTTGAGCCGGATGATTTCGTTCTGACCAACGGAACCGACGAAGCCATACAAGTGCTTGTCAACACCTACATTGATGACGGTGATGATGTCGTTCTGCTGCGCCCTTCCTACGCGATGTACCGTTTCTACGCTGAGGTGGCCGGCGCGAAGATTCGCGAAATTCCTTACCGCAAACACAAGCTGGCGTTCCCGCTCGAAGAGTTGCTGGATGCAATTCAACCCACCACCCGCGCGGTGTTAATCGCGAATCCGAATAACCCCACCGGCACCGGCACTTCGAGAGAGGGCATCGAGCGAATCCTCGAAAAAGCGATGAACGCTGCCGTTCTGATCGACGAAGCCTACTATGAATTCTGCGGAATCACGGCGCTGCCGTTGCTCGAGGATTATCCCAATCTCTTCGTCAGCCGCACATTTTCGAAGGTCTATGGCATGGCTGCAATGCGCCTCGGCTGCCTGTTTTCTCAGTCGGGCAACATCGAATTTCTGCACAAGGCGCAGTCGCCTTACAGCGTGAATACAGTCGCTACAATGGCCGCGCGCGCCGCCATTCAGGACAACGCCCACATCGAGAAGTACGTCACGGAAATTCTCGCTGCCCGCGAGCTTTTGTATGTGGGGCTGGAGAAGCTCGGCATCCCGTACTACGAAAGCAGAGCCAATTTCGTGTTGTTCGAAGCCGGGCCACGCGCGATCCCGATCCGCGACGAACTTCGACAACGTGGCGTGTTAGTTCGCGATCGAAGCTACGAGCTGGCCGGCTGCGTCCGGGTAACGGTGGGCACGCGCGAACAGATCCGGCGCTTCCTGGCCGAGTTGGAGGCAATCTGGTGAGCGACCGGAATCAGGTACTGATTTTCGATATGGACGGCGTTCTTGTGGACGTGACCGATTCCTATCGCGAGACGATCGTTCGTACCGTCGAGATCTTCACGGGTAAGGTGATCTCTCGAGATCTGATTCAGGAATACAAAAACCAGGGCGGCTGGAACAACGATTGGTCTCTATCGCAGAAGATTTGCCGCGACTTGGGCGTTGAGATCGACTACGACACGATAGTCGATCACTTCATGGACGTGTTTATCAACCAGGGTTTAATCGAGCGCGAGCGGTGGATACCTCGAGCCGGCTTGCTCGAGAGGCTGAGCGAAAAGTTCGAGCTGGCGATCTTCACAGGCCGCAGCACCATGGAGGCGGCCATCACTCTACAGCGCGAGGGCTGGATGGACCGCTTCCTGCTGGTCACCGCGACCGATGTGGAAAAAGAGAAACCTGCTCCCGATGGTCTGCTCCACATCGCGTCACGGCGGCCCGGCCAGCGGTTGACGTACGTCGGGGATACGGTAGACGATGCGCGCGCGGCGAAGTCCGCTGGAATTCCGTTTATCGGAATCGCTGCACCCAACAGCCCGCGCCGCGAAGAGCTGGTGGCTCTCTTAGAGGCCGAAGGTGCGATTCAAGTGTTGAGAGACGTGAATGAGATCAGCTGAAATCGAGCGCAATACCAAGGAGACTCAGATCAGCGCAACCCTCGCTCTGGATGGGCAAGGCAAGTACGATATCTCAACGGGCATCCGCTTTTTCGATCACATGCTGGAGCTTTTCACCAGGCACGGCGGCTTCGATCTGAAGCTGAAAGCCAGGGGCGATCTGGATGTGGATCAGCATCACACGGTCGAAGACGTCGGGATTGTGCTCGGCCAGCTTGTTGCGAAAGCCTTGGGAGATCGTAAGGGAATCAATCGCGCGGGGTATTTCGTCATGCCCATGGATGAGACGCTGGCTGTGGTGGCGATCGACTTGAGTGGCCGCCCGGCGCTGGTTTATAAAGACCGCGTGAAGAAACCCTTAGTGGGCGATCTACAGACCGAGCTGTTGGAGGATTTTTTCGGCGGGTTTGTGAATCAGGCCGGGGCGAACCTGCACGCTGAGGTTTTATACGGCCGCTCAAGTCATCACAAGATTGAGGCGGTGTTCAAGTGCTTCGCGCGGGCGCTCCGATATGCGTGTTCGACGGATGAGCGATTGAAAGATCAGTTGCCTTCCACTAAGGGGTTGCTTTGATCGCAATTCTCGATTACGGCGCGGGTAATTTGCGCTCCGTCGAGAACACGCTTGCCGCGATCGGGGCTGACTACCAGCTGGTGCGGGATGCGGCGGCGTTGCGTGACGCGAAAAAAATAATTCTTCCGGGCGTCGGGCATTTCGGTCAGATGATGCACGCGTTAATCCAGATGGATGTACGTCAGGAATTGATCGATCGAATTCGTGCGGGCGTCCCATTTCTGGGCATCTGCCTCGGGCTACAGGCCTTATTCGAAAACAGCGACGAAGCACCGGATCTCCCCGGCCTTGCTCTGTTCCCTGGTAGCATCCGCCGCTTCGCAGGCGACGCCCGAGTCCCGCACATGGGTTGGAACGAACTCGAGTTGCAACTCCGCTCCACACTCCTGCGCGGCATCCCAAACCATCCCTACGTCTACTTCGCGCACAGCTATTACGCCCCGGTGAATCAAGCCACCGCCGCCACCTGCACATATACGGTCCCCTACACAGCCGTTCTCGAATCCGGCAACATTTACGGCGTTCAGTTCCATCCCGAAAAGTCCGGACCGCTCGGCCTCCAGATCGTAAGGAATTTCATCGAACATTGTTAGTCAAGCGCATCATTCCTTGCCTCGACGTCACAGCCGGCCGCGTGGTGAAAGGAATTAACTTCGTCAACTTGCGGGATGCGGGCGACCCGGTTTCGCTCGCGGAGCGCTACAACGACCAGGGCGCCGACGAGCTGGTGTTCCTCGACATCACCGCTTCGAGCGATGCGCGCGAAATCATGGCCGGCGTCGTCGCGCGTACCTCGCGGAAGGTTTTCATCCCGCTGACGGTAGGGGGTGGAATCCGGTCCATCGCGGATGCGCGCAAGATCCTCACGTCCGGCGCGGACAAGATCAGCGTCAACACCGCGGCGGTGCGGCGTCCGGATCTGATTCACGAATTAAGCGAAGAATTCGGCGCGCAAGCGGTCGTGCTCGCAATCGACGCCCGCCGCAGCGCGCAAAACGGCTGGAACGTTTTCACGCGCGGCGGCCGTGACGATGAAGGGATCGACGCGATCCAATGGGCACAGCGCGGAGAGGCATTGGGAGCGGGTGAGATCCTGCTAACTTCCATGGACACCGATGGCGTGCGGCAGGGCTTCGATTGCGATCTGACCAGGGCCGTTTCGCGCGCGACGCACATTCCGGTGATTGCTTCAGGCGGGGCAGGTAAGCCCGAAGATTTTGGACGCGTCTTCACCCAAGGCGAAGCGGATGCGGCCTTGGCGGCGTCGGTGTTTCATTACGGCGCTTACACGGTGGCGGAGCTGAAAACTTGGCTAAGTGAACACCAGGTACCAGTCAGGCCTGCGCCATGATCGTCCCCTGCATCGATCTGATGGGGGGCAAAGTGGTCCAGCTAATTCAAGGCCGCGACAAAGCTCTGGAGATCGACGATCCCTTTGAAATGCTACAGGCCTTCTCCGCCTTTCCCGAAATTCAGGTGATCGACCTCGATGCCGCCAAGGGCACTAGCTCGAACGACGAACTCGTGGACTTGCTCGCTTCCCGCGCGCGCTGCCGTATCGGCGGAGGTGTCCGCTCGGCGGATCGCGCCCGCAGGCTGGTCGAGCGAGGCGCGCATAAAATCATCATCGGTACCGCGGCATTCTCTCAGCCGATTCTCCTCGATATCGTCAGAGCAGTCGGTAAAGACCGGCTCATTGTCGCGCTGGATTCGAAGCACGGAGAAATTGTCATTCGAGGCTGGACTGAGTCGACGCACTTGAAAGCCGAAGACTGGCTCGCGTATTTCGAGCCCTATTGCTCCGGCTTTCTTTGCACCTACGTCGATAAGGAAGGCATGCTACAAGGCACCGACCTTGATTGGTTTCGCCGCCTTCGCGCCGCGACCGGATTGGAGCTAACGGCCGCAGGCGGCATCACCTCACTCGACGAAATCAAAGAACTGGATCGCGTCGGTGTCCACGCGGCGGTAGGCATGGCCATTTACACAGGCTGGCTGAATTTGGACGACTTAGTACACTGGTATCGTAGTGTCCACTGACGTTGTTCCGGCCTCCGGCGTAATCGAGCAAGCCTACTCCGAGCTCGAGCGCAAAGTCCGTGAGCTGCGCCCCAAAGACGACCTTTCGGGGCTTGCGAAGGCCTATCGCCTCGCGGCCGAAGCGCACAAGGATCAGCTTCGCGCGAACGGCGAGCCTTACATGCTGCATCCACTGCAGGTTACTCGCATTCTCGCGGACATGCAGATGGACATGGTCTCGTTTGAGACCGGACTGCTGCACGACACCGTCGAAGATACCTCGATCACTCCCGAGCAGATTCGCAAAGAATTCGGCGAAGAAGTTGCGCGCTGCGTGGACGGCGTCACCAAGCTGACCAAGCTGAACTTCTATTCGCGCGAGGAGCGCCAGGCCGAAAGCGTGCGCAAGATGCTGCTCGCGATGGTCAGCGACATCCGGGTCATCATCGTAAAGCTCGCCGACCGGCTGCATAACATGCGCACCCTCGACTCGCTTTCGCGCGATCGCCAGGAGCGTATCGCGCAGGAGACCATTGAGATTTACGCGCCAATCGCGAATCGCCTCGGCATGGGAAAAATTCGCGGCGAGTTGGAAGATCTCGCCTTTAAGTACCTCGAGCCGGATGCGCACGCGGAGCTGGTTCGCGAAATCGAATCCAAACGCCAGGAAAACGAAGAGTTCCTGCAGCAGATCAAGCATGATGTCGAGGTGAATCTCGCGCGCGAAGGCATTCCGGCTCGCGTGGATGGCAGGGTAAAGCGCGCCTACTCCGTCCATCAGAAGTTGAAGCGCCAGAAGATCGCGCTCGACCAGGTTTACGATCTGCTCGCGTTGCGAATCATCACGGATTCCGTGAAGAACTGTTATGCCGCGCTCGGCGTCATCCACAACGAATGGCATCCGATTCCCGGCCGCATTAAAGACTTCATCGCGATTCCCCGGCCCAACCTGTATCAGTCTCTTCATACGTCGGTGATCGGGCCGGGCGGGCTCGCTTTTGAAGTCCAGATCCGCACCGACGAGATGCATCGTCTCGCCGAAGAAGGTATCGCCGCGCACTGGAAATACAAGGAGGGCAAGAAGGGTCCGGCGGATGATGACCAGCGGATTGCCTGGCTTCGCCAACTGGTGGATGGCCAACGCGAGCTGCGCGACCCCCGCGAATTCATGTCCACGCTCAAAGTGGACCTCTATCAAACCGACGAAGTTTACGCGTTCACTCCCAAGGGCAAAGTGATCGCCCTTCCCCGCGACGCCTCTCCGATCGATTTCGCCTACGCGATTCACAGCGGCGTCGGCAGCACTTGCGTGGGCGCCAAGGTAAATGGGCGCATCGTTCCGCTCAGGTACAACCTGAAGAACGGCGATGTCGTCGAGATCCTGACCCAGCCCGGCCACCTGCCTAGCAAAGACTGGCTCACGATCGTCAAAACCGCCCGCGCCCGCAACAGAATCAAGCACGTCATTAACGCTACCGAACGCGTAAAGGCGATCGAGATCGGGCAGAAGTACCTCGAGAAAGAAGCGCGCCGGTTCAGCGTTCACCTGAGCCGCGTTCCCAAAGCGGATTTGGAGCGGGTGGCTGGTGAGTATGGCTGCGGCAAAATCGAAGATCTCCACGCCGCCCTGGGCTACGGGAAGTTTTCCGCGCGCCAAGTATTGCAAAAGCTCGCGCCCGAGCAGGTTCACGAGGAGCCCGCTGAACCTGCCAAGCCGCCGCCCCAATTACAGCCCGGTGAGCAGCGCGACCGCGGCGACCTCGTCATCAAAGTCAAGGGCATCGACGACCTGATGGTGTATCGGGCCAAGTGCTGCAACCCGATCAAGGGCGATCCGATTGTCGGTTACGTCACGCGCGGGAAAGGCGTAGCCGTGCATTCCATTCACTGTTCCAATGTCCAAAACCTCATGTATGAGGTGGAGCGCAAGATCGACGTGGAATGGGCGCGCGCGTCCGCCGAAGCCACCCCCATATCTTTTCCCGTGAAAGTGATCATTCACACCGACGACCGGCCCGGCATGTTGAACCAGCTCACTTCGGTTCTGGTAAATGAGCAGAGCAATATCCGTAGCCTGGAAGCGCGCCCCGACGATAGACGCGGAGGCGACGGCGCCGTGATTGAGATGATGATCGAAATTCGCGATAAGAAGCAGTTGGAGCGTGTTGTCGGAGCGGTTCGCCGCATCTCCGGCATTCGCGATGTGGAGCGCGTGCCGTAGGCCCCAAATGTCCGATCCCGAGCACATCGCAATTTCAAAGTCCAAGGGCATCAAGATCGATTGGAAAGACGGCCATCGCAGCGAGTACACTGTCGCTTACTTGCGCGATGAGTGTCCGTGCGCCAGTTGTACCGGCGCGCACGGAACCGTTCCGGAGAAGAGCAATTACGCTGAGCCGGCCACGCCATTTCAGATGTACAAGCCCACTCTCAAGATGAACAGCGTCGAGGAAGTGGGCCACTACGCGATCCGCATTCTCTGGAGCGACGGCCACAATACGGGGATCTACTCCTACGATCATTTGCGCAAGATCTGCCCCTGCCCAGCCTGCAAAGCACCCACGCACAGGCCCGCTTAGTGAACGGCGATTGTGTAAGGCATTACTTTTAAGATGCCGCCCTGGGTCCACGCCTGGATCGGGAATGTTCCCGCGAGTTGCCGGATCTTCATATCGACTGCGGCGCTTTCGTCATGACGGTTGAGCATGAGATCGAAGATGGTTCGCTTAGGCGGATAGGTCACCAGGGTGATCTTTTCATTTGCCGGGATCTGCGCTTTCTGTTTGGCGAGTTCGATGGCGCGATCGATCCCGCCTAGCTCGTCTACTAAGCCATTCTGCTTTCCCTGGCTGCCTAACCAGACCCGTCCCTGGGCAATCCCGGCGATCTGATCGTAGGGCCGCTTGCGTCCTTCGGCTACCCGGCTTACGAACGATTTATAGAAATCGTCGACCTCCTGACGCAGCTTCTGACGCTCTTCATCGGTGAGGTTCTCGTAGTCGGAGTCGAGCGCGGCGTAACGGCCACGGGTCAGCAGTTCTTTTTGTACTCCGAGTTTGTCGTAGAGTCCGTGCAGGTTGAGCTTGCCCAAAATCACTCCGATCGATCCGGTGAGCGTGTTCGGGTAAGCGACGATGGGATCTCCGGTCATGGAAACGAAGTAGCCGCCCGAGGCAGCCAGATCGCTCATGGAGATGATCACTGGTTTTTTCCGGCTCAAGTTCTTGGCCTCATGCAGGATATCGTCGGAGGCGACGCCGTCGCCGCCCGGTGAATCCACCCGGATGATGGCGGCTTTGATGGTAGAGTCATTCTCGACTTGCCGAAGTAGCTTGTTGAATCCACCCGATGTGAATGCTTCTTCCGAGCCAAAAGCATTCTCGCCCGAGCCACGCGTGATCTCGCCATCGCCCACGATGAACGCGATGCGCTTGCCACCTTCGGCGCCCACGGATTGAGGCGTGATCTTGAAGTAAGTCTTGTGCGAGAGTTTCTTGAGGTCCTTTTGATTAAGCCGCTTGGCCATGTCGCCCGCGACCTGGTCTTCAAAGGCGAGGGCATCCACTAATCCATTCGAGAGAGCCGCGGGGGCCATGTAGGGTCCTTTGTCGATGATGGATTTGATTTCGTCAGGCTGCTTCTTCCGCCCGGTTGCGATGGTGGTGACAAGATCGCCGTAGTATTGATCGAGGATCTGATTCAACACCTCGCGGGTTTCGGGAGACATGGAGGTTTGGGTGAACATGTCGCCCGCGTCTTTGTATTTGCCGGCATGGATGATGTCCATCTTGAGGCCTAGCTTGTCGAGCGTGTTCTTCACGAATATCGCTTCGACGCGCAGGCCCTTGAGGTCGAGCAAATCCTCGGGCGTCATATACAGGCGGTCGCAGGCGGTCGCCAGATAGTATTCGCGGCCGCTGGGATTGCGCAAAAAGGCGACCAGCGGTTTGCCGGACTTCCGGAACTGTTCGAGCTCCTGGTGGATCTCCTCCATCTTGGCCCAGCCGGCGCCCACTCCACGCGGTTCGAAGATTACGGCCTTGATCTTTGGATCGACAGCGGCCTTCTTCAGTGTTTGCCAGACCTGCTGGACCGTCATGTGCGCCTGGTCCTCCAGGAACGGAAGCGGAATTTCAGGGGCCGCTTTCTCCGGAACAGCGCCCTCCAGTTTCAGGATGAGCGTTGACCCATCTGCAATGGTTGGCTTGCGGTCGCCAAACGAACCGGCGATCTTGACGACGACGAAGATCAGAATCACTCCGGCAAGAATAACCAGGAACAGCCCGCTGAACAACCCTAATAAGAAGTTTTTCATTCCGTCCTTTATTTAACTACTATGTAAGCGTATGCTGGCGGGGTAGCGCAAGCAGGATCAGCCGCGGCAACCGCTTCGGTCCGTCCAGCCCGGCAGGGCATTCCGGGCGGTGGATGTCACGCATTTGTAGTACGCTCTATAGATTCAGACATAGTGGGCTTCGCAATTTTGGCGAGCGTCACTAAAGGCGTGGAACATGACCTCCATCCCGGAAAACCGCAAACAGGAACGGTTCTGGAATCAGTTGATCGGGATCATCTCCAAAGGAGGTGTAGTTCCGATTGTTGGAGAGGACCTGCTCCGGTTGCCCGGCGATCAAGGCCAAAACACCCTCTACGAGCTGCTCGCGATGCGCTATGCTTCTTCGTGCGACATCGTACTCGATCCAGCCCAGCAGGGCAACCTCAGTGCGGTGATCAGGCATCATCCAGATTTTGCCAGTAACCCGCACGATGTGTATGGTGGGCTCGGAGAAGAGTACGAGGCATGTAACCCGGCGATTCCGGAGCCACTGCTTGCGTTAGCACGCATCCGGCATTTCAACTTGTTCGTCACCACGACATTTGACGATCTATTGGAACGGGCTCTGAACGAGGAACGATTTGGAGGCAAAAAGCGTACGGAGGTGATCACCTACTCGCCCAAGAGCGTTCCGGATGACAAGCAGATCTCGACGCAATTGGCGACCGGGCGCCCAGTGGTGTTTCAACTCTTCGGAAACTGTAGGATTCCGCTCAAATGTGCCCTCACCGAGGGTGACAAGGTCGAATATATGCACGCCCTGCAGACCGCTGAGTATCGGCCCAACCGCATTTTCAGTGAACTGTATGATCGTCCCCTGCTGTTGCTGGGCAATCGGTTTCCGGATTGGCTGACGCGGATGTTCTTGCGTATGGTCCGCAAGACTCCGTTGGATCACAGGGAGGTGCCAAAACAGTACGTGTCCGATGCGCGCGTCGTGGAAGACGCCTATATGAGGTTCTTTCTTCATAATTTTGCAACCAACACGGAGGTGGTGGAGGATCTCGATCCTGTGGAGCTCGTTATGGAATTATCTAAGCGCTGGCTGGAGCGCTTCGGCAACCAGGATATAGAGCCGGTAACTGCCCCGGCGGCCGGCCCGAGGGCGATGCCCAAAAACGCAGTCTTCATCAGCTATTGCGCAACGGATTCTTCGGGCCGCCCGTCTCGGGATGGACAAATCGCGGCCGCGATACGGGACGCTCTTGAAGCTCGCGGTATCGATGTCTGGTTCGACAAGGATCAGCTCCAGGGCGGTGACGAGTTCGAACGCAGAATTAAGCGGTATGTCGAAACGTGCTCGCTCTTCATGCCGCTGATTTCCGAAACCACTCAGTCGCGCGACGACGGGTTCTTCCGGAAAGAATGGAATTGGGCGCTGTCGAAACTCTCCGAATTCACTGGATCGGACCGTCAGTTCCTATTTCCAATGGTCATCGATGAAATCAATCCTTATAAAGCAAAAGTACCAGAGGAATTCAAGCGCTTTCAGTTCACCCCAATACTCGGATCCACCCCGGATCCGCAGTTTTTAAACCGCGTTCAGTGGCTTTATGAGAAGGCCCGCACCGAGGTATGAGCATGCAAGACCCAGGAGAGTTGGTAATCCAGGACAGTGTCCTGCTCACCCCGGAAAATCCTTGGCCTGGTCTTGTCAGTTTTTCGGAAGCGAATCAAGCGTTCTTTTTTGGACGGGATCGGGAGATCGCCGATCTTGCGCACCGGGTGAAGCAGGAAACGCTCACCGTTTTGTTTGGCAAGTCCGGTCTGGGGAAGAGTTCCATTCTTAGAGCGGGGCTCGGTCCCGTGCTCCGCAAAAGCGAGTTTGTTCCCATTTACATTCGTCTGGACCATTCCGAGGAAGCGGCTCCCCTTTCGGAGCAGATCAAGACGCAAATGATAGAGACTCTCGACTCTGAAAAGATCGATGCGCCTCGCCCCACCGGCACAGAATCCTTGTGGGAATACTTTCACACGAATGGATGCGATTGGTGGGACCACGATAACCGGCTGGTGAAGCCGGTTTTGATTTGCGATCAGTTCGAGGAGCTTCTCACAATCGGGCAGGACACGCCGGCACGCGTTGGGCGAACCCGTGCATTTCTGGCGGAATTGGGAGACTTGATTGATAACCGCGTACCGGCTGCTTTGCAAAAGCGCCTCGAGGCCGAGCGGGGTTTGGGGAAGAACTACGATTTTGACCGTGTCGCGTATCAGGTTATTTTAGCGCTTCGCGAGGATTTTCTGGCCGATCTGGAAAGCTTGCATGAACGGCTCCGGCCGATCATGCGGAATCGATTCCGGCTGTTACCGATGACAGGCGAGCAAGCCTTGGACGTCATCCTCAAACCAGGAGGGCGCCTGGTGGATGAAGACGTAGCGGTCAGGATCGTAAACTTTGTTTCGTCCTCCGAACGCTCGCGCTCACGCGGGAGCCTTGTGCGCGAAGAGATTTCCGGCCGCCAGGTTAAGCCCGCTCTGTTGAGCGTTGTCTTGCAGGAACTGAACAACCGGCGCCTCCATTCCGGGGCTAGCAGCATCACGGCAGATCTGGTTGGAGATGGCCAAGCCGCGGAAATATTGCAAGACTTCTACGAGCGTAGTCTCCTCGATATGGATAAGCGGGTCCGCGATTTCATTGTGGACTGCCTGTTAACAGCCTCTGGCGCGCGCAATCGTATAGCGGAGGAAGACGCCCTGGCTAAGCCGGCGATCACCACGCAAGTGATTGCGGCACTGATCGACCGCAGGATCATTCAGCGCCACAGCTCGGGAAATGTCAAGTGGCTCGAACTGAGCCACGACACGCTCGCGGACGTTGTGCGAGCCGACCGGACGGAATATGAACAACGCCGCGCCGTCGCTGCGGCCGCAGCCCGGGCGACGGAAGCGCACCGCAACCTGGTTCGGTCGCGGCGGCTGGTGGCCATCTTCGCGAGCTTACTGGTCGTGGCAGGGGCCGGTTTGATTTTTGCCTTTATCGAAGGAAGGGGGCTTAGGAAGTCAACGGCAGATCTGAAGGCGAGCAATAAGCTGCTGGAGCAGCAGCGCCAAACGCTTGATGACAAGAACAAGAAACTGCTTCAAGGAGCGCAGGAGCAGGCGGACAAGATCCTAGAGTCTCTCAGGCAGGAACTTGCGGACCAAAAGCCGGGTGCAGGCTCGCGCACGCTGGCTGAGCTGAACCAGCTCGCCGTCTCTGCAACGCAATTTCCCCTGGACATTCAACAGACATTAGGAAATGCACTGGGCGCCCAAATCCTGTACTCATACGGCTATGTAAAGGAGGGCTTTGCTGCTGCCCAGAAAGCAACTCAACTCGTCGGGAAACTCTCAGCGTCAGTACCGGCCAGTGATGAGCTTCGCTTAATTCGTGCCGCAACAAATTACGCTCTCGGTAAGGGTGAAATGGAGGAAGGTCACCTCGATGAGGCGGAGAAACACCTGCGATCCGCCGTTGGTCTTGTAGAAAGCATCCCACCTACGTTCTCGCAAGCAAACCGGAGAGATGCCCAACAGACTTGGGCACTGGCGCAAATGGCGGTCGGGGATGTGCAACTGAACCGATATGACGTGGACGAGGCAAAAAAGGAGTACCAACGGTTGCTCGCGCGCCTGAGCGGGAACTCCGCGCATTCTGACGAGCTGCTCGTCTACTGTAAAGCGCGGGTTTACCAGCAGTTGGCTTTGAGCGAAGAGCAGTACGAACAAGCTGCTGTGAACTTTGACAAAGCGCAATTAGTTGTTCGCAAAATGATGAACGGGCATCTGGATAATCTGTGGTGGCGAACGCTGTTTGCCGAGCTGGCTTACCGGCAAGCCAGCGCAATGATGAATTTCGGGCGTTTCTCAGACGGTTTCCGGCTCTTGCGGGAAGCGAAGCCTATTGCTGAAAACGTCTATAACATGGACAACGACAATCTGCATGGCGTTTACGTTCTAGCATTAGCAAATCGCGGGCTTGGCACATTCTACTGGGCTAGCGGCGCCCAGGATAATGCCCAGGCATCGTTCCAGCCGACCATCCAGTTTGCCAAGACTCTTAACACTCAACAGCCGTCTTGGGTCGTGGGCCGCAATTTGTATGGCGCCGTACGCCTCGACGAGGCTAATGCTACAGATGCGGCAAAGAAGTACGACCAAAAAAGAAGGCGTACGCCGAGTGCCGCCGTGTCTTCGAAGATCTGGCCGCCGATGCTCCGGCTTACGCAGCGTATTTGCGCAACGCCGTCCTGGCTACCATACAAAGCGGCACGCTTCAAAGTACGAACCGAAAGCAACAGCAAGAGATTTTGAGGAAGCGCTCAGAAGCTACCAGCACGCGGAAGCGCTCATTAATCGCGTCCCCGCGAAAGTACGCGCGACCTCCAGCTTCCAAATCACGTTGGCTAATTTGCATGTTCTTACTGGCTACTATGGATACTTACCTTTGCAGCGGCGCGAAGAGGAGCAGCACGCCTATCAGGAGGCAATTCGAATCTACCGCGCTTCGATCGCTAAGTCTCCAAGTCCCGAAAACTACAACAACATGGCGGACGCTTATCGATGGTTGGGGGATTCTTACTTGCAAGACGGAGCCTATGAGCTGGTGGATAATGCCTACAAAAACAGCATCGCCGTATATGATGAGGGGCTCAGCCGTTTTTCGAAGACTCCACAATTAATCGGCTCACTTATCGAGCAGAAGGCGAATATGGCACTTTATTTCGCCCAGCAATGGCGCAAGAAGAAGAAATTCATTAACGCCGACACCGCTCTCAGAGTTGCGGTTGAGACTGCGCGAGCGGGTTTGCAAACCGACTTACTACAGTCCGGCCTGTACGATGTCTTAGAAAAGTCTGGCAAGGAAGGAGAAGTTCTGAAGAGTGATGTTATGTCCCGAATCGCGTCCAGTGGAATTCGAGCGGACACTCCCAAAGAACTCACGAATGAAATTGCCGCAACGATCGATAAAACACATGTGGACAAATTGTTGTGGCCCGCCGGAGCAAAATTAGATGGAAACCTCTTACAGGTAAAACAATCCCAAAGTTGGGATATCCCGCCGCTGATTCCTGGCGCCTGGCTGCAGTTAACCGAAGCCGAGAAACAGGTCGAACTCCAACGCATCCCACCCGGGACTGATTCGGAACGGAGGATCGTAACCAGAATTCGCAAGCTACCTGTGACGTTTTACCCCAATGCAGTTTTGTATGAGGCAGAAGTCCGGCGCGGTGAAAGGGAGTCCGGGATCTTTGACTACGTGCGGAGCGGCAGGGATGTCCTGGTCCTCGACGGTACTTCCAATCCGATCCATGACTTTAATAAGAAGCCGGTAGTCGATGAAGGCGTCAGCCGCACGTTGCTGCGGCTGGAATCGCTCGAGCAGGCGACGCAGTACGTCCATTTTTTTACGGCGGCTATCGGAGGCGAGTCGGGGACGTTCCGTATTATCGATAGCGCTGCGGATTTGCCCATGCCCCTAACCGTTCCGGTATCCGATCGAAAGAACCTTGACCGCGTGATCATGCCCCTCCAGGTCCGGCAGACCGGTGATGGGCAATGGAACGCCGAAGCCACAGTCCGGTACGGCAACAGTTTGCGCTATGCGGTCCTGCATCTGGATGGAAACCCCAGGCAAATACCTCGGATGAGTGCGGATACTTCGGTAGGTAGTGAGCAACCGATACTCACAGAGCACTTCGTACACGGGGTTCGCGTGATGTCGGACTACAATTATCAAAAAAGCTTACTGGAAGAACGCACTGCTCGTGAGAGCAAGGCGAAGCGTTGGAAACAGGCGGCGCAGGCGCAAGGCGCCTTGGTCAGCCTGATGCAGTGAAACGAATGGATGACCGCCGCCGATAAAGCGGAAGAATTGTCCGGAAAGTTCGTGGGGCTTTCGTGGTATCAGTTACTCGCGAAGGATTTCCCGGGAGCGCTGGCCTCCAGCGAGGCAGGATTGAAACTGAATCCGGCGAAAAGAGCTCTGGATACCAACCGCACCCACGCTCTGCTTTTCCTAGGGCGAATAAAGGAAGCCGAAGACATCTACCGCAAACACCTGGGGCAAAAAATATCGCAGGATACATGGGAAAAGGTCATTCTGGACGATTTGAAGCAGCTCGAAGAAGACGGCCTGTCTTCTCCTGATTTTTCCAAAGTTCGTGAAATCGTAACTCCACATAGCTCCGGCGCTGGTTTTGCGCGATAAATTTCCGAGTCCTGCGCTGAGGGTGGGTGTCACCGGACATCGGCCGCCGAAACTCTCGACGGACGAAGAGCCTAAGCTGCGCGAGGCGGTGCGCCAGGTGATTTTATTCGTTCAGACAACAACCCACGACCTCGTCAAGCAGATCAAGCACTATGACGGCGAGGAGCCAATTCTGCGAATTATCAGCCCTTTGGCCGAGGGTGCGGACCGTTTGGTAGCAGAAGAAGGCTTGACGCTCGGCTTCAAGCTGCATTGCCCATTGCCGGCGTCTCGGGAGGAGTACCGGCACGACTTCAAGACCAAGGAGTCGTCCGACGCATTTGACCAGCTTCTCCTGCGGGCGGACGCGGTGTTTGAACTCGATGGACAACGAGCTGGCGAGTGGCTGGAACCCGTAGCATACGAATCCGTGGGCCGGATGACGTTATCCCACTCCGACGTGCTTATCGCAATTTGGGACGGCGATCAGGGGGCCCAGGGGGGAACAGGGCAGACCGTCAGGGAAGCTCGGCAAGCAGGCGTCTGCACCATTCGCATTGACTTGCGGAACCCGCTTCAAATCGAATGCCATCTGCCCTGGACAGAGACAGCGGCTGACTGGCAGGGAGAATTGCGTAAGTCCATAAAAGGCGCACTGCTGCCGCCCGAATCCGCTGTAAAGCGCGCTCTCGATTTCCTCCAAGAACCGTTCACTGGGAACGAAAGCGATCCAATTACCAAGCAGCGCGACCAAGCCGATCGGATTGCAGGGCGCTATGCACGGCGGTACCGGGGAGCGTACAAAGCAATTTACGCCCTGGCGACTCTCGCGGTGTTGTTCGCCGTGGGTGGATTGTGGCTGTTAGGCAACGGAAGCGATGTAGTCCCGGAGTGGCTGTTACCCTTCTTGGAGCTGCTCTGCATTGGCGCTATTCTCTCCGTTATCCTTTGGGGAAATCATGCCCACTGGCACGAGCGTTGGCTAGACGCTCGCATGCTCGCCGAGCAGTTCCGCACTTGGGCGTTTCTTGCCCCAATCGGCCAAACGCCCTCTACGTCCAGACTTCCGCCTTATGTTTCACCGGAAGCTGCTCGGCTCGACTGGACCGGTTGGTATCTGCGCGCTCGTGTACGGGAGCAAGGCCTGTTATCCGTTAAGGTAACGTCCGGCTACCTGGAAAAATACCGGCACCTCCTGCTTCAGGCCATTGAGGAGCAGGTGCGACATCATAGCGGGAAAGGCCAGGGGCGCAAGCGTACCTACGAGCGGATAGAGTTCGCGGCTGTGATACTTTTCTCATTCACGGCTCTTGCTTGCGTTTTTCATCTCAAGGCTAAAGAGATTTTCTGGCTGACCACCCTAGGAGCAATTACGGCGGCTCTACCTGCGCTTGGAGCTGCGTTGGAAGGTGCAAGCCCAAGGAGAGTACGGCGGCTGGCCGAGCGCGCGGAGGGCATGCAGCTTGAGTTAGCTGACATCCACAAGCGGCTCGAAATGCCGGAGACGAAATCTCTGACCTATATCGAACTGGCACAGATTGCTCATGAGGCCAGCGCGGTCATGTTGGATGAGCTGTCCGATTGGCGCAATCTGGTAAGGGTACGAACCTTGCATCTATAGCCCGTCGCGAGCTCTCTTTAAATGGCGACAGCTTTCGCGGCGCGATCCGCGGCGGCTGTTTTCACCTGGTCGATGGAAGGGAGGATGAGCTGCCGCCGGCCCAGGCGGATCAGACCACGGCGGGCGAGTGTATTCAGTGTCGTCGAAGTGGTTTCGCGCGTCGCGCCGATCAGGCTGGCCAACTCACCTTGCGAAAGCGAGACCGACACATCTTGCGCGGTCTTGACGCCAAAGATGGTTGCCAGTTCCGCCAGGTAGTACAGAATGCGATATTCCACGTCATGCAGACAAAGCAGCTCTATCTTTTTCTCAAGCTCGCGCTTTCGGTGGATCACCATTTCCGCACAGCTCCGCCATAGAAACGGACGCTCGTCGCAGAACTGGACAAAGGTGTTCGCCGGGATTACGTGCAGCACGCCCTCCTGCAGAATCTCGGCCGAAACACTGCGAGTGCCATCCGTTTGAAGCGATTGTTCGCCGAACAAATGGCCGGGAGCAAAGATCTGGACGATGATCTCCTTGCCATCGGTGTTGCGCTTAAACATCTTGACCAGCCCCGATTCGAGATAGAAGAGCGAATCGGCAGCATCGCCTTCCGAGAAGATCGTTGTAAACCTGCGATTCGGAGAGAATTTTGTAACACCTTCCGATGGGAGCAGCTCCTCTCGAACGGCGTCTATGAGGGGTAAAGGCATTAGGTCCACTCGATTCTGTCTATTATAAGCCGAAAAGGAACCCCGAAATACAAGTCTCTGTCCAAAGGTTAGTAAACTACGTTTCCTGGCCCCGCAGGCGGCTGGCCAGAGCGCCAGCTTGGCGAAAGTGCGTAGCCATCTCAGCCGACCCGAGATCGCGTCGGAGCGTCTCCAACTGCCGAATATAACCTATTAGAGCAGAATCAATGGCATCGGTGTTTGTAGCCAGGATATCCCGCCAAATATCGTACGGACTCAGCGCCAGCCGTGTAGCGTCGAGCAAAGCGGGTCCGAACACGTTATCGCGTACCGAATCTTTCTGGCACAACAACATAGCTAGCGCAACCGAAGCCATTTGAGGCAGGTGTGAGGTGACCGCGACGGTGGAGTCGTGCTGGGCGGACGACATAACCACCGGGACAGAGCCGATGCGTTTGAGCCAGCTCTGAAACTCCAGGGCGGCGGGGGTGCGGAGCCCGGCTTCGGAATCGGGGGTAAGCACGTAGGTACGGCCCTCGAATAAATCGGCGTCCGCCGCATCGGCCCCCCGGCGTTCTTTTCCAGCCAACGGGTGGCCACCGAGAAACTGGACGCGCGTTAGGGACTTCGCGGCGGTTTCCATGATTACTCGCTTTGTGCTGCCGGCGTCTGTCACCAGCGCGCCGGGACGCACCCAGGCGTTCAGCTCAGCGATCGTTGTGAGGATGGCGTGTACAGGCTGGGCAAGGTAGAGAAGGTCCGCTTCCTGCGCGGCAGTGCGCGGCGAAGCACCGGCATCGATTATGTGGAGCTGTTGAGCGCGTGCCAAGGTGGATTCCGACCCGACACCCAGGATCGTTCCCGCGAAGCCGGCTTTGCGCAACGCGAGAGCAAAGGAACCGCCGATCAGACCGACGCCGAAGATTGCGACCGTGTTCATTACGGTGTTTACCCGGCAGCCGGACGAGGCTCCGCAATAGTGCGCCCCACCGCCGGGGCAATGATTCTGAGCTGCTGCATCAGCTCACCGAATTGGTGTGGGCGCAGGGATTGGGCCCCGTCGCTCAATGCATGGTCGGGGTCCGGGTGGACTTCGACCAGCAGGCCGTCAGCGCCCGCGGCAACCGCGGCTCGCGCCATGGGGATTACCTTGTCGCGCCGGCCGGTCCCATGCGAAGGATCAGCCACGATTGGCAGGTGCGACAAAGCCTGCACCACCGGAATGGCGGAGATGTCCATGGTATTGCGGGTGTACGTTTCAAATGTGCGAATACCGCGCTCGCATAGAACTACGTCATAATTTCCGCCCGAAAGCACATATTCAGCGGAAAGCAGCAGCTCTTCAATAGTCGCCGATATGCCGCGCTTGAGAAGAACCGGTTTGCGCAAAAGGCCAAGCTGGCGCAGCAGATTGAAGTTCTGCATGTTGCGCGCGCCCACCTGAAGAATGTCGGAGTAGTTCGCGAGCAGCGGAATCTGGGTTTGGTCCATCACCTCGCTGATCACCAGCAGATTATGCCGGTCAGCCGCAGCGCGCAACAGGCGCAGGCCTTCCTCACCCATGCCCTGAAAACTGTACGGCGAGGAGCGCGGCTTAAAAGCGCCTCCGCGGATCACTTTAGCGCCGTAAGATGCCACCGTCTTAGCGGATTGTTCAATCTGTTCCTGGCTTTCGACACTGCATGGGCCCGCCATTACGACTACTTCGGGCCCGCCAATCTCAACATCGCGAATGCGCACGATCGTGCCGCTCGGGCGGAAGTTGCGGCTCGCGAGTTTGTAAGGCGAAACGATGCGATGGCATTCCTTCACGCCTTCCATCACTTCGAATTCGATGGGATCGAAGTCGGCGACTGGCCCTACACCCCCCAAAACGGTATGCTGGACCCCGGTGGAACGATGCACGGTGAAGCCCATGGAGACAAGGCGATCAATCACGGTTTGGATCTGGACCTCGGGGACGCCTTCCTGCATGACTACCAGCATGTGTATTTGGTCCCTACCGTGGAACAGATTTTCCAGTCTGTGTTGGGTTTGATTCTTTCACAGCTTCTGAGCAATCGGTTTCCCCATCTGGCTAGATCCAGACCTTTTCGATAGGAGCGCCGCGTTTGCACATCTCACAGGACGCCGCGTCCTTGTAATACATCGCATCCAGCTTGGCGAGATAGTAAAACGGCAAGGGGCTGAAGTCGATGGTTCGGGGCGTGGGTTGATAAATGATAACGGCCAATCCCACTACTTGCGCGCCGGAGGATTCAACCAGCCGCTTCAGCTCGCTGAGATTCTTGCCCGATCGAAGAATGTCATCCACCAGCAGCACTTTTTCGCCCGGCAACTGCTCGAGATATTGACGGAACTGCATAGGGCCGTTCTCTTCGGTGCGGTCGGCCCAATACACCTGGTGAGCGCGAAGAGCCTCGCAGATACCGTAAGCGACGGGCAAGCCGCCGGTGTCCGGCGAGACGATGGAGAGCTCGGGAATAATAGCCCGGATCTCCGGATTGGCTCGCAGCAGCCGGCTCAACCCGACGCTCAATACCTTGGCGTGCTGGAAGTACCGCATAGCCAATTGAACCTGCATGTACTCGTTCGCGTGCAGGCCATTTGGATATTCGAAATGGCCGTCGCGAATAGCGCCGGTCTGCCGTAACAGTCCGACCACCTCTTCCTGTGTAGGCACCAGGTGCATTTAGCTAGCTCCTTTACCCGTCAATACGCGCGGGATGGTCCGTACTATGATCTTCCAGTCGAGCGAGAGCGACCAGTTGTCAATGTACTGCATATCCATTTTCATCCAAGTCTCGAAGTCAAGGGCGTCCCGCCCGGCCAGCGCCCACAGACAAGTGAGTCCGGGCCGCATGCGCAAACGCCTGCGCTGCCAGCGCTGGTAGTTCTCCACCTCTTCGGGAACGGCGGGCCGGGGACCGACCAGCGACATGTCGCCCCGGAGGACGTTCCAGAGCTGCGGCCATTCGTCGACCGAGAACTTCCGAAGCAGACGCCCGAGGCGGGTCAATCGCGGGTCGTTCGGGATCTTGAAGGCTGTGGTCTTGCGATTAAGATGGTGCAATTGCGCTTTCAACTCCTCGGCGTTATCGCACATCGACCGGAATTTGTAGAAGACGAATCGCCTTCCGTTCAGACCGCAGCGCTCCTGGCGGAAGATCGCAGGGCCGGGCGAGGTCACTCGGATCATTAGAATCACGACTAACATAAAAGGCAGCAACAACACCAGACCCGCCGCGGCGAGTGCGATATCGGTAAGCCGCTTGAGCAGCATACGCACCTCATCATGGGGTGCCGCCGAGAAGGTGAGCAGCGGCGTGCTGCCCAGCTTGTCGAGGTAAACCTCACTGTTCACGTGCGGGAAGAAATCGACAATCACCCGCGTGCGGACTCCTTCTTCATCACAGAGAAGAAAGACGTCTTCCATCTCAGACAAGGTCCGGCTGTCCACCGCGAAGATGATCTCGTCAATGGTATGTTGCCGCAGAAGCTCGGGGAGCTTGCCGATCGAATACACCGGATACGGTTTTGAAAGCAGAACCTCTCCGGGTCGGGTGTCGAAGAAACCCACCAGGCGAACCCCGTAATCGGCGGATTCTTCGAGCGCTTCCGCCAATCGCCGCGCGTTCGCGCCAGTCCCGGCGACCATAATGTAGTGAGCGGTTCCGAACTGCCGGCGGACCACCCCGATCCAACTACCGGCATTGATCCGCAACAGACACAACAACACCCAGCTATACACGCTGAAGATAGCGACGAAAGGACGGCTCAAATCGAGCCGCATAAAATATTGCGCAATCACCAGGCACACGGTACCGAGCGCGCACTGCCGGAAAGTGTCCCGCAAGATGACACGCAGGTGGGCGGAATCCAGCTTTTCGTAAACATTGAGCCAGTAGCCGATGGCCACCCAGCACACGGCGGCTAGCAGAAGTAACAGGGCGGCAATTGGAAACTCGAGGAAGAAAACGCGCTCGAAGGGGAGCCGGAGACGGGTCTGATAAGCGGCAACGAACGCCACCGTGATGATGGCTACATCAGTCAACCCAAAGAGGATTTTGACTTTTCTGTAGTGCCGGTTGAACACCCCGAACACAGCATACCAGAGTGGGTTCTAAGTTCGGCGCGCGGTTGGATTGTGTGTGTTGCCAATATCAGCCGCTAACTGGTCCTTCCAGACCAGTAATCCGGCGATCATGCAGCTCTGCGATCCGAACGAGCGCCCGAATTTTCTCGCCATCTTGCGTTGACGTCGCCAGCAGCGCCTGGACCTGCTTAGTGGTTTCAAGGGAGGTGTCGTACAACCTCTGCAAAGCGCTCCAAAATTGTTCTTTTTCGTAATCGGTCATACTTCATCAGCTTTTATCATTATGCCAGTTCCCGAGGCGCTAATCGAATTTGCCGCTACTTCAGGATTTCGTTCTTGCTGCGGGCGGGCATTTCGGCGTACAGCTCCTCAAACGCCGCATTGGTCCAGCCGAAGCCTGCTTCATTTGACCGGTACCCGAACCCGATTGATCCACTCACATTCGAAGCTCGCCGCACTACATCGTACTTCTCGACGATACGGTGATTGCGCATGAAATCGTCTAGGATCAGCGATAGGAATTTGGCGGTGATGCGATCTGCGTTTCCGGCGAAGCCGTAGCGCCGCATTCCTTCCACCGCAATCATCTCGAGCGGCGCCCAGCCGAACGGAGCATCCCACTGATTTCCGCTCTGATTCGTGCTGGTCATTAATCCGCCCGCCCGCTCAAATTTTCCAAGGTTCATTACGATCTTCGCGGCTTGAGCGGGTTCGGCGATTCCCGCCCACATCGGGTAGAAAGTTGTCAGGAACGGGTATCGCCGGAGTTTCTTATGCAGGAAATGATAATCGTAATACAAACCGTCCTGCTCATCCCACATCAGCTCGTTGACCTTTTTCTTTCGTGACGCGGCCCTCGATCGCCAAGCGCCGGATTCAGAACCTCTGTCCGCGATGTCCAGAATCTCCGCCGTCTGTTGCTCCATGATGTACAGCAACGAGTTCAGGCACACCGGATTGTAGTGAATCACATCGATGTTAAATGGCCCAAACCGATTGGACGGATCGAAACCCGACTCGCGCATTGAGCGATCGCCTTTGTAGAAGAGATCGGTGAGCCGGTCCGTGGCCGGATGAAAATATTCGGTCATCTCGTAATCGGCCACGCGATGAGTCTTATAAAAATTCTTGACCAGCTCGTAATGATTGCGGCCCTGGTCGTCCTTTTCGGACGACAGCACCTCCGGCGCCGGGCCGTCCCCCAGATCGTAGTAGCGTGACAGACCGGTCGCGGGAGTCAGATGCGGCTCGGTGGTCCAGAAGCGGTAGTACCTTTCGATCTGAGGAATCGTGGCGCGCAGCCACTCTTTATCGTGCGTGCGTTGGTAAACGCCCAACACCATCTGCGTCAGAAAGGGAGGCTGCGAGCGCGTCAGATAGTAGGTCCGGTTCGCGTTCAGAATTTTCCCGTAATTGCGAATTTCATAAAGAAAATTGTCGGCCATGTCCTTGGCAAGCGCGTTTTCCCCATCGCGCAGCAGACCCACTTGGATGAAATAGCTATCCCACCCGTACATTTCGTTAAAGCGGCCGCCTGGGACGACATACGCCTCGGGCAGATAAAGCAGCCCAGGTTGTTCGACATGCTCGGGCAACCGGCGAAGATCGATCCTGGCAAAATCGTCGTCCAGCATTCGTTGACGCAGGCGCTGCTGTATGGCCGCCAGATCCTCGCTTTGTGAGATGTAGACGGGCCAGCGGCCCCCGGGTCCGGGCGCAAACTTTGGGTCGACCGCGGCGGAGGCAAGCTGCGCATTCGAACGCGTCAAAGTGTGCCACGTTTCATGGATGTACTTCTGGATCGCGGCGAGATCCGCCGCGGTCGCGCTCCGCGGAGCAGGAGCCGGGCTTTGGCCTGCCAGCCCAAAAACGATCAGTAAAACGAAAAACGCCGCTCCAGCGGGTTTGCGCATAAACAAGTAGAACACGCTTTCGCTTGTTCCTGGCAGGCGAACCGCCTGCTCCACTCAGCGTTGTCCTGTTACGATTCGATTTGGCGTCCTCATGCGGAAGCTGCTGTTGGTTATCCTGCTGGCCTTTGGGGTTGTGCCCGCGTACGGGGCGGTTCGAGTGTGGCAATCCACGCTCACTCTGCCAACTTACGAGGAAGGACCTCCCGATGAGAACCCGCCGTTCGAGTTTTTCAAAGCTTCGCAAAACTATCCGTATACCATTCGCAGGAATTTCACTTCGAACCGCGCCAACAAAACCTGGCGAACCCTCGAGATCGAGAACGAGTATCTGAAATGCATCGTGCTGCCGGACCTGGGCGGACGCGTTTATAGCTGCACCGACAAGATCAACCGGCGCGAAATGTTTTATGCCAATACTGTCGTAAAGAAAGAGCCATTCGCGTACCGCGGCGCCTTCTGGGCCGCCGGTGTGGCGCCGAATTTTCCGGTCGCGCACAATTGGATCAACGTATCGCCCGTGGACTTCGCGACCGTTCAGAATCCGGATGGCAGCGCTTCCATCTTCACTGGCAATACGGACCTCGTGGAGGGAATGCGCTGGCTCGTCGAAAACATTCTGAGACCCGGCGCGGCAGCGCTCGAACAGCGGGTCACGCTTACCAATCCCACGGCGCTGCGCCGCCGCTATCTATGGTGGAACAATGCCGGCATCGAAGCCGCGCCCGACACGCGGTTCTACTATCCGGCGCACTTGACCGCCTCCCACGCTTTGGCCGACATCGATACCTGGCCGGTCGACCACGCCGGCGTCGATGAAAGCGCGCTCGCCAATCACACTCATGGCGATGTGGCGCGATTCACGTACAGCTCCCGCGAGCCATTCATGGGCGTGTACTCGCGGCAACGCGACAGCGGAACCGTGCACTACGCCGACCCGAGCGTCGTGCCGGGCAAAAAGGTCTGGACGTGGGGAGCGGGAACGTACGGAGCCGCAATATCGAAGCAGGTGACCGACGACGGGACAATCTACGTAGAGATGCAAGCGGGATTGTTCGAGAACCAGGAGACCTACGGCCTGATGGAGCCGAGGCAGTCGATCGCCTTTACCGAATACTGGATGCCGGTGCGTGGGCTCGGTGGAATCACACGGTCGTCGCTGGACGCGGCGATTTTTGTCGAGAAGATCAGCGATAAGGGCCAGCCTGCTTTCAAGATTCACCTCAACGTGTTTCGCATAATCCCTCGGGCGAAGATCCAGTTCCTCGTTGGCGACAAGGTGGCGCTCGAGGAGCAAGCGGATCTCACTCCTGCGTCGACGTTCACCCGTAGCGTCTTGAACGGCGCAGCCGGTGTGAAGTACAAGCTGGCTCTGATGGATGCCTCCGGCAAGCTGCTGCTGAGCCACACGGAGGACGAGATGGATGCCACTCCGGCTTCCGCTGTCAAGCTCGGTGATCAGCCGGCCTACCAAGTGCCGCCTTCTGAGAAGCGGACTGAGGCGCAGGCGCTCGAGATCGGGTCGAGTGAGGAGCGGCAGGGTACCTTGCTCGCGGCCAGGGCAACCTATCAGGCGGCGATACGCATTTCGCCCGACAGCGCCGCTCTGAACAAAGCGACTGGCCGCCTGCTGGTGACGTTGCTTCAGTATGAGGAGTCGAAGTGGTTTTTATCAAAAGCGGCACCGGATCCGGAAGCGCGTTTTTACCTGGGCGTCGCGTATGCCCGGACGGGCGATGACGCGAAAGCGCGAATCGAATTCGAAGCGGCGCGCGCGGACAAAACAGTGGGCGCTGCGGCAGTGGTGGAGTTGGCGTTCCTTCTGGCGCGAGGTGGGGATGCGAAGAGTGCGATTGCGTTGCTGCCGAGTGAATCGGCCACGCCCGGGACCGGAGGGTTGCAGGTCGCGTTGCTTCGGCACTTGGGCGACTCCGGGCAAGCCGCTAAGCGCCTGGAATACTGGCTGGCTCGGGACCCGGCCGATTCACTTCTGCAGTTCGAGCATGTGAAACAGGGCGATTCCGGCCATGCGCTCTGGCGCCATCTTGCTGCCAGTCCCGAACGGGTTCTCGATGCTGCCGCGTATTACATGGACGCAGGCCTGTACTCGGATGCTGTCAACTTGCTCGCGTACAACTACCCTCCCGCCGATCCGCTCGAGACCGAACCCGGCTCCGTGCTGCCGCAGGAAGATCCGCTGGTTTCCTACTATCGAGGCTATTGCCGGCAGAAGGCGGGAGCAAATGGCAAGCCGGATTTCGCCTTGGCGGCGCAGCAATCCACGCTCTACGTGTTTCCGCATCGGCCGCAGTCGTTTGCGGTGCTGGACGCCGCATTGAAAGCGAATCCATCCGATGCGGCGGCGCATTTTCTGCTCGGTTGCCTTCAGATGTCGACGGGCGTGCCAACTCTCGCATTCAACGAATGGCAACAGGCGTACAAATTAAACGCCAGATTTCCAACGCTGCACGCGCTGCTGGGGCGCGTTTTGTTGGACGTGAAGAAGGATCCAACCGCGGCTCTCAAAGTTTTCCGCGAGGGCATGGCCATCGATCCGCGAAACGCCATCGTGCAGGATGACGTGCGGAAGGCCCTCACTGGGGCGGTGGTCGCTCCTAAATCGCCGGAAAAGCAACCGGCTAGTGCACGCCTGGGCCCGGCCGAAATGGCAAGCTTGGCTCTGTCGATGATCGAGTCGGGACGCATTCAGGAGGCCGCCGATGTTTTCAACGAAAAGAATTTCCCCAATGAAAAACAGAGCCAGGTAGTGCGAGAAGCCTTTGTAGAGGTGCGCGTGGCAACTCTGTTCGCCGCTGCAAAGGCGAAGAGATGCGACGTGGCCCTGTTGGGAATCGAAGCGATCGGAGACGAAGACAAAGCCGTGCCGTTCACGATGTACGGATTCGGCGCGATCCTGAAAACCGCTCGTTTGCAGTACGCGTTCGCGCAACTGGAATCGCTGTGCGGCGAAGCCAAAGCTGCGCGCAAGCGTTGGAGCAAACTGGCAAAGCTGGCCGGCCGCGAGCCATCGCTTGATTTCGTGTACGGCCATCTGGCCGCGGCCAAGCTGGGCGAAGACAAACAGAACCTGGAAAAGACGCTGCAACAGTTGAAACAAACCAACTCGCCAGAGCTGACCTATGCGAAAGGTTTGCTCCAACAGGCCATGGGCAGGCAAAAAGAAGCACAGGCGAGCTTTCAGGATGCTGCCAAACACGCCGGTGACAATATCCTCCTGCGTCACCTCGCCCAATCCACCCTATACTGAATAGCGTGTTCAGGCTTCCGCCGCGCCTTTTAGCCGGAATCGTCTCCGCGGCCGCGGCAATCTATTTCACCAACGCGATCGTCCAAGCCCACCGCACCCTAACCGAATCCACACTCACCGTCAGTCACGATGGCGAGATCCCCTTCCGCTCGACCCCCCTCGACAAACCAGTTCCCGCCGGTTTCGAGCCGGCCAGTTCTCCCGCCCAGTTCACCGACGCGGCGGCATTCAACGGCCGCTTCTACCTATGCGGTCCAGCCGGACTGCTCGGGTTCGACTCCAATGGGCCACTGGTCTCGCAATATCGTCCAGGCATGGAACTGCCGCCGAGTCCGCTAGTGCGAATGGCTGTGGGCTTGATCGCCGGCTCCGCCGGGCCGCAACTCTGGATCGCAACCGCGACCGAAGGGCTGCTGGCTTTCGATGGACACGGGTTCCGGCAAATTCGCCGCAAGATTCTGGCGCTCGGCAGTTGACGGCAGTGCTCCCGACCGGCGCGGGTCGCGTTCTGATCGGATCGGAAAAAGCCGGCGTTCTGGTCTGGGATGGCAAGGCGCTGAAGGCGCTCCATCCCGCATTTCTGGGCGAGCACATCACAGTCTTGGCGGGGACCGAAGCCGACTTGTGGGCCGGCACGATCGATCACGGGCTGCTGCACTGGCATGCCGGACAGCTCGATCGCTTCTCGGAGGGAGAAGGCTTGCCGGACCCGCGCGTACTTTCGCTCGCAATCGGCACCGACCATATATTTGCAGGCACGCCCTTTAGGCGTCGCGGAGTTTAGGGATGGCCGTTTCACGCGTACCGTAGCCCCGGGCTTTTTCGCGAACGCGCTGCTGGATCGGGGTGACACACTCTCGGTCGGCACCCTCGAAGAAGGCGTCATCGACGTCCCGCTCTCTGCCCACCAACCAACGCTCAAACAGAGCCGCGACCGTCAGGGAGCGGACCTTGAACCCGTAGAACGCCTATTACAAATCGACAACCACACCTACGCGCTAACAGACACCGGTCTCTTCGAACGCGCTCAAAAGACCACCACCTTCCATCCGGTCCTCGACTTGCCCAGAGCCCGCCTCACCGACCACCATATTTCGGCTCTCAACGTCGATCGCACCGGCAAGCTCTGGGCCGGCTACTTCGATCGCGGACTCGACATTCTCAATCCTGACTTCGACCATAAGACGCACTTCGAAGACGAGCGCCTGTTCTGCGTCAATCGTATTACCGAGGACATGGTGGCCACCGCGAACGGATTGGTGCTGTTCGATGCAAACCAGAAACCCCGGCGTGTTTTGACCAAAGCGGACGGGCTGATCGCCAACCATGTCACCGACGTAATTCTAAGGCAGGGCGCAATCACGGTCCCGACTCCCGCAGGTTTGACCACCATTGGCCCCTCCGGAACGAGCAGCCTGTATGCGTTCCACGGCCTGGTGAACAATCATGTGTACTCGCTCGCGGCGTTGGATTCACGCCTGCTGGCAGAAACGCTCGGCGGTCTTTCGATTCTCGATTCGGGCGTGGTCAGTGCCAGCTACACGACTGCGAACTCCGGACTCAAGCACAACTGGATTACGAGCATCGCGAAAGTGGATAACGACTGGTTTCTAGGCACCTACGGCGCCGGAGTGCTGAAGCTGGATTCGGCAAGCCGCCGGACCAGCTTCCCGGATCTGAAAGGCGATCTAGTGGTGAACCCGAACGCGATGACCGTGACCAGCGCCGCAGTTTATGCAGGCACGTTGGGCAAAGGCCTAGCCGTTTACAACAGAGCATCGGAGCGCTGGGTGCGCCTGACCACGGGATTGCCATCGCTGAATGTGACAGCGCTCACGGCGGCCAACGGCAACCTCTATATAGGAACAGACAACGGCCTGGTGCGCAGTCCCCGAATCACAGGTTCCGATCCAATGATGTTGTGTCCCATTTCGTGGCGCACGCACCCTCGAAAATCCTTTTTACGTCGTCGCGGCATTGGGTTGTGGTAACAGATGTGAAACATCGATTCCTTGCGCCGCGAACTGCCTCGTTAGGCGCCTCAACTTACGGATCAGCGTCTGTAAATTTTGGGGAGCAGGTCCCTTCTCCTTGTAGTCAACTTCTTGATGCAGCACCAGCCAGATCACTTTCGCGATGCGATGCGCTACGGCCCACGCAGCACCTTTGCCTTCGATTCTATGCTGTAGCCGGCCAAAAAGTCCGGCAAAAAAGCTGTCCTTGGTATGAACCGCCGCCCACGCATTTGGCACAGTAAACGGCGTAGATAGCGGTTTCCCTTGGCGCTTCGATGCGCTTGCGCACGTGCCGTGACTATAACAAACCCCAGCCGATTCCTGGCTGCCTGGGCAGACTCCCACCCATGAGGCAAACCGCTCGGGAGTGTCAAAAGCGGCGGCTCGCGGCCCGATCTCAGCCAAGAGCTCCTGAGCGGCATCCATTTGTACCCCGGGGATCTGGCACAACCGATACAGACAGACCGCGTGTTCCTTCAGGGCCGAGCCTAGGGCTTTATCGATCTCGCCGACCTGCTGCCGCAATAACCTGACTTGCTCCATATACTGCTTCAGAAGCATCCGGTATACCGGGTCCAGCCGCCCCGCCAGGGCTTCCCTCAGTTGCGCTTCCTTCTTGCGTAGTGCCCCACGTGCTTCCTTCACCAAGGTTTCGACGTCGGCCTCTCCCTCGGCAATCTGCTCCAGCATGCGCTTCCGCACGTAAGCGTGGCCCAGCCGCTCACCCCGAACACGTCGCTGGCTATTGCTGTTAGCTTAATGCCGCCTTGCTCCAGCAGTCCTTCCACCTGATTCCGGACCACGCCTATCTTGCATTTTAGATCCACACGCGTCCGGCTCAGCCAGCGCCAACTCCTCTGCTCGGCCGCTGGGATGAAGCTTTCCTCCAGATCTCCGGAGCACCACCGGTCGGCCAGCCGTTGCGCGTCCCGGTAATCCCGTTTGCGCCCTCGCGGCGCCTTAGGGCTTGTTAGGAAATAACATTTCCATATTGGAATGTTTTGCGCTACCTTGAAGGCAGTGGAGAGCATTGATGGAGTCAAGCAGCGCTTCGCAGCCATAGCGGCTCTGCTGGATGAGCGGTC
>JBPCOQ010000126.1:0-6911 GCA_051000095.1 Bryobacteraceae bacterium | reverse complement strand
CCGATTACTGAGGGCCCACGGCATTATCCAGAAGGTGCCCCGCACCCATCGTTATCAAGTCACCGATACCGGACGCGCCATCCTCGTAGCAGTTCTCACCACCGCCAGGACCAGCGTCCACCAATTGCTGGGGATCGCGGCATGACAAAATCGTCGCGGCGCGCAAAGAAACGAAGATTTAGTAGTACAGGCAGTAAAAGCACGCTGAGCCGCCGTGTTGCACCGAGTGGCACAGGCATTCTTGCCTGCCTGCCCGCAAGCGGGTGTTGCACTTAGACGAAGACTCTGATGTTTTCAATCCGGTCTTTGCCCGGCTGCCGCGCAAGAGAAACACTCGAGCGCACGGTCTCCAGCGTCTTCAAACATAACCTTCACTGTGTAGGTGTTCACGGTGCACCACCGGCGATACTGACCGGCCGTGATGGAATGGCGAGGTGATAGCGGGCGTGGCGGCGTTCTCCGTCGCGGATCAGCGCGCCTTTCTGGACCATGTCCGCGAGATCGCGCGTGGCCGTGGCCGGCGATGCTCCGGTGATACTGACATAGTTGCTCGCGCTTAGGCCGCCCTTGAACCCTTCCGGACCCTCGCGCAACATCCGAATGAGCGCCTTCTCCTGACGATCGTTGAGCTGGCCGCGCAGACGATCGAGTAATCTCGTCTTGTCAATGAGGAACTCAATGCGGGCGATCGAACGCCGCTGCGCGTCAATCGCGGTAGCAGCGAACCAGACGAGCCATCCCGTGATTTCGTTGTCCTTGTTTGCCGCTTCCAGCGCGTCGTAATACGACTTGCGCCTGGCAAAGATGGTTGCCGCCAGAGCAAGGAGTGCCGGCTGGCCCCGGCCTTGTGCCAGCGTCTTTTCGGCAATCGCCCGGGCAATGCGTCCGTTGCCATCCTCGAACGGATGAACGGAGACGAAATACAGATGCGCGATCCCCGCTCTTGTGAGGGTTGGCAACGGCTGGCCGGCGCCCGGCGCGGTGCGATTGAACCACGCGACGAAATCTTCCATTTCTTCCGCCATCGCCGATGAGGGCGGCGCTTCAAAATGGATCCTCGGCGCGTGGATCGCGCCCGACACCACTTGCATCGCCTCTGCATCTGTGCGATACCGGCCAATATCTGTGAGGTCCCGCCGGCCTTGGACCAGCATATGATGCCACGCGAACAGCATCTCGTCCGAGAGCGGTTCGGCGAAGCCGCGGTACAAATTGACCATCATCTCAGCGATCCCTTGCTCCGCCAGCCCCGCACGCCGGTGATCTACCGCGAGGCCAAGCTGCTTACGGATTGAGAACTGCACGCTGGCCCGGTCCAGAATCTCACCCTCGATCTCGGATGTCATCACGGCTTCCGTGCTCATGGCCTCAACGATGAGCTGCTCGCGGTCTTCGGGCCCGAGATGTTTCACCGTCCCCACGAATACGCCGGTTTCTAGCAGGAACTGCTCCTCCAGCTTTGCTAAACGGGTTTTGTCCCAAGAGAAATGAGGCCAGTCCGGTTTTTGCCAGTTCCAGGGCATGAGCGATAGGACGAAAGTCTATCAATCATGATAGCTAAATTTATGAGCGATAGAGATGCGGCTATAGCTCACTTGCCGATCCCGTAATGCATGATAGTTTATGAATAGAGGTCTGGTATAGGGATGAGCCTGGGCGATGACGCGGCGATTTGCGGCTCTGGTCTGACCAAGAAGTTTAAGTCCGGCAATAGCGATCTGTTCGTATTCTCGAATATGAGCTTTGAGGTCGAACGCGGCGAGCGGCTCGCTCTCATCGGAGAATCGGGCGCCGGCAAGAGCACTCTGTTGTATCTGCTAGGCGGTCTGGACAGGCCCTCCAAGGGTACGATATACTTCGATCATACGGACATTACGGGGCTCTCGGAAAGTGGGCTCGCCGATTTTCGCAATCGGAAAATTGGCTTTGTTTGGCAAAATCACTCTCTTCTTCCGGAGTTCACCGCCCTTGAAAACGTGATGATGCCGCTGTTAATCCGCGGCGTAGCTATTTCGGAGGCAACACCTGTTTCACTCGCAAGGCTGGATGAAGTTGGCTTACACAACCGGGCTTCACACCGTGCGGGAGAGTTGTCGGGCGGCGAGCAGCAACGTGTCGCCCTGGCCCGCGCCCTGGCTGGCAATCCCGCGTTTCTGTTGGCCGACGAGCCTACCGGGAACCTCGATTTCCGGACTGGCGAGATGATCGTCTCTCTTTTGGAAAATCTGCATCGCTCGCATTCACTCACCTCCATCTTCGTCACGCACAATCTTGCCTTCGCGAAACGATGCGATCGTATTTTGCAGTTAGATAAAGGTTCACTGACCGCCTGGGACGGCGCGGCAACTTCAGCGCTGGCCCCGGCATCCAATTATTACGGCGGAACTTATGTTTGAACGTTATACCGAAAAAGCACGCAGGGTCATTTTTTTTGCGCGGTACGAGGCCAGCCAGTTCGGCAGCCCTTACATCGAAACGGAACATCTCCTGCTTGGATTACTGCGCGAAGACAAGGCCTTGGCGAACCGGTTTCTTCGCTCTCATGCCGCGATTGAATCCATCCGGAAACAGATCGAAGCACACACCACGATCCGCGAGAAAGTTTCCACTTCCGTGGATCTGCCGCTCAGCCATGAGTGCAAGCGCGTTTTGGCGTATGGCGCGGAGGAAGCCGAGCGCCTCAGCCACAAGCACATCGGCACGGAACATTTGCTGCTCGGATTGTTGCGGGAGGAGAAGTGTTTCGCCGCCGAAATCCTGCACGAGCGCGGCCTGCGCCTTTCGCAGATACGCGAAGAGATCCAGCGTTCGTCGTCTGAAAAGGTGTCTTCAAACCGGCCGAAGGAAAGTTCGTTGCTCGCCGAATTCAGCCGGGATCTCACGCAAGCCGCTATGGACGGCTCTCTCGACCCGCTCATCGGCCGCGATTACGAACTGGAGCGCGTGGTCCAGATCCTGTGCCGCCGCACCAAGAATAACCCTGTGTTGATTGGCGAGCCGGGCGTGGGCAAGACCGCCATCGTCGAAGGTCTGGCGCAGCGCATCTCCGACGGCGATGTCCCCTCATTCCTCGCCGACAAGCGCATTCTTGCGTTGGATCTTTCGCTGATTGTCGCGGGAACCAAGTACCGCGGCCAGTTTGAAGAGCGCCTGAAGACCATCATGAAGGAATTGATGGAGAACCAAAACGCGGTGATCTTCATCGATGAGCTGCATACGTTGGTTGGCGCTGGTTCGGCCGAGGGTTCGCTCGATGCGGCGAACATTCTGAAACCGGCCCTGTCGCGCGGTGAAATTCAGTGCATTGGCGCGACCACGCCGGCCGAGTATCGCAAGTCGATCGAGAAGGATCGTTCGCTCGAGCGCCGCTTCCAGGCGGTCAAGGTTCCGCCTCCAACCGAGTCCGACGCCGTTCGCATTCTGTTCGGCATTAAGGAGCGTTACGAGAAGTTTCACGCGGTTGCCTATACGGACGAGGCAGTCGAGTCCGCCGTCCATACCTCGACGCGTTTTATCCCGGATCGCTTTCTTCCGGACAAGGCAATCGATCTGATTGATGAAGCCGGCGCGCGGGTCAAGCTACGCCAGACCACGCTGCCGAGCGAAGTCGCCGACATTCAGAAGCGCATCAAGTTCATCGTTCACCGCATGGAGAACGCGATTGCGAATCACGAATTTGAGAAAGCGCGCTTCTACTCGGACGAGGAACGCAAGGAGCGCGAGAACCTGCGGCAGCTCCGCGAGAAATACAACCTGGACGATACCTCGACAGGCGTTGTCACCAAGGACGACATTGAGGACGTGGTGGCCCGCTGGACCGGCGTTCCAATGACGGCCATCAAAGAAGAAGAGATCTCCAAGCTTCTGCGCATCGAAGAGGAGCTGCACAAACGGATTGTCAGCCAGGAGAAGGCGCTCTCCGCTCTCTCCCGCGCCATCCGGCGTTCGCGCGCCGGCCTGAAATCGCCCAAGCGTCCCGCCGGTTCATTCCTGTTTTTGGGCCCCACCGGCGTTGGTAAAACCGAAGTGGCCCGCGCGCTGGCGGAGTTCCTGTTCGGCAGTGAGAAATCTCTCATCCGCTTCGACATGTCTGAGTTCATGGAGAAGCATTCGGTGTCGAAGCTGATCGGTTCGCCTCCCGGCTATGTCGGATACGAAGAGGGCGGGCAATTGACGGAGCGTGTCAAGCGCGCCCCGTATTCAATCATTCTCCTGGATGAAATCGAGAAAGCGCACCCGGATGTGTACAACATTCTGCTGCAGGTATTTGAAGACGGCCAGTTGACCGATGGTCTCGGTAACACGGTCGATTTCAAGAACACGATCATCATCATGACGTCGAACCTTGGCGCGCGCTTCCTCGACAAGAAGACCCAGATCGGCTTCGCGGCGCCCTCCAACACCGGCATCCCGCCCAAGGTGGAAGACCAGGTGATGGGTGAGGTGAAGAAGGCGTTCAATCCCGAGTTTCTCAATCGCCTGGACGAAGTAATCCTATTCACGTCGTTAACGGACGACGATCTGCTCAAGATCATTAAATTGCTGGTGGATCAGATCAACACCAATCTGGTGAGCAAGCAGATTCGCATTCAGGTGAACGAGGATGCAGCCCGCTATATCCTCGAGAAGACGCTGGTGGATCGCAGCTATGGCGCGAGACCGCTGCGCCGCGCTCTGCAGAAGTATGTCGAGGACCCGCTGTCGGAAGCGGTCATCCAAGGCACGCTGCCGCGGCCCTCCGAGCTTGAGATTTACCTGGGCGACACAGGAATCTTCTGCAGGCCGCTGAATCCGGAGCTGGAGGAGCAGCCGGTGAGCGTAGGCGGAGACGTGGCTGTTGCAGAACGGCCCACGGGCACGCCGCTGTATACGTTCTGAGCGGCCGCTGCGATGAGGCTAGAAATCGAACTGGATGTTCCGGCGAACGTAATCGATAAGAGCTTCGAAGATGAGCTACGGAGTGAAGCGATCTTACTGCTGTTCTCGGACCGCAAAATCTCATCTGCACATGCAGCACGTCTGCTTGGACTGAAGCGAATCGAGTTTATGGAACTGCTGATCAAACGTAAGATTCCTCAAGTCGATTACACGGACCAGGATTGGAGAGCGGATGGTCGCGCTGTTGAACAGCTTGAACTTGAGCAGCGGCCCTAGCTTTATCGCGGCCGGATGGTCGTTTCCGACAGCAGCCCTCTCGTCTATTTCGCCGCGCTAGCCGATTTTTATCTTTACGTGAATTTTTCGGAACTGTTGTAATTCCCCCGGCTGTACACAACGAGGTCGTGATTCAGGGTTCGGCCTACCCTGTAGCCGAAGCAGTAAGGACCGCCGCCTGGATTCGCGTGGAGCCACTGAAGCGGCCTCACAAGCGAATAGAACCCCCTCCTCGGGTTCAACTGCATGCCGGAGAAATCGAGGCAATACTACTGGCGCGCCAACTAGGCGCAGGTGCACTCCTTGTCGATGACGGTGATGCGGTTGAAACGCCAGAAAACTTGGGCTTAATGTAATTCGCACACCTGGCATCTATCGCTTGGCAAAGCAGCGTGGCCGGATCCTGCTGTGCGCGACAAACTCGATCAACTCCGAGCCATCGGATTTTCGCTTGAAAGACGCTCATTATCAGATGATCTTGAAAGCTGCCGGAGAGCTGTGATAACGCCTGGTTACTCGCTAGGACCGCCCTGAGACCCTGGCGGCGTGTTGTTCTCCAAGCTGAAAGCCGTTAGATCTTCGTAATCCGAATCGATCCGTTTGAGCTCGACACGTCGATTGATGGGCCGCCGCTACCGATCGTTCCTTCCAGTTCTGTCTTGGATCGCGTCCCCCGAGTCAGGACATCGAAATCGCTGGTGATCGAAGAGTGCGAGGTGTTCGCCCGGACCCGAGCGTTCGAGTTCGCCGGCAGGCGCAACGTCAGCGAGGAGTTGCTCGTCTCCGCCCGCACGTCCGGCAGCCGCGCCCCTTTGAACGTCAGCTCGACTTTTCCATTCGAAGAATGTGCTTTCACCGGCCAATTTGTCGCGGGATCGGTGAGAGTCGCGACGATGGATCCGTTGGACGTGCCCGCCTCGAAAGACCCGTGCGTCGCGTCCGCGCGTATCGCTCCATTCGACGTGTGAAGGTTGGCGTTGCCGTCCAGGTCATCCGCGTCGATGCTGCCATTGGAGGTGCGCGCCTCCAGCTCTCCATGTAGTTTCGTGGCGTGAATCGCGCCGTTGGACGTGCGCAGGCGGGCGGTGCCGTCGATATCTTCGATCTTTACGGAACCGTTGGAGCTGGCGATGCTGTCCAACTGCACGTGCTTCGGCACTCGAACCGTGTAGCGGGCGCCCAAATTGCCGTGCCACGTGGCACTGGATGGCCGGATGGTCCGAATTCGTACCGACGTGGGCGATGCGGTCACGTCGATCTTTATGGCATCCAACTGCTCTTTGGTGCTCGCGTACTTCGTCGCGCTGACGTCCACCGAGTTCTGGTCCCATCCGAATACTTCGACCGCGCCGTTGAAGTTCTCAAGCGACACGGTCCCTCCGGCATTCAGCGGGTAAGTGGAGTGGAAATCCTCCTTGAACCGCTCCGAATTGCCCCAATCACCCATGTCATCGCAGCCAACCAGGGCCAACGCCGCCATCAACGGGAGTGCACGCATGCAGATCGTCTTCATAAGTGTCCACCTTCTGATCGCAGTATACGGGCCGGGGCGTGGCGGAGTTCCGTTTATATTCGGCCACTATTACACTGACCTTCCGCTTGGCCGCAATGGCGGTGAACTAAACCGCTACGCGGTAATTTCTGCGCTCGTGATCTGAACCGTTCCACAGCTGTCCTGTACTCGGGCCGGGCTCCTGAAGAACACTGGAGAAGGCCGTTGTTCGCGCAACGGCACACTTCACTCAAGGAGCCCGTAT
>JBPCOQ010000102.1:0-21751 GCA_051000095.1 Bryobacteraceae bacterium | reverse complement strand
TGAGGCCTGTGCCTGTGGCTTATCGTGATCGTCGAAGAGAATGGGCGCCAGCAACTGTCGCATGTTCCACTCCACGTAATAAGCCAGCACGCAAAGTAGAATGTGGGCGCGGACGCGATCGGATAAGACCTGCTGGTGTATGCCATTCTTCCTACCGGCGAGAAGAAGACGCTCATACATATTCCGCGCTGGGACCTCAACTGGCAGGCTGTCTACCGGTGTTCGCAGCCGTTCGTGTTGCCGAAAGGGACCGTGATCGCCATGCGCTATCGCTACGATAATTCGGAAGCGAACGCGGCGAATCCCAACCATCCTCCCAAGCGGGTGGTGGGCGGCAATCTTTCAACCGATGAGATGAGCCACCTTTGGCTACAGGTAGTCCCGCGCGGCAAGGAAGTTCCCGAATGATTCTGCAGGAAGCCTTGGCGCGCCACACGCTCGAAAAATATCCAACCGACTTCTCCGCGCATTACAACCTGGGCGCGCTGCTACAGCTTCGAGACAAGCCGGAGGAAGCTACCGTGCAATTCCGGGAAGCCTTGGCAGCGAAGCCGGATAATGTGACCGTATTGAATAGCCTGGGCGCATCGCTTGAGGCGCAAGGCAAATTGGACGAAGCGGCGGTCCCTCTGCAGCGCGCCATCGCACTCCAGCCGAACTACGTGGATGCGCGCTACAACTTGGGCAAGCTGCTGCTCGCTCAACATCGGGCGAAGCAAGCCGCCGCGCAATTCAACATAGTGGTCGCGGCCAAGCCTGACGATGCGGCGGCGCGGGAACACTATATCGAAGCCCTCCAGCAAGCCGGTAATCTTGATTTAGCGATAGAGCAGTCGCGCGAGTTACTGCGATTACAGCCGGCCAGCTCAGGTCTCTACAACAACCTCGGAGTTTTATTCACAAGGAAAGGCAATATGGCGCAAGCGGTCGCCCAATTTGAGCAAGCAGTCCGCCTGGACCCGTCAGACCTCTCCGCCCGGCAGAACCTGGAACATGCCCGGGCGCAATTAGCCCGCAAGTAATGAGTTAGCTGACCAAAGTGGGTCGCTCTAAATGTTCGACCCGCCGCCTCAAGCCTTGCCACCGCCTGCGCGACGCGCCGGATATCGGCGCTCAGCTCGGCATGAGAGCGTCGAATCTCAGCGAGCATCTCCGCCTGTGACCGCGGCATATCGGCCCGGAGCTTCTCCTCACTGCGGCCGATATCGGCCATTAACATGTCTCTGAAATCGTCGAGCCGGTTGTTGAAATCGTCGGGCCGCTTATTGTTGTAGAGAAGACCGAGCCAGATGGCCAGGATCATCAGCAAAGCTGGCGACCACAGGGCTGGAATCGAATCCACCGCTCTCAGCATACACCGAAAGCCCCAAGCTAAAATAGTGAAGTTGACAACCTAGTACTGGCAATGTCCTCCCGCCGTGGTTTCATCTGTTCCCTCTCCCGTACGCTCGCCGTATTCTCGTTTGATCAACTCATCGCTGCCCTGCCACTGGGCGTACAGTTCGTAAACATCGCGCGCGAAGCCGGTCTCCGCGCCAAAACCGTTTTCGGCAGTGAGAACAAAAACAAGTTTCTGCTCGAAACCACTGGCTGCGGCGCGGCCTTTTTCGACTACGATAACGACGGCTGGCTCGACATTTTCCTCGTCAACGGCACTCGCTTTGAGGCCAAGTATGCGAAGCGCTCTGAACCCACCAATCGCCTCTACAAAAACAATCGCGACGGCACCTTCACCGATGTCACCGCCCAGTCCGGCCTGCTGCGCACCGGCTGGGGACAAGGCGTCTGCATTGGCGACTACAACAATGATGGCCAGGACGACCTGTTCATCACTTACTGGGGCAACTGCGCCCTATATCACAACAACGGCAATGGCACATTTACCGATGTCGCCGCCAAGGCCGGCGTCACTACCGGCACTGGCACCAGTTTCCAGCGCTGGAATACCGGCTGCGCTTTCGTCGATTACGATCGCGACGGCAACCTCGATCTGTTCATCGCGAATTATATCGACTTCGATCCCAAAACCGCGCCGCTGCCCGAATCCGGTCCCTGCCTGTATCACGGCATCATGGTGGCCTGCGGCCCTCCTGGACTCCAGGGCGGCAAAAATATTCTGTTCCACAACAACGGAGACGGCACCTTTACTGACGCCTCCGAAAAATCCGGCATTCTCAAATCACCGGGCACGTATGGACTCGGCGTGCTCGCGGCGGATTTTGATAACGATGGCTGGCCTGACATCTATGTCGCGAACGATTCCACGTCATCGGCGCTCTACAAGAACAATCGCGATGGCACCTTCACCGATGTCGCAATTGAAGCCGGCGTCGCGTACAGTCCCGATGGCAAGCCGCAGGCTGGGATGGGTGTTTCCGTGGTCGATTACGATTGCGATGGCAATCTCGATCTGGTCAAAACCAACTTCGCCGGCGACACACCCAGCCTGTATCGCAACCTCGGCAAAATGATTTTCGACGACCAGACGTTTCAGGCAGGCCTTGGCCGCGTCACGCGTTATCTCGGCTGGGGGGTCGGCTTCCTCGATTTCGATAACGATGGTTGGTCCGATATTCTGATCTCCAACGGCCATGTCTATCCGGAAGTGGGCGAGACGGATGCGGAAGCTGGATATCGCGAGCGTAAGGTGCTGTACCGCAACCTCGGCAACGGCAAGTTCACCGACGCGTCCATGGACGCCGGTCCTGGAATTCTCGAGAAAGTGCCCGGCCGCGGCTGCGCTTTCGGCGACTTCGATAACGATGGGGATGTTGACGTGCTCGTCAACTGCGTGAACGATGTGCCGCAACTGCTACGCTGCGACAGCGCTCTCAAGAACAACTGGATCAAGATCAAAGCCGTTGGCGTAAAATCCAATCGCTCCGGGATCGGCGCGCGCGTCATCTGCACGACGGCGGGTAACCACCGTCAGATGGATGAGGTCCGCAGCGGCGGAAGCTATATTTCGCAAAATGACCTGCGGCTCCACTTCGGACTAGGTAAAGCCGAAAGCGCGGATATCGAAGTTCGCTGGCCAAGCGGGCACGTGGATAAGCTCCCGCACGTCCGCGCCAACCAGATTCTCGTGATCCGGGAAGGCGGCAGTTAGTGCCCCGTGGCCGAGTGGGGCAGGCCTTCCGCCTGCCCATCATGGCGGCAGTGGCCGCCATCACTACATCCTTCGCGCAGATTCCGGTCAACCCTGAGCGCTACCCGCAGGTGCCATCCTTATTTGAACGGCCTCAAACGAAACCTGGTATCGCCTGCGAAGTGGTACAGCTCAAACCCGATCTCAACTATTCGTTCCGATATCAGGCGGGCTATGTTGTGAGCTGGTCCCTGAAGGGCTATGAAGGAAAGGGCAATAAGTTCGCGGTGTTCACCCGCGTGACGCCTCTCAATCCAGATCTCCCGCCGGTGTATTTTACGCAAGCAATCAAGCTGCGCGCGCTTCCTTCCGGCGTTAAAGACAAACTACGCATCGACGGAGCGTATTTCTTCGGAGAGGGTGAATACGCGATCGGCCTTGTGCTTTTGGACAAGAACGACCGTACCTGCCGCAAGCAGTGGCAGATCAAAGTGAAGACACAAGGCGTGCATCAGATCAAGTCCGTTCAAGATCCCGGCTCGGTCGCTCCCGCGTTTACCGAGCCTTGGGACGGAACGTTACCGAATGCGAGCCGGGGCCAGCCCGGGCGGCTTACGGTTTTGTTGCACGTAGCGCCCCTCTACTTCTGGACGAATAAACTCCACGCCTACGACCAAGCCATGCTGCTCAGCTCGCTGCTTGCCCTACTGAAACAGACCTCCTTCACAGAGGTGAAGCTGGTCGCATTCAATCTGGATCAGCAAACGGAGCTTTATCATCAGGAACGTTTTGACTCGCAGGGTTGGACCAAGCTGGTGGAAGCAATGCACAAGCTGGAACTGGGAACGGTCTCGTATAAGGTGCTGCAGAATCGCACCGGCCACGCCGATCTGCTGGCGAGCTTGATCGACGAGGAGTTGCGAGCGGATCAACCCGCCGACGTAGTGCTCTTCCTCGGTCCAACGGCCCGCCAGAGCGAAAAGCTGCGGCTGGCGCCCGCGGAAAGCGACGCAGCCCAACCGCTGTTTCTTTACTTCGAGTTCAAACCGTACTGGCGAAGAGGAAACGAATTCCCAGACATTCTGGACCACCTGATACGCAGCGCTTCCGGCAAGGTCTTCCACATCCACTCGCCGCGCGAGTTCGTGGATGCCTTGGAGAAGATGGAAAAACTGTCCACGCAGCACCGCGCTGTTCTGAATTCCGCCGCAGGGCCAAAAGCAGGCCCTGGGCTACACTGAACTATCCATGCAGCGTGACTCTAAACTCCCGGTTGTGGTCATCATCGGGAGGCCGAACGTTGGCAAATCGACTCTGTTCAACGCCATCATCGGCCAGCGCCGGTCCATCGTTGGAGACGAGCCTGGTATCACGCGCGATCGCATCCGCGGTGAGGCGGTCCATCTAGGGCGCCGCTTCGAGCTGATCGATACGGGCGGAATCATACCGGATGACGCGGAGTTGATTCCGAGCGAGATCCTCAAGCAGGCGCGCGTTGCTCTCGAGCAGGCCGCCTACATCATCTTTCTCGTGGATGGCCGATCGGAGATCACTTCGGCGGACCGCGATCTCGCGAAGATGCTTCGAAAGCTGGGCAAGCCCGTGGCGCTCACCATTAACAAGATCGACCACACCGCGCGTGAAGACCTCGCGCACGAGTTCTACTCGCTCGGTTTTTCCGACCTATTCCCCGTATCCGCGGAGCATCGCATCGGACTCGATGACTTGCTGGATCGCATCACGGAAAACTTCAGCAAAGACGAGCAAAATGAGGAGCCGCCCCGGCCCAAGACCATCAAGGTCGCGATCATCGGACGTCCTAACGTCGGCAAATCCACTTTGCTGAATGCCCTGGCCGGCAGCGAGCGCTCCATCGTTTCAGAAGTGGCCGGCACAACGCGCGACGCGGTGGACGAGACAGTCGTGAAAGCTGGCGTCGAATACATCTTCGTCGACACTGCGGGTATCCGCCGCAAGGGCAAGACTCGTTTAATGGCCGAAAAGCTAAGCGTTGTCATGGCGCGCCGCCATATTCGTATGGCCAATGTGGTGCTGGTGTTGCTCGATGCCAGCGAGGGGGTTGTAGGGTCCGATGCCACCATCGCCGGCTACGCCCACGAAGAAGGCCGGGCTGTCATTCTGTGCGCCAACAAATGGGATGCCACCATCGCGGAGAGCAAAGAGGCTTTTACTCAGGCGGTCCGCGATGAGCTCAAATTTCTCGAATACGCGCCCGTTGCATTCGTTTCGGCCAAAACCGGTGCGGGGGTAAAGCGCCTGTTCGGCCTGATCGAAGAGGCTTTTGATTCTGCCTCCAAGCGTGTAACCACTGGAGAGCTGAATCGGTTCATTGAAATGCTTTCGTATGATCGCGACATGAAAGTCTATTACATGACGCAGGCCTCCATACGCCCACCGCTATTTATCGTATTTACGGACAAAGCCAAAAATCTGCATTTTTCGAGCGAGCGATTTTTAATAAATCAATTACGTAAGCGCTTTGGGTTCGCCGGAACGCCGATTGTCATAAAGGCGAAACGCCGCTGATTCCATGCCTCTGCCTTGCCCGTCCATCAAGGTGCTATCATCCAGCTAGTTCCAATAGGACAACCAGCGGTTTTCCGGCCCATGCAGCAGGTCAATATCATGGTCGTCGAAGACGAGAAGATCGTCGCGGCTGACATTCGGCACAACCTCACTAACCTCGGGTATTCCGTGCCGTCTGTGCTCGCAACCGGCGAAGAGGCAATCAAAAAAGCCGCGGAACAATGCCCCGATCTGGTTCTCATGGACATCCATCTCAAGGGCAAAATCGATGGCATTGAAGCCGCAAAGATCGTCCAGAGCCGCTTGAACGTGCCGGTCGTGTTTATCACTGCTTTCGCCGACGAAGCGACCATTCAGCGCGCCAAGAGCACCGAGCCGTACGGCTATATCGTTAAGCCATTCGGGAAGAAAGAGCTGCAAAGCACCATTGAAATCGCGCTCTACAAATACGGGCGCGAACGCCGCCTCAAGACCAACGAGCAATGGCTGATGTCGGTGTTCCGCAGCATCGGCGAGGGTGTAATAGCAGTCGATCGCGCGGGATCCGTCTGCATCATGAACGTTGTCGCGGAGGCGATCACTGGCTGTGCGCTCGATGAGAGCTTGGGCGCCCATTGGCAGGATCTGTGGCAATTTCTCGATGCCAAGGCGTGCGGCGGAACAACGGATCCCATTTCAGCCGCATTCGAGCACGCGGGGACGTTTCACCTGATCGACTGTCCGGTTCATTTCGCGAAAACGGGGACCAGGATCGTCATCGGTAGCATTGCTCCCATCAAGGATTCCTGCGGCCGCGTCTCGGGAGCGGTAGTTGCTTTTCGCGACATAACTGGCCACCGAAGTTCTGAGAATGAATATCACCGGGTCCGTCATTTGGAAAGCCTGCAACGGCTCGCCGGAGACGTCGCCCACACGATGAACAATGTGGTCACGCTCATCTCCGGTTATACGGAATCGTTGCTCCGGTCGCTGGATCGATCCTCGCCTCCTTTTCGCGATGCACAGATGATTGAGAAGGCCAACAATCGCGCGCTCGCGCTTACCCGGCAACTGCTCGGCTTCAGCCGCCGCCAGCCTGCTCAGGCCGAACTTATCCAAGTGAACCAGGAAATCCTCAACTTGGAGCAGATGCTGAGGCACTCGGTTGGGCCGCTCGTAGACATCCACCTGGAGCTCGCCCCCCAATTAAGTTCCATTGAAGCCGATCCGTCGCACCTTGAGCAGATCGTCATGGCCCTGGGGCTAAACGCGCGCGAAAACATGGCCGGTAAAGGCACTCTCACCATTCGCACGGCGTCAGTCCGGCTAAAGAACGCGCTCATCAGCAAGTTCGTCGAGGTACCGCCGGGCGATTACGTGCTGATCCAGGTCGCCGATACAGGTGCTGGCGTACCTTACGAGAACCAGTGGCAGATCTTCGAACCGTTCTTTGCCGCCGGCAGCCTGCCCAAAGGTGCTGCGTCCGGACGCTCGGCAGCCTACGCCCTGGTCAAGCAGGCGGGAGGACACATCTGGTTTGAAAGCAGCCCGGAGACAGGCACTATGTTCTCCGTGTACATTCCCGTGGCATCCGCCTCGCTCGCCATAAGCGGGCGGCAGCAGTTCGCGCAGCTCCGGGGTGGCACTGAAACGATCCTGGTTGTGGATGACGACGCCGCCAGCCGGCATTTAGCGCTGGAGCCGTTACAGCATCTCGGCTATTCTGTCCTTCAAGCCGCCTCCGCCCAGGAAGCGCTCAAAATCTGCCAGAAGCATGACGGAACCATTGATCTGGTCATGGCCGACGTGATGCTCCCCAATATGACTGGCCTTGACCTCGCGTACCGTCTGTCCGAAGTTCGCAACGGACTGAAGGTCCTTTTTACTTCCACCTATTCGCGCCACGCGTTGCAACATCACGGCGCCATTGAGGAGGGTACGCTCCTGCTGCAGAAGCCGTTCACGCCCGAGGTTTTGGCCGTGCGGCTGCGCGAGATGCTGGAGCCTGCTCCTTAAACCGGTGCTCGTGCCGGTCCATATCGACGCGCCCTCCGCGAAACTGCACACCTTCCACCTCGAGCCGGATTCGCTGCTCGAGCGCGCGCTCCCCTGGCAGCAAAATTCGTCCCCCCGCGCCCACCACCCGGTGCCACGGCAATCCTCTTGATTTCTGAAGCGCCCACACTACCTGCCGCGCGCATCCCGGGAAACCGGCCGCCCGCGCGATCGCTCCGTAAGTAGAGACTTTCCCGCGTGGCACATGCTTCAGCTTGTGCCTCAACAATTCGAGAAGCCCAACTTCCTTATCTGTGGAGCGCAAGCAGCTCCCGTAAAGTGTCCGTGATCATCCCCGCTGCTTCCGGCCCGATCGAATTCACTTCGCCATACCACCGTTTGGGCGCGTTCTGCAGCCAAGGCGCCTGATCGTCCCACTCCGCCTTCGGAATAATGTATCCGATCTCATCGTCAGCCAGCCCGAACAGCATGCGGTACGGCGCCGTCATCATGTTCTTGATGGCTGGCTCGATGGGCGCGTCCGGAAAATCGGCGCCCTCGTATCGCGCTACGCCCCCGACGCTCAGCTCTGGGTAGAGTTCGCCCGGGAGCAGTGCGATCTCGAGCACCGGAGCATTCCGGTTCAACAGCCGGATCAGGCCCACCGGTGAGGGGCTCTTGCCGTCGATGGTAAGCTTCCGTCCGTGATAGAGATCGGCCTTGGCGGCCTGATCGAAGCCTTTGTTCTGTACTGGAATTTTCAATATGCGCTCGGAAAATTCGTAGCGCGTCACATTGACCGGCTTGGCAGTCTGCACCGCCTCGGCCGCGATTTCAGCCACTCGCCTACCGATATGCCTCGCCTTTTCGAAGCTGTTGTCCGGCGTGTTTTCGATCTTCGCGTTCAGCGGGGATTGCATTCCGCCCACCGCGCCATTCACGAACACCGCGGTTCCGCCCAGCAGCTCTTCCAACCGCGGGCGCAGATAGCCGGGAAAATCCGCTGTAATCTCAGTGTTCTTGGAACCGAGCGTTTCCGGATGATTCGCCCAGTTCAACAGCGTCCCGATTGGCTTTCCATCAGTGGAGAACGCCGAAAGCATCACCACCTCGGAATCGTGCACGTCGGGTGGCCGGTTGTCTTTGATGAGCGTATCCAGTTCCACGGGATGTGCTTTTGCCAGCTTCAGAGTTGCGGGCCGCAGCCGCTCGACAGCTTCGATACCCGCTTCCGCCGTGCGATTTACCAGGAACCGCACGTAGTCTTCATTGATGCCGCTCTCGGTGGACGTTGGCCCCCACAATCCCATGGTGTCCGGCGCCTCGTGATCGTGCAGCGCCGCGATCACCACATCCACTCTGCCGACTTTCTGCTTGACGATGGCGCGGATCTTTTGGACGTCGTCCCAGAACAGTCCGATCGAATCCACTCCGCAAATGAGCACAGGGGTCTCGCCCGGTTGGATCGCGAGACATCGCGCAAACAGATCGTCGTGAATTCCAGTGGCCCGCCGGTTATGTCCGAAGCCGGCCATGTAAACCGGCCCATGCTTCTCCAGATCCGGCGTAATGGTACGCTGGGCGGCCCCTGCTTTTAACTCGGCGAAGGCGAGTGGGCTACAGGCCAACAGAATGATTGTCGCTACACCTGCTCGCATAAATTGCCGTACAGCCGCGACCAACCGCTTGCTGGAACAGAGCCGCGACCATGAGGAAGCGGTGCGCTGTTACGCGAACTTCTGCAAACGACTGCTAGACCCACCATGCCGCGGCTGGCTGCTCGCGAATCATGATCTGATTCAGGAACGCAGCGCCTTTCGTAAGCCCCTCGTCCGGAGACATCAGCGTGTCCTCGTGCTCGATCGATAGCACGTAGTCGTAGCCGAACATCCGCAGCGTCGAGATAAATTCCTTCCACCAGCCGAACGCATGCCCATATCCAACCGTCCGGAAAATCCAGGACCGGTTACGTTCATCGGTGTACTTCTTGGTGTCGAGGACGCCGGTCTTGGGAAGATTGGACTCGTAGATCTGGGTATCTTTCGCGTGTACGTGAAAAATAGAATCGCCTAGCACCCGGATCGCGGCAATCGGATCGATCGCCTGCCAGAACATATGGCTCGGGTCATAATTGCATCCGATCGTATCGCCCGCAATCGAGCGCAGCTTCAGCATCGTCTCGGGACTGTACACTACAAATCCCGGATGCATCTCGATCGCGATCTTCACCCCATGGTCCTTCGCGAATTTCGCATGCCCAGTCCAATACGGAATCGTCTTCTTTTCCCATTGCCAGGCGAGCACGTCCAGGTATTCCGGAGGCCACGGGCAGGTCACCCAGTTTGGATACTTGGCATTATCGCTATCACCCGGGCAGCCTGAGAAATCGATCACCACCGGCACGCCCAATTTCTCGGCTAGTAGCACGGTCTTCTTGCTCGTATCCTGGTAAGCTTTCGCGACCGCGGCATCCGGATGCAGCGGATTGCCATGGCAGCTCAGCGCGCTGATCGAGAACCCGTTATCGCTCAGCTTGCTTTTGAACTCCTTCAACTCTTTTTCGTTGTCGAGCATCGACAGCTTGCAATGCGGATCGCCCGGATAATTCCCAGTCCCCAACTCGACCATGTCGATGTTCAAAGCCTTTAACTTCTCAAAGACCTTTTCTAATGGAAACTGCGACAACAACGGAGTAAAGACGCCGACTTTCATAGCCGCAAGGATATCATAGGCCCACTTAACTCACATTCAGCACGGCAATGTACCCGAGATTCCGGTACAACTGCCGGTAATCCAGCCCGAAACCCACCACAAAGCGGTCCGGAATCTCAAAGCAGCGGTATTCCACCGGCACCTGCACAATTCGCCGGGTACGGCGGTCGAGCAACGTGCACAGCGAAAGCGAATTCGGTTGGCGGGTAGCCAGCGCTTGCATCAAATAGCGGGAGGTGAAGCCGGTGTCCACTATATCCTCAACGAGCAGCACATCTTCACCTTCGATGCTGTCGTCTAAATCCTTGGCGATCCTGACCACGCCCCCAGTGCCCTTCTGATTCGAGAACGCGGAGATCGCGAGCAGATCAATCTTCACTGGCACAGTAATGTGACGCGCCAAGGCGGTCAGGAAAAATATCGACCCCTTCAATACACCGATCAGCTTCAATTGGCCGCCTTGATATTGCAACGAGATTTCGGCTGCCACCTCCCGGATCCGCGCATCGATCTGCTCCTCGGTAAAAAGAATCCGCTCGATCGGCAGTTCCGTCACGCGCCCGCCTTTCCAGTGAGACCGTATTTCATAATCAAATCCTGCAGATCCTTTTGATAAAACACCTGAATGTTCACATGCGGATAAATCGATCGAAGCAGCCGGATTTTACGGTTCTTCCTGGTGATCAGCGCCTGTTTCATGGTAGTCAATTCAACAAACAGATCGAACTCCGGGAGGTAAAAGTCGGGAGTGAACGCCTCCTGCACCTTGCCGTCTTTGTCCCATTGCAAAGGAAAGCTGCGCGGCTCATATTCCCACCCGATCCGGTAGAAATCGAGTAAATTGGCGAAAATCTCTTCCGTCGGATGGCTGAACTCCCGCTTGATTACTGGAACGCGATCGGGTGGCAACAACCCGAATTTCGCGAGTTGCAGGCGCGCTTGAAAATGTACCTGGGCTTCAGCAGCCGCGGACAGAGTTCCAGCTTCCAACAACCCTTTGCTGTTCACCGCCGCCTCTACGAGATGGAGCATCTGCTCCGGCGTAAATGCCGCGGCGTTCAACACCAGATCGAAATCCCCAGGACGGATGGAGCCGCGTCCAAAGCGTCTCTTCCGCAGCGCAAACGCTTCCGCGTCCAAACCCGTTGCCAGCACGCAAACCCGCAGCGCCGCCGGAAACCGCTGAGCCAGCAGCTCCGACCCGGTCGCCGCGATTACAAGATGACGTTGCGTGCTAAGCCCGGCAACGATGGATGTAACCAGAAAAGGCCACGCTCGAGCGGGAATGACCGCGGACGTTCCAAACTCGCGAGCGATCAATTCATCCAGCGAAGATTCGGTGACAAGATCGCAATCAAACTTGCGCGCGCTGAGCCGGGCCAGTTCCTCGGCCCCCGAAACGCTGATCAGAGCCATCCAGTAAAATCGTAACGCGGGTGAGCAAGCCACTCCACCGCCTGACGCGTTATCCAGTAACCGATGTTGGTGCTCGGAATCTTGACCAGCACCTCGGTTGGCTGTTGGATTTCTAGCGCCAGGCACGTTCTTCACACCCACGTACCGGGGTTCCGCTATACGCCAACTTTCATGTTGTCCTCCTATTTGGCTCGCCTGCTCAGGTGAAGAGTTTGCTTGATTAGCCGGTTTCAATTGACTTCCGCCTAAGTTCTACAATTGTCAATTCCAAGTCATGCTGTAAACAGCCGCGTTAGCTCCGCATTAGACACGTATCCACGCCGGGTCTACGCCACATGTTCGACGTTCATAGAAAACTGAATGAGAGGGGACTAGAGAGATTTCTAGGGCATTTATTCCCGGACCAAAGCCTACCACCGTTAGGATCAGCCTGAAGCGCAACGCACGCCAATCTCACGAACGATCTGGAAACGTGGCATTATGATCCGTGATCCCCGTTACCGCGGGTATCCGTCTTCACCGCGGAATTTCCATCGGCTATTTGAACGGAGCCTCGACAGGAATGTCGACCTGAAGCCGACCATCGTCGCTCATTATGTGTTTTTCGTTCGAACATTATGCAGACCGTGGGTTCGAGCTCGCGCAATCTCGAAGGCCGCCCTGTACGAGTCTCACTCTGGCAGTCGACATCGCGACATGGCCTATCGCGATGTCGACCTGCGCCGGAGCCGGGGCTGGACTATCGTTCACGCCGTCACCGGCCCATCGCCGTGCAGGCGCTTGATCACTGCGGCTTTCTGTTCGGCTCCCACGTCCGCTTCGTCTTGATCGATACCGGACTGGCGAGCGACAGCCGCGCTGGTGTTTGGTTAAGGTCCGTGAGCATCATCAACCAGATACCATCCCGATGCAACGATCGGATGCTCGGCGTCGATGATTTTGATTGGGTCAGCAACACCCGGTTGGTCGCCCGCTACTGAAACCCGTTGAGCAACTTTGCGCTTCCCGCGCCCACGGTTTGGCCTGCGACACTCCCAGTCACGCCTTCACTGGCATAAGAACGAAAATCTTTCGGTGCGCTCGTGGCTAGACTCGCTCCTCCTCGCGGCGGCAACAATCGCTGCGACCAACGGATGTTTGCTCGCCTGTTCCAGACTGCCGACTTGCGAATGAGGGTGATTCATCTGCCCACTACAGTCAGTACAGCCAGAAACGTTGCTTGTCTTCGGCGAGGTGCGGGGCTTGTCAACAGCCAGGCAATCGACCTCTTTCAAGGTTTCGAGCGCCTCCGCAGATTCCGCATACGCAGGTTGTTCTACCGGATCCCTCACAGGGTTCCGCTGTCCGGGCTTCAATTTATGCCGAGGGTCGGCACATGCCTGGCCCGGACGCTCCGATCCTGTTGCCGCGGCGGTGTCTGCCAAGCCCAAACGCACCCGAAGTTTCGAGCGCAATCCCGCATCGCCGCGCGAGTTCCCCCTCTATGATCTCGGACAGGATTTTGTCGCATTGGGCCATCGACAGAGCATGAGCTTCGAGATTACGGATGCTGACGGTGGCGTCACCGCGCCGGAGTGCGTCGGCAAGCTCCTTCACAAGCCACTGTTTCAGCACGCCCACACAACCAAAGCTTCGCTCGTAGAGGAATTCCCAGTGCTCAACCAGGTTCGGCGGCTCCGGCAGAGGAAGCTTTTTCTGGAAAGAGTGGACGATGTTCACCAAGATCCTATGATCGCCGGCGAGATCGGCTCGATAGCGCGGAAAATGGACATCCACACTGCGCCGGCTCAACTGTCCGCTTAAGTTTCGAAATGCGAGTAGATCATAAGTGCCGAACAGAACATGAGCCGTGTTCGTCCGGTTTGCGGCCCGAAGCCACCTGCCGAAATGCTGCGCTTCATCGATCATGACCGCGGTTGGCCTTCGGAAACGGTTTGTTCAACTGCATAACGGTATTGGCTCCCTGCTGACCTCGCGCTCAACCGGAGCCGTTCCTCCGAGCTCTCCTCTGCATTGCCGCCTGGGCCGGAAGCAATAAAAGTGAACACGCGCCGATAAAACAGATATTTTGAACACGCATCAACGTACAATTTATCCAATGGAACCTTACATCCACCACCCGGCGATGTGGGCGTTGTTGATCCTGGCCGTCCTCTCGGCTATCCTCGCAACCGTTCTAGTACGGATCAATCACGGGCGGGCGCAAAAGATTTACCATGCTCACTTCGGCGATAACGTGCCCCGCGAGCGGCTGCTGTTCGCCTCGACCGGGTTCTATATTTCGTTCGCCAGTATTCGGGTCCTTACTCACGCCATTCGCGCCGGGCGAGGTCCGTTCCACAATGTCTCAGTGGGGGGACGGCACATTCATCATCTGGTTTGGGGCATCCTGCTTCTGCTCCTGATCGGCTATTGTTGGCTGTGGCAGGTTAGTAAGGAGGATCGGTTCCTGGGCCGGCTGCTGTCGTTCGTCTACGGAATAGGCGCAGCGCTCACGCTGGATGAATATGCGCTTTGGCTCAACCTTCGAGATGTCTATTGGGAACGCGAGGGCCGCGCGAGTATCGATGCCGTCCTGCTCTTTAGCGCTCTGCTGTCGATCGGAATCTTCGGAGGCCCCTTCCTGCATGCGCTCTCACGCGAGGCGCTCGGAATCGGAAGACCGAAGGCGTGAACGGGCCATTTGAGTTCGTCCAGGAGTGGTATCGGGCGCAGTGCAATGGCTTTTGGGAACACCAGTACGGCGTTACAATCGAGACGCTCGACAACCCCGGCTGGATGGTCACGATCGATCTCGCCGAGACAACTCTGGAGGGGCGTTCCATGGAGCCGGTAAAGAGCGAGCGCTCCGAAAAGGATTGGGTTATCTGCACAGTGGAACACAATAAGTTTGCCGGCTCCGGGGATCCGGCAAAACTGGCGGTGGTTCTGGAAGTGTTCAGAAAGTGGGCCGCTTGATCGAACGCTAAAGAACCGCGCACACGGGCCTGCGTTACAGTGAAGCCGTGGAGCTGGTTTTGCATCCGGTCGAGGTGCGTGTGCTCGGTGCCTTAATCGAGAAGGAGATCACCACTCCGGAGTATTATCCGCTGTCTCTGAATGCGCTGGTGAACGCGTGCAACCAGAAGTCGAACCGCGATCCCGTTGTATCTTTCAATGAAGACCCGGTTGTTGAGGCGATCGACACGCTGCGGGACAAGCGGCTTGCTTCCGTAATTACCGGAGCCGGCAGCCGCGTCCGAAAATATGCGCACCGGTTCGCGGAGACACTCAATCTCGGGAGACGCGAAATAGCGATTCTATGCGAGCTCATGTTGCGAGGCCCGCAGACGTTAGGCGAATTGCGGACCGCTCGGAGCGGATGCACAACTTCGACGACCTTTCCGAAGTGGAAAGCATTATCGAGCGTCTGCCGGAGATGATCGTAAAGCTGCCACGGCGGCCGGGCGAGAAGGAATCGCGGTATGCGCACTTGCTGAGCGGTCCAGTACAGGTGCGGGAGCTCCTAGAGGCCTCCCAGCCGGGCCGCCAGGACCGCACGGCTGCTCTGGAAGTGGAGGTCGCAACTCTGAAGCAAGAACTGGAGCTTCTGAAGCGGCAGTTCGCGGAGTTCCGCAAGCAGTTTGAGTAGAAAATCCCAAGGCAATCGGTCGGCTAATGCGTAGCCACCTGCACGCGCCCGGCGGCTTCACCCACTTCTCGAAAGTCCACGCCTTCCCAGCGCGCAACCACGGCCGTAGCCATGCAGTTGCCCAACAGGTTCACCGAAGTCCGGGCCATGTCCATCACGGCGTCCGCCCCGAGCAGCACCGCAATGCCGGCCGCCGGCAGATGGAACGTGGCCAGCGTGCCCGCCAGGATCACCAAAGAAGCGCGCGGCACTGCCGCCACTCCCTTGCTCGTCAACATCAGTGTCAGCATCATCAGCAGTTGCTGGCCGAAGGGCATTTCAACACCGGCCGCCTGCGCGACAAACACAGATGCCAGCGCTAGATACATGGTACTGCCATCCAGGTTGAAGCTATAACCCGTAGGCAACACAAACGCCACAATATGTTTCGGTACGCCGAACAGCTCCATGTTCTCGAGCGCCAGCGGCAGCGCTGCCTCGCTCGAGGCTGTCGAGAAGGCGATCACGTAAGGCTCTCGTACCGCGCGGAAGAACCGCCCGATCGGTATGCGCGCCAGCAGCGCCACGGCTCCCAGCACCACGACGATGAAAATGAACAGTGCGGCATACAGCGTCAGTACCAGTTTCCCGAGATTGAATAAAACGAGAATCCCTTTGCTTCCGATCGCGTACGCCATGGCGGCACCTACGCCTACCGGCGCCAGGTACATCACATAAGCCGTGTACCGGAACATGATTTCCGAAAGCGAGTGCGCGAACTCCACCACCGGTTGCGCCTTGGCCCCGATCGCCGCGCATGCCGCTCCGAAAATAAACGAAAACACCACGATTTGCAAAACATCGCCCTTGGCCATGGCATCGATCACGCTCGCCGGGAACGTGTGCTCCAGCGTTCCGCTCAGGCTGGGCGGCGTGTTTGGGATCGCGGCTTCGCTGGCCGACATCTCCAGTTTCATGCCAGCCCCGGGGCGCGTGAGATTCACGGCGGCCAGTCCCAGGAACAGCGCAATGGTCGTGAGCGCTTCAAAATAAATAATCGCTTTGATCCCAATGCGGCCCATGGTCTTCACGCTGCCTGTGCCCGCAATACCGTAGACCAAAGTCCCAAAAATCAGGGGCGCAATAATCGATTTGATTAATCGTAAAAATACATTGGCTACGGCCGGAACCCACTCCGCCTTGGCCACGTTCGGAAACAGAACTCCCACCGCGACGCCCGCGGCCATGCCGATGAAGATCCACGACGTTAAAGACAGCCGCCTCATCGTTCACCCCATTTCAGTTTTTCGCGGAGCACATCGAAGAACAGCATCTTGGGAGGACGGATCAGGCTAATGCTGTGGGAAGACCGCCGGCAGAGAATGCGGTCTTTATGCATCAGCGGCTGGCCTACCTGGCCGTCAATCGTAAGATATCCATCTTCATCTCCGGCCAGCGAAATGATCTGAATCACGCTGGTGTCGGGCACCAGCACCGGTCTGTTGGTAAGCATGTGAGGGCAAATCGGCGTGATGCAGAGCGCTTCGACCGAAGGGAAGATTATCGGGCCTCCCGCGGAAAGCGAATAGGCTGTCGAACCGGTTGGGGTCGCCACAATCAAACCGTCCGCCTTATATGTGCAGACGTAATGGGAATCCACGTGGGTCTCGAGGTCCATCATCCGCGCAATGGAAGACTTCGTGATTACGACGTCATTCAGCGCTTCATAAGAGGCGATCCGGCATCCGCCGCGCACCACGTCGCAATCGAGCATTCGCCGCTGCGCAATTCTCTGCTCACCGCGCAGGGCGCGCTCCAGCTCATGATAAATGTCTTCACGGGTAATGGCTGTCAGAAAGCCCAGACCACCTAAGTTGACGGCGAACAGAGGAATCTCGCGGCCTCCAATCGCTCGCGCAGCCGACAGAAGCGTGCCATCGCCGCCCAGGACTATGACCAGTTGTGTGTTTTCCGGCACGTCGGCCCGCGGCAGCCCGTCCGACCGCCCCAGATAGACAGCGGTTTCCGGGTCGTAACGCGCCCTAATCCCGCGGCTATCGAGCCAGGCGATCAGCTCCGGGATGATTGTGGAGGCGTGCGGTACCGCGGGTTTCGATATGATGCCAACCGATTTAATGTGTGGCATACAGAAGGAATTCGTGGTTGCCCTCCGCGCCGAGTATGGGGCTCGGTATGATTTCGGCGCGAAAACCCAAATGGCGGACCGACGCTTCCACCCGCTCGCAAGCAAGCCGATGAAGCTCCGGCTCCCGGACGATTCCTCCTTTTCCAACCTGCCCGCGTTCCAACTCGAACTGCGGTTTCACCAAGATTACCATCCTGCCGGTTGGAGAAAGCAGCGGCGGCAGCACGGGTAGAATCATCGTTACCGAGATGAAGCTGACATCGCAGACCGCCAGTGCAATGGGCTCCGGCACGTCGGCAGCGCTCAGATAGCGCGCGTTCACTCGCTCATGAACCACCACGCGCGGGTCGTTGCGCAGCTTCCAATCAAGTTGACCGGTACCGGCGTCAATCGCGTATACCCGCGCGGCCCCCCGCTGCAACAGGCAATCGGTAAAACCACCGGTGGACGAACCCACATCCAGACACACCGCTCCGCTCACCGGGATCGCCCAATGATCCAGCGCCGCTTCGAGCTTCACCCCGCCGCGGCTCACGTATCGGGGCATCTCTAGCAGCTCGACGCGGCTGTCCACCGGGACCGAATGGCCCGCCTTCTCCGCGCGCTGCCCATTCACCAGGACGTTGCCGGCCAGAATCAGGGCCCGGGCTTTCTCGCGGGAATCCACCAGGTGCCTCTCCAGCAAAAGCTGATCGATTCTCTGCTTTGTGTGGGACATGCTTCAGCTTGTCCCCAGTCAAGCCTTTCTCCAAACAATCAGGTCCGCCAGATCGCGCAGAGCATCGGCGCGGTTTCCGAACTGCTCCAAACATTGCCAGGCCGCGAGCCGCTCCTCCTCCGCCATCCGCCGCGACCGCTCCACCCCATACACCGCCGGAAATGTAATCTTCTGCTGCTGCACATCCTTCCCGGCAGTCTTCCCAAGCTTCTCGGAAGGCTGCTCCACATCCAGAACATCATCGACAATTTGAAATGCCAGGCCCACGTGCTCGCCGTAGAGAGACAGCGACCGGTACCGATCCTCATCCGCGCCCGCATAGATGGCGCCCATGCGCAAGCTCGCGCGCAGCAGCGCGCCCGTCTTGGCGCGATGGATCGAATCGAGCAGGGCCTCAGTGGGTTGCTGATTTTCTCCTTCGAGATCGGCCACCTGCCCACCGATCATTCCGCCCACAGTTCCGGCTGCCATCGAAAGCTCCCGGCTCAGACTCGCCCGCCGCTCCGCATCCACGGGCAGCCGCGACAACACCTCGAAGGCAAGCGTGAGCAGAGCGTCGCCCGCGAGAATCGCCATCGCGTCGCCGAAGACCTTGTGACAGGTCGGCCGCCCGCGCCGTAGGTCATCATTATCCAGGGCCGGCAGATCGTCGTGAATCAGCGAGTAGGTGTGAATCAATTCCAGCGTGCAGGCCGGCGATTCGATGCCTTCGGATGAATTGGTCACCGCGTCCGCGGCGGCCATACACAGAATCGGACGGATTCGCTTTCCTCCCGCGAAGAGGCTGTACCGCATGGCCTTGTGAATGGACTGAGGATGAGCCGATTCAGGCGGCACCCAGCGATCCAGCGCCTGATCCACTCTCTTCTGCTGCTGGGCAAGATATTGCTCGATGCTCATGCCTTGTCGGGACGGAAAGGCTCGGCCTGCACCTTGTCGCCTTTCCGCACGAGTATCTCGACACGCGTTTCGGCCTCCTGCAATTGCTTCCGGCAGGATTCGCTCAACTGCATTCCCTTCTCAAATAACTCAAGCGCTCGCTCCAGCGGCAGTTCGCCGCTCTCCATTTGCTTCACGATTGATTCGAGTTCCTGGAGACCGGCTTCGAAGCTTGCGACCGGCTTTTCTTCGACAGGCATTTTCTTAGTTTACTGGGAAGTGGCGCATGCTTCAGCTTGCGCAGGAGTTAGGTGGAGATACTTTGTGGCGTTTCGCGATCACTGTCAGCGCTTCCCATGTGCCCGCTGAGATCGGAATACCTTCTTTCCTGCGCCGGACTTCGCTCCGCCATTCCGGCTCGCCGGCCACCAGCACCTCGTTGAAGCCTTTGGCCGGGGCCGATGACTTCACCAGATCCACCAAAGTCTTTATCCGCGGCTGAAACTGGTCCAGCGGCATCAAACGGCTTACGTCGATCGCGATAAAGCATTGGCTTGTCCGCATCGGCTTATCTCGCACCTGGATGCCACCCAGTTCGGTGCTCATCGCGCCACCACCCAAAACTGCGCAGAGGATTTCGGCCATCATCGCAAGCCCGCTTCCTTTGTATCCGCCCAGCGGCATCAAAAGACCGGCCAGCGCGGTTTGGGTATCGGTGGTCGGCGCGCCTTCGCTGTCCATCGCCCAACCCGCGGGAACTTCCGTCTGATTACTAAGCTGCGCCTTGAATAGTCTTCCCATGGCCACGGTGGTCGTCGCCATGTCGAGCAGCCACGTGTTCGGCCCTGGGACCGACATACAGATCGGATTGGTGCCGAAGCGTTTGTCCTTGCCCTGCCATGGCGCGACTAACGGTGACGCGTTGCACATCACGATGCCGATCAGTCCCGCCGATGAGATGCGCTGCCCCCACCAGGCCGCCGCGCCGAAGTGGCTGGAATCGCGAGCCACCACGAACGCAACACCGTTCGCTCGTGCCAGACGAATCGAGTGATCGCAACAGGTCTGCGCGATCCACTGGCCAATGCCCAATTCGCCATCGAACACCAGACAGCCGCCGCTCTCGCTGACCACATGGCCGTCCGCATCCGCCTTCACGTTACCGATCTCGATCTGATCGATATAGTAGGGCAATAACTGCATGCCATGCGAATCCACGCCCCGCAGATTGGCGGCCACCAGCGATTCGATAATGAGCGTTGCTTTGTGCTCGGGAACTCCAACCGCGTCCAACAGCCGGCTGCCAAAATCTTTAAGGGCTTGCGCGGAAAGTGTCAAAAATCAGAGTAACAGTTCAGGTGGGGAGTAGTGGACAGTTTACGCTGAGGCCCGGAGGCAGGGTTTGACCTCATATACCGCCAAGAGGAGTAGTACTTCTCCTTTTTTCTTGAAACTTAAAAATTACTTCCGTGAGGTGAGGAGTATGGATCGGCATTCAAGAGCCGTGCGGTTGACGTGTGCCTTGGCCCTGAGTTTGATCGGGCCGTCGGCAGAAGCCCAGCAGAAAGTGGATCCGCGGCACATGCACGAGAAGTGCTACGCCGTTTTACCTATGGTCGGCACAGGTACTATGGCCGATCCGCGGCGCCCCCTGTACGTGCCTCTCACCAGCGTCATCAGTGCGGTGCCGCCGGCTAGTGCGATACATCCCACTGCGCGTACCGGCATTCTCGGATATAGTTATCAGCTCAGCGACGACGGAAAGTCCGCGCTGGTCGAATTCGTGGCTGCGCAGCGCAGCGCTTTCAAAGATATTCTGGCCGACCGGGCCGTCAAAAGCTTCGTCAAGGGAACGGATAAGCAAAGCGATATCGAAGCCGAGTTTAAGAAACAGAAAAGGATTTCGATTTCAATCGGTTTGGGGTGCGGCTGCCGTGACGAACTCGAGACGGATCGCACTGGCTGCCCTTCTGGCGGCTCCGCTGGCCTTCGCCCAAAGCTACAACGGCAACGTAGATAGCAAGGCCTGTTCCTCCATCGTGGGATGGGTATGGGATGCTAATCAACCCAGTACGCCGATCAGCGTGGATTTTTGGGTGGGTCCCGATTCCAACACGCGCACCACGTTTGTCACCAGCTTCATCGCCAATCAATTTGCCTACTATGCGGGAACTTCCCTGCTGGTCAACGGAACATACGGGATCTGGCCCATGAACTGTCCCGCCGGTTCCACTGGTTACCAGCCGTATTACGCAGACCCGCTCACTTCGGTCAACACCACGAACTGGAACCAGAACGGGACGGTCAGCACCTCATCGGCGGGATTCACCTCAGCCGGGGCGGGATCGCTGATCTCGAAAGTAGCCGCGCCGCAGAACACTTACTATCAGGTGAAGATGACGCTGAAGCTCACGGCTTCGGGCGGTTACTATCTGGCATTCTTGCGCGGCTCGCCCGACGCCAAGGCGGACGGAACCCCGACGGGCACTTACTACGCGGTGCAACTGGCGCAGCCCACTTTTTCGGGCGGGGCTTGTTCCGGAACGCTGCAAGTGTATTCGGTGGACGGCAACGGAGTTACGATTCTCACGTCCGCTACCATTCCTTGTCATGATGGCATGACCATCACCGGGGTGATGTTGAATAACCTGATCCTGGTCT
>JBPCOQ010000060.1:0-43139 GCA_051000095.1 Bryobacteraceae bacterium | reverse complement strand
GATCCTCGAACCGCATTGGAACCGTTTCTGCTATCACTGCGACGGTTTCGGCCCGCTATGCCGGCTACGTCCTGGCGGATCGCAATGCGGGTTCCGAGAATCAAGCCGTCGTGCGAAGTTCCTGGTTACGGGCCGTTGGCAGGTGACAAGATCACCTGCCCCACGGTAAAGTGCAAGTTTACACATGCCTGAACCTGTAATTGTTATCGCGAGCGGCGATCTTCGCCTGGCGGCGAACCAGAAATGTTGGCCCGCGCAGGAGCGCACAGAGGCGGCGGTGATGGACGCGATTCGCGGCGCTGGCCATGACGCGCGGCGCGGACATCCCTTTAATCCGGGCAAGCAGCACGGCTTCATCGATAGCCAACGGCACGGCATGGACATCTTCCGGCAGATTCCACGGGCTGCTCCTCTCGTTGTAGTGGAAGCAGTATGGCAGTACAGCCATCACGTGCTGCATGGTTTGTATACGCACCAGGGGCCAATACTCACGATTGCGAATTGGAGTGGAGAGTGGCCCGGGCTGGTGGGCATGCTGAATTTGAACGGTTCGCTCACCAAGGCCGGAGTGCAGTACCAGACACTGTGGAGCGTGGATTTCAAAGACGAGTTTTTCCTCAGCGGCCTGAAGCGCTGGCTCAATGGAGAGAAGATCGGCCACGATCAAAGCCATGTGCATGCGCTGCAGGGTTTGCAACTCCCCGCGGATGCGGAAGCGAGCGGCCGCGAAATGGCGAAAGAGCTGCGGCAGAACAAGGCGATTCTGGGAGTATTCGATGAAGGCTGCATGGGAATGTATAACGCGATCATTCCGGACGAGCTGCTGCATCCCACCGGCATTTTCAAAGAGCGGTTGAGCCAGTCCGCTCTGTATGCGGAGATGCAGCGGACCAGCGATGACGAAGCGCTCGAGGTGAGGCGGTGGTTGGACCAAAGAGGGGTGAAATTCAAAACCGGGCCGAACTCCGAAACCGATCTCACCAACGGCCAACTGCTTGCCCAATGCAAAATGTATATCGCCGCGCTTCGTATCGCCGATGAATTCGGCTGCGATGCGATCGGTATTCAGTATCAACAGGGTCTCAAGGATCTGGCGCCCGCCTCCGACCTTGCGGAAGGATTGCTGAATAACGTCGAGCGGCCGCCCGTCAAGTCGCGGGAAGGGCGGGAGCTCTACCCCGGTAAAGCGCTACCGCACTTCAACGAAGTGGACGAGTGCGCAGGCCTGGATGCATTGATTACGAATCGCCTCTGGATAAAGTTGGGGTTCGATCCGGAAACCACTCTGCATGATGTTCGATACGGCGAAGAGTATAACGGCGAGTTTGTCTGGGTATTCGAAATTAGCGGATCGGCGCCGCCGCAACACTTTACCGGCGGTTACTCGGGCGTGGTGAGTGAACGGCAGCCGCCTATGTACTTTCGCCTGGGAGGCGGCACAATCAAGGGCATCAGCAAGCCGGGCGAGATCGTCTGGAGCCGGATCTTTGTCGATAATGGCGTTCTCAAAGCCGACCTGGGGCGCGCAGGCGTTCGGGCTCTGCCGCAAGCGGAGACCGAGCGGCGGTGGCAAATCACGACGCCCCAGTGGCCAATCATGCACGCGGTGACCTACGGAGTCTCGCGCGATCAAATGATGGCCCGGCACAAAGCCAATCACATCCAAGTTGCGTATGCACCGGACGCGCAGAGGGCCGACCGGGCGCTGGCCGCCAAGGCGGCTGCGTTCCGCGAACTGGGCATGGAAGTGAGCGTCTGCGGAAGCAACAACGGTCTCGTACAATAGAGCGACGGCACCCCATGAGAGTAGGAATTATCGGCACTGGCGCAATCTCACACAAGCACGCCGCAGCATACCGGAATATCGGTTACCAATTAACAACGTGCACCGACATCAATGAAGAAAGCGGCCGCGCTTTCGCCGATCGGCACGGTTGCGAATTCGTGCCCAGTTTCGAAGACCTCTGCCGTCACTCCAATGTCGATTACGTGGATGTTTGCACGTTCCCCAATTTCCGGCTGGAACCCTTGCGGATTTGTGCTGCATCGAAAAAGCATATCCAGGTCCAGAAGCCGATAGCGACCAATCTGAAGACCGCGGGAGAGATGGTCGATATCGCGAACAAGGCGGGCATTCAGTTGGGCGTGGTGAGCCAACATCGCTTCGATGATTCGACGCAGTTCTTGAGAAAGGCTTTGGATAACGGCCGGCTCGGCCACATTCTGCAGGCGGATGCATACGTCAAGTGGTACCGCAGCGCGGCGTATTATTCGCGGCCGATCAAAGGAAGCTGGGCGACCGAGGGCGGGGGCGCCTTGATCAATCAGGCCGTGCATCAGGTGGACGTGCTGCTGTGGCTGATCGGTCCTGTAGCGGAGGTTTTCGGGTATTGGCAAACCGGCGCGTTGCACAAGATCGAGTCGGAAGATGTCATCTCGGCGCTGCTGAAATATCAGACCGGGGCGACGGGCGTGATTCAGTCCTCGACCGCGTTCTGGCCGGGATACACGGAGCGGATCGAGATCCACGGGTCCAAGGGAACGGCGATCATTTCGGGCGACAAGCTGACGACGTGGGATGTTGAGAATGACACGGGCGACCCGGCGCCGATAGCGCGCAACGTTGCTTCAGGATCATCGGATCCCATGGCGATTCCCCTGGAGCCGTTCGAGCGGCAGTTCATGGACTTTGGCGAGGCGATCAAGACCGGACGGAAACCGCTGTCATCGGGCGAAGACGGTTATCGCGCTTTGCAGGTTGTGGAGTCGATTTATAGGTCCTGCCGCACGGGGGAGAAGGTCTCTATTTCTGAGCCGGAGTTGTGAGGAGCAGTGGACTAAGTGCAACACAGACAGGAATGCGTTTACGCACGATGCGTGTCTGTGCTACGTGTACCCGCGTCTAGCGCGAACCTGGGGCCGGGCTTGGACGCGCTTGGGTTGGCGCTCGGCATCTATCTCGATTGCCGGTTTGAAACATCCGAACAGCTCTCGATCACAGCCAAAGGGCGGGATGCCGGATGCGTTTCTACGGGAGAGGACAATCTCATCTGGCAGACCGCTCTGGCGGTGGCTCGGGATGTGGGCGGGCAGCTTCCGCCGATCGCGCTCGAGATCGACAACGATATCCCAATCGGGAAAGGACTAGGATCCAGCGCGGCCGCTCTCACCGCGGGGGTTGTGATTGCCGATCGTTTGCTGGGTCTGCATTGGAACCGGCTGCGAATTCTGGACGAGGCTGCGCAGATCGAAGGACATCCGGATAACGTCGCCGCTTGCGTGTTGGGGTCGATTGTGGCGACGGCGATGGAGCGCGGCGGTACAGCCCGAGCGGTCCGCTTAGACCTGCCGGCGCGCTACGGCGTAGCGGTGGTTGTGCCGGATTTCATCCTGCCGACCAGCCAAGCCCGGGCGGTCTTGCCGGATTGTTATTCGCGTGAAGACACTATTTTCAATGTGCAGCGGTCGGCGTTGCTGATTGCAGCGCTTGCCACCGGAACAACCAGCGCTTTCCCGGCCGCGCTGGAGGACCGGTTGCATCAGCCTTATCGCGCGCCGCTGATACCGGGCTTGGACGAGATTGTGAAGCTGCGAGCACTAGGACTGCTAGGTTGCGCGCTCAGCGGCGCCGGTCCTTCGGTGCTGGTTTTCTATGAAAAAGGATATGAGGAGGTTTGCGATCTGATCCGGCAAATATTCGCGATTCGCGGGCGGCAGTCTGAAGTACTATGGCCGGAGATCTCTCAGCATGGGTACGAGTTGAACGAGATCTATTGAAAATGTTTGATGGCTATGGTATCTCTAGGGATACTTATGGCAAGTACCGTCTGGAAGGGCCAACTGGCTTTCGGTCTCGTCTCGTTTCCCGTAAAGCTGTTCACGGCGGCACGGAGCGATACGTTGAGTTTCAATCAGCTTCACAAAACCGATAATTCCCGCGTCAAACAGGTCTTGTATTGCCAGGCGGAAGACAAGCCGATTCCGCGCACCGAGATCGTCAAAGGCTTCGAGTACGAGAAGGACCGTTATGTTGTCGTGGACGATGAAGACATCAAGAAGATGGCTCCTGGAACAGCCCGGGTAATGGAGATTCTGGAGTTCGTCAAGGCGGCTGAAGTCGATCCGATTTATTTTGAAAGCTCCTACTTCATGGCTCCGGATGCGGCCGGCGAGAAGCCATACGCGCTGCTTTTCGATACGCTACGGCGGACCGGTTATGTAGGCATCGCCAAAGTCGCCATGCACAATCGGGAGCACATCGTGATCTTCCGGCCCGGCGATCACGGCATTCTCATGCACACCATGTATTACAGCCACGAGATCCGGAAAGTAGAAGAATTCCGCACGGACACGACCCTCGTGAAGGACAAAGAAGTCGAGTTGGCCCAGATGCTGGTGGAGTCCCTGGCTGCAACGTTTGAGCCGGAGAAGTACAAGGATACTTACCGGGAGAACCTGCAGGCGCTGATCGATGCCAAGGTCAATGGCCAGGAAGTGGTTGCTCCTGCGGCCGCCGAGCCGGCCAAGGTGATCGACATCATGGAGGCATTGAAACAGAGCCTGGCAATTGCCAAGAAGCCGGCCACCTCCGCGACTGACATCAGCACCGCGCAGGCGGGAGCGAAGAAGCGTTTGCCCAAGCGAGTCTCTGCCTCGGGTTAACATAGGCCGCAAATAAACGCGAATAGACGCAAGTACGCCATAGTATCGGCGTTCATTTGGGTTCATTCGCGGCTTTGTTTCAGGCTGTTAGCCGGCAGAATCGGAACCAGTCCCGCATCGAATCCAACCAACTCCTCCAAGATGGTGTTGCCCTTGTACTCCATTTCCTGGTGAATGCCGATTTTGGACGTGTAATACGCGAGAGCCGTGCGGCCCTTCAGCCGGTGAAAGAACTCCTCCTCCGGCTTTTTGGGTTCTTCTTCGTTGCGCGCCATTCTCGCAACCACCGCAACACGCTGCTCCGGGGATGCCTCCAGGAACGACGTTCCGTGCATCTGCCGACAGACGGTGTCGACAACCTGGAGCCCCTCTTGCCATTCCTGCCGTGGCTTGTCTTCGAATGACTCCGCGAGTGACTTGTCGATCTGCTCCACTACTTTGGCAGCTCGGGCACCCGGAGAATGGTCGTCGGAAGGGATGATGATTTCAGACAACTCGTCCACCATCCGAAACTCCCGCGGAGTGAAGAAGAGTGGAGCGGTTTGTGCGTTTACAGGAGTGACAGCTACCGCTGCGGCGGCCAGCAAAACCTCACGCCGTGACGGGCCTTCCATCACAGATTCCCCTTTCTCAATTCTTCCGCCAAATGGTCACAAGAGCGCCAGCACAGCGCCATGATGGTCCATGTCGGGTTCTGGCACGATGCGCTGACATGACTGCTTCCATCCACCACCAACAGGTTCTTGACATCATGCGATTGTTGAAACTGGTTCAACACAGACGTCTTTGGATTGTTGCCCATGCGCGCCGTGCCCAACTCATGAATGGACCAGCCCTCCGTCAGCACTTCCCTCTGGACGGATAGCACCTCGATATTCGCGGCCTCGAACATTTCACGCGCGGTCACAGCCATGTCCTCGGCCATCTTCTTCTCGTTATCGCCGAATTTGTAGTGGAACTGCAGAACCGGCACGCCCCATTTATCCTTGACATGCGGATCGATGCTCACGTGATTCTCATAACGCGCCAGGACCTCGCCGAAAGCGCCCATGCTGATGTAAGCGCCCGCGTAATCGCGCACCATTTTCTTATAGCTGCCGCCAAACCCCGGCAGCGAGAACGCGGTGTGCGGGATCATCGTGGTTCCGCTGCTCCCCTCGAATCCATACGCCCGGATGAACTTCTGGTTCTTGCCGGTCAGGTTCCGGAATCGCGCGACATAGAAGCTTCCGGGCTTGCCATCATCCAGTGTCCGCGGCTTGCCAACCAGATCCCTTACCAGGCCGGTGATTCCCGGGCCCATGATGTGTTCGCAGAAATTATGGCCGACGTGGCCGCTCGAGTTGCCGATCCCGTTCGGATGCAGAGTGGACTTCGACAGCATCAGCAGCCGCGCCGTTTCAAGCGTGGACGCACCCAGAATGACGGATCGCGCGCGCGCTTCATAGGTCTTGCCGGTGTCGGAGTCGATGAAATTCACCCCGCGCGCTTTCCCGTTACTCCGATCGACGGTAACCTCGTAAACGATCGAATTCGGCCGCAGCGTGAGGTGTCCTGTATCCATCGCCGGTTGTATCAACCCAGTCGGCGAATCAAATGCAGCGTGAATGTCGCAACCACCGACATGGCGGTCGCAAGCGCCGCGTCCATAGCACCGGCTGCGATACTTGTTGTGTTTCAGGCCATCAGTCGTCACGCCCGCTCGATACGGCGTCAGCACGCGGCCCATCTTGGCCATCTCGCCGCGTAATTTGAGCTCAGCAGCCGTTAGACGAATTGGGCGCTGGAAGATGCTGTCGGGTAGGTAGGGCAGATTTTCCTTGTGCCCTGAAATCCCGAGATACAGGTCCACTTTGTCATAATAGGGCTCGATGTCCGCGTACGAGAGTGGCCAGTCTTCACCATACCCATCGCGCGACTTCGCCTTGAAATCGTAATCGGAAAGCCGCAGCGCCAGCCGTCCCCAGATATTGGTCTTCCCGCCCACGCATCGAGCGCGCACCCACGCGTATTTGGTTCCGGTGTATGGATGGTCCTTCTCGTCGACGACAATGTTCTTGCTGTAGTCGGCGCCGTTCCAGCCCTGCACGTACGACATCACGTGCGGATACTTGGAATTTTGCGCATACGGCGGGTTGCGGATGTTGTACTCGTTCAACGACAGCGGATGGTACCCCGGCGGCATGTCGCCCCCGCGCGGATGTTCGTACGGCCACTGCATGGACTTCAGCTCTTTGGTGGTGTTCAGATTCTTTCCCGCTTCGAGCAGCAGCACCTTGAGACCATGCGAAGTGAGGACGTGAGCGGCCATGCCTCCCGCCGCCCCCGATCCGACCACGATCGCGTCGTATACGATCTTCAGATCCACTGCCGGACCGGCTGCTTTGGCGCTTTGCATCGGGAGGTCTCCTCTATCTATAGTTAACGCATGACGAGACGGCGTGGGATTCGGAATCTGGCCGGGTGCGTGTTGGGAGGATGGCTTGCGGAGAAGGTGAATGCGACGGAACCGGATATTCGCTTTCCCACAGCGGCGCGCGATCGTCTTGCCGTAGCGTCGTATCCCTTTCGAGCTTTCATTCGCGGGACGATGCCGCTGGTGGATTTTCCTGCGATGGTGGTGAACCGCTTTGCTATCCACAACGTGGAATTGCTGGGCGATCATTTTGTTTCGACCGAACCGGCGTATATCCGTGAACTGCTGGAGGCGGCGCAGAAAGCGAGTGTTCGCGTTGTCAATTTACCGGTGAATACCCGGACCAGCCCGTACGATCCCGATCCTGTTAAATGCGCGAGCGCCGTCGCGGACGCGCGAAAGTGGGTGGACACGGCCATCGCCCTCAATTGCCCAAGCATCCGGGTTCACATTCGAGGTGTGGCGGGCGTCGCTCCCTCCCTGGAACGCGCAGCGGAGACTCTGCGGGAAGTTGCTTCCTATGGCGAACAGAAGAACGTGGTGGTCAACCTGGAGAATGATGATCCGAAGAGCGAGGAAGCAACCTTCATCGTGAGGGTAATCGAACGCGTGAACAGCCCGTCCCTGCGCGCGCTTCCCGATTTTTGCAATTCGATGCCGATCGGACCCGAGCAGTACAATTACGACTCCGTGAAAGCAATGTTTGCTCATGCCTATAACATCTGCCATGTCAAAGATTCGGAAGTTGAGGCCGGCAAAGTGTATCGCGTGGACGTAGACCGGACTTTCGCGATCGCCAAGGCAAATGGCTATCGCGGCTATTTTTCGATGGAGTGGGAGGGCGCTGGCGATCCGTACGAAGGAACGCACAAATTGATCGAGATGAGTCTCAGGAACCTGGCGGGCTGAGCACGAGATGGCAAGCCGGAAGGTACAGGTCTAGGATGATACGCATATTGTTTGGTGTCTTAATCGTGCTCGCGGCCTGCAGCGCACCGAAGCGCCCGGGCATAGCGGACCTGGCCGGCCACGAGGATCTGTCGTTCTTCAAACTGGACTCGCTGCGCGGCACGCGCGACGGCGATCGGCTCTATGCTCAAGCGGTCTTCACCGACAGCTCCTCCATTCTCACCATGGAGATGCGTTTTGAGGTTGGCTCACCCACGCGCCTTCAAACAGGCGCATGGCGGTGGACACGAAACAACGCTCTCACTAACGGTACGATCTCAGGCAGAGCGATCACATTCCTAGGCGGACAATCCGGTCCACCCAGCATCGGAGGCACCTTCGACCTGCTCGATCAGGACGCCGCCGCGCACTACCGCGTCACAATCCCAGTAACTGAACTAAAACTGCGATTGATGGATAAAAAGACGTGGGACACGCTTTAGCTTGTCCCAAAATGCTAGGCTACCCCTTCATGCCCCATACCGATTTCGACCTGGCAAAAGCGGCCATAGATGAAATGCTTCGCGACGGCTTTCACCCTGATTTCCCGGCAGGTGCGAAGGATCAACTGGAAACGATCCGCGCGACGCTCAACGCACCTCAAATTGGTCTCCGCGACATGCGCGATCTGCTGTGGTCCTCCATAGACAATGCCAGCTCCCGCGATCTCGATCAAATCGAAGTCGCGGAACAAACGCCCGCCGGCATCCGTATCCTGGTCGCGATCGCGGATGTCGATTCGCGCGTAACCATGGGCACGCCGCTCGATCAGCACGCTGCATCCGAGACCACCACAGTCTACACCGTGGTCCGCACTTTCCCGATGTTGCCCGAAGAGCTTTCCACGGATCTGAGCTCTCTTAATGAAAACGCCGACCGGCCATCCATCGTGATCGAAATGATGGTCGCTTCCGACGGCACGGTATCCTTCCACCAGATCTATCGAGCCCTGGTACGCAATAAAGCGCAGTTGTCGTATGAAGAGGTGGGTCCATGGCTCGAAGGATCGGGCGCCGTTCCCGCCAAACTAGCAGCATCTCCCGAGTTAGCCGCGCAACTCAAATTGCAGGACCAGGCCGCTCGACAGCTCCGCGATCAGAGGCATAAGCTGGGCGCGCTGACGTTCGACCGCATCGAAGCTCAGCCAATCATCGAGGGAGGAAAAGTAAAAGGCATTGCCGCGAATAAAAAGAATCGCGCGAGCGACTTAATTGAAGATTTCATGATCGCGGCGAATCAGGCGATGGCGCAAACGCTGAAGGACGCAAGTGTGTCCGGTATCCGGCGCGTCGTGAAATCTCCAGAGCGATGGCAACGGATCGTTGAATTGGCGAGCCGCTACGGCGAGCGCCTGCCCGCGGAACCCGATTCCGGCGCTCTCAACGTGTTCCTGCAAAATCGAAAAGCGGTGGACCCGGTCCACTACGCCGACGTGTCGCTCGCGGTGCTGAAGCTGATGGGGCCCGGCGAATATGTGCTCGCCCGCCCGGGTGATCAGGACCAAGGGCATTTCGGGTTAGCTGCCCACGACTACACGCATTCGACAGCGCCGAACAGGCGTTTCGCCGACCTTGTTACCCAGCGTCTGATCAAAGCTGTGCTGGCCAAACAGTCGCCGCCCTATTCGGACACGGACCTTGCCGTCATCGCTCAGAACTGCACGCTGAAAGAGGATGCGGCTCGAAAAGTGGAACGCGCCATGACGAAACGGGCCGCGGCCGTCGCGCTGCATGACCGCATCGGTCAGACTTTCAGCGCCGTGGTGACGGGCGTAACACCTAGCGGGGTGTTCGTCAGGATTGTGGATCCGCCTGTGGAAGGCCGGGTGATGCGTGGCGAGCAAGGCTTGGACGTGGGGGATCAGGTCAAGGTGACGCTGCTTGCCACTGACGCACAGAGAGGCTTTATCGACTTCGCGCGCTAGTCTGTAATAGCCGAGATTTGGACCTTGCACCCTTGCTGCCGGATTCACTCGGGCGTGTCAGATACGACGGGGCTACGTTTGTGATGTCCGGATGGCCGTCACCTACCCGGAATCGTACATATCCCCTTCGGAAGCATGGCAAACCCCTTCGCGACCACGCGCGGGTAATCCAATCCCGTGATAATCAATTCCGCGATTTACCGGCTTTCCGTCCAAGCGGATTCTACGCGAATTGCCGATTAGCGGATTACCGGGAAGCATGGTATCGAGCGCAAGTATAATCGAAGTTGGCGTTGGAATTCGAGTGGGATCCGCATAAGGCCGCGACGAATTTAGCCAAGCACAAAGTTCTTTCGAAGAGGCGGCGGCAGTTTTCGGCGATACACCGAGTTGTATTGTGGCCGATCCGAGTATGGCCAAGCTGTCCGCATTATCAGCGCGCGACCGGCCACTCGTCGTGAACGTAGGAACTATGAAGAAAACACTCGACAAGCGCAACGCTGAAAATCCGGCTGATGCAGAGGATATCCTTCCGGAGTACGATTTCAGTCGAGCGATGCCCAACAGTACGCATCGCGGTACGTGCCGGGAAGTTCCGTGGTGGTGCTTGAGCCCGATGTGGCTGCCGCGTTCCCGAGCCCTAAAGAGGCTAATGAGGCACTCCGCGCACTGGCGGGAATTATCGAGAAACATCGCCTTCGACGTCCGCCATCGCGCCGCGGATTCTAGAAAATCTTTCCGTTGGGGCGCGTCGATCGGCACTTCTACGGGATGCCGGCTACCCGGCCGAATGGAATTGGGCGGCCCTCTCCAGGAGGTAAAACCCAGAGCTAAGCTTTCCAAGCAAGAGATAGATGACCCACTGATAAAGAGCCTGAGCCGTGTCGTATCGAAGACTTCCCCACTCAGCCCTCAGTTGCTCTCGCATTCGCCTCATACGGGCAATGCGCATCAGTTCCCGGGAGGCGCGTCCGTCCCTTTCCTCGTAGAACTCGATCAATTCGGAACCGAGCTCTTCAACGCGCGAAACGATGAACCCGGCGTTTGCGAACGTTGCCTCCAGTTGCGACCGGGAGACACTCCCAGGCTCGATTTCCAGGGCCTGATAGAGCCGCTTTGCCTCTCGTGGCTCCATCAAATCAGTCTCGACAGTCACCCAAGCGAGCATCCTGCCGCCAGTACGAAGGATTCGCCAACACTCGCCAATAGCCGATTCCAGATTGCGAACGTGAACCAGCATGTCCCGGCACCAGACGAAATCAACACTTGCTGTCCGGATCGGAAGTTGCTCGATGTTACCCTGCAGAAAATTTACTCCGGGGCTGCACTCGTGACCTAACACCGCACTCTGAAGTGACGCCAGGACGATATCAATTCCCATAACGCGGCAATCGAACCTGCTGGCCAGTTCAAAGCAATGGTTGCCCCGCCCACAGCCGACATCCGCGACAACAGAACGAGGGCCCAGACCCGCCGCAGCGGCCACATCGAAAAGGAACGTCCACGATCGAGGCCCGAGACTGCGGTCCAGCACGCCGAACTCGTCCCCATGTGCAGCCCACAAGTGTGAATATACAGCGTCGAGTTGAGCCATTCCGAATTCTGGCACGTGTGACGACGGGAGATCCACTTGGTTAAAAAAACGCTCAATCCGTGGATTTGGCGCGTGGCGTGAGCACTACTACTCACTCATGCCGTTAAGCCCGAGTTCAGTTGTTAAATATCATTTGGAAGCCGCCAACGGGCGCATCACCAGGTTCCGAAAATTCACAACGCTTCCGGCGTTATGCTGCTGCAGCGCCAGATAACCTTTGGTGTACGTGTTCTTCTCATCGACATAATCAACTACCACCTTGTCGTTCACTTTGATGATGATGTGGTTGCCATCCGCGATGATGTGCTGCGTCCACCAGGTGTCGTCGGGAATCAACTGCTCGTAAACATTCTTGAAGTTATACAGGCTGCCGGTCCGCTTCGGGTCCTTGTGCGTGTTATCCACCTGTGCCTCGTAGCCCTTCGGAAAGCCCGGTCCAAACGCAGTGCGGAAATACATCCCGGAGTTGCCGCCATGATTGATCTTGACCTCGGCTTTGAACTCGCAGTTCTCACACTCGCGCACCATCCAAAACAGGTGGCTCGCCGCACCATCACCGGTAATCGTCCCATCCTTCACCGTCCAACTTTCGGGGTGCTCATTGGCCTTCCAGCCCTCCAGAGTCTTTCCATCGAACATCATGATCCAGTCGTCCGCGGCCGCGAGTGAAACGCAGGAGAGCAAAGCGAGGCAGATCAGCATCGTAACGTTAGTCTTCATATTCACCAGCGTTCATGGTATCGCGAATTCCTTTTTCTGTCCGACAATCAAAGTAATGACTACCAAGCGACTTGGGAACAGCGATCTCCATCTCAGCCCGATCGGAATCGGAGCATGGGCCATGGGCGGCGCCGGTTGGGCCTTTGCCTGGGGACCGCAGGATGACAACGAGTCCATCGCGACGATCAGAAAGGCTCTCGATCATGGCATCAATTGGATTGACACCGCAGCCGTGTACGGGCTTGGCCATTCTGAGGAGGTGGTGGGTCGCGCACTGGATGGCATTAGCGTCAAGCCGTATATCTTTACCAAGTGCGAACGCGTTTGGGATGCAAGCGGGCAAATCGGCAAGAGCCTCAAAGCCGATTCGCTGCGCCGTGAGCTGGAGGCCAGCCTGCGCCGGCTGAAGCGCGAGGTCATCGACCTGTACCAGATTCATTGGCCCGAGCCTGACGAAGACATTGAAGAAGGCTGGTCCACGCTTGCCAAGTTCCAGAAGGAAGGAAAGGTCCGCTGGATCGGCGTTTGCAACTTCAAAGTTGACCAGATGCGCCGTGCCCAGGCCATCGCGCCGATCACATCGCTCCAACCACCGTACTCTCTGATCTCGCCCGACATCGAAGATGCCATCCTGCCATACGCGGGCGCAAACAACATCGGCGTGATCGTCTACTCGCCGATGAAATCCGGCCTACTGTCCGGCGCGATGACTCGGGAGCGCGTCGAGAATTTACCACCGGACGACTTCCGCCGGCGCGCCCTTGCTTTCCAAGAACCGAGCCTTTCGCGCAATCTCAAACTGGCCGATATCCTTCGCGAGATCGGCAATCGCCACGGCCGCACACCCGGTGAAGTCGCGATTGCCTGGACTCTGCGCCGCCCGGAAGTGACCGCTGCCATCGTCGGGTTGCGCTCGCCGGAACAGGTGGACGGCGTAATTGGAGCTCTCGAATTTCGATTGAGTGAAGCCGAGATTGCCGAGATCGCCGCCAAGGCACGCTGATTGAGAGGCATCCGCGACGGGTTCCTTCGGACGCTCGTTCTATTTGGCGTTACGCTCTTCTTGCTTACTGAGGTTCTGAGCGCGTTCACGTTGCTCAGGCGCTGGCCTCTGCTGGTGTGTTGGAGCTCGGTCCTAGTTGCCGCAGTGGCTTGGAAAAGATCCCGATTCAAGCTCCCTGCGTTTCGCGTTGACCCGGTAGTCCTGCTCTGTGCGGCAGGTTGCGCAGCGGTGCTTTCTCTGACTGCCATCGCGGCGGCTTTCAGTCCGCCCAACAGCGCCGACGCGATGGCCTATCACATGCCGCGCGTTGTGTACTGGGCGGAGCAGGCCTCCGTTCGCTTCTTCCCGACCACCTATTTCAATCAAACGATGCTGCAGCCGTTCGCCGAGTACGCAATGTTGCACACCTATCTGCTATCGGGCGGCGATCGCTTCATCAACTTCGTGCAATGGTTCGCATCGGCGGCGAGTATTATTGCGGTCGCGTCGATAGCGATGCTGTTCGGCGCTTCTGCTCGTGGGCAAGCAGTTGCCGCCGTGGTCTGCGCCACCATTCCGGCTGGTATTCTCGCAAGCTCCGGCGCAAAGAACGATTACTGGATGGCTATGTGGCTGGTTGCCGCGGTCTACTTTGCGTTACGCTTCACTCGTGAATTTCAATCGGCTGATGCTCTGCTGTGCGGCTTCGCGGTGGGGTTTGCATTGCTCACGAAAGCCACCGCTTATCTCTACGCGCCGTGGCTGCTGGCCGCCATTCTTGTTCCCGCGCTGATCCGCAAACGCACGCCAGCCGGGGCGCTTGTCATCATGGCCTGCGCACTGGCCATCAACACGCCGCACTACGTCAGGAATTATCATCTCAGCGGATCGATCATGGGTTTCGATTCGGCCCAGGCGGATGGCTTCTTCCGCTGGCGCAATGAAACGTTCGGCTGGAAGCAGACTGCCTCCAACATCTTGCGCAATCTATCTGAGCAGTTAGGCGCGCGCAGCCCGCGTTGGAACCAGGGCGTCTACAACTTTGCCGCCGCGGCGCATAAATGGATCGGCATCCGCATGGACGATCCTGCTACCACCTGGCGATGGAGCGCGTTCGAGCCGCCCAAGAATGCAAATCATGAAGCGAATGCTCCCAGCCGCTGGCACCTGCTTCTGTTCGTGGTTATGGCATGCCTGGTCGCGTGGAAGGGCAATCGCGAGCAAACATTGTATGCGCTCGCCCTGGTGTGCGGGTTCGTCGCGCTCTGCGCCTTTATGAAATGGCAGCCTTTTCTGGCGCGGCTGTTTCTGCCGCTATTCGTGTTGAGCGCTCCTCTGGCTGGCGCCATTCGAGGCCGAGCGCTTCAGATTCTGCTGTGCCTGTTCCTGCTCAATAGTGCGAGACCGGCGCTGCTCGAAAACTGGGTGCGGCCTCTCAAAGGGCCGCGCAGCGTCCTGCATGTGCCGCGAGATGTTCAATACTTTGCCGACATGACTGAGTGGAACAACCAGCCGACTTATTGGAAGACTCTCGATGTGCTCGCAAGCACGAACTGCGGCGTGATCGGGCTTGACATCAGCCACTACCCGCTGGAATACCCGATTCAGGCGATTTTGCGCGAGCGGAAACCCAACGTTGTATTCTTGCACACCGGAGTGCAGAACTTCTCGGAACGCTATCCGCCGTCTGTCGGCGCGGCACCTTGCGCTGTGGTTTGTCTCGAATGCCTGGGCGATGAAAAGCGGCTTGCTACATACAGCAGTTTTGCGCGGAGGATTGACATAGATAAATTTGTAGTGTTTCTAGAACCTGATCCGTAACGCAAACTGCATGATGCGCGGATCTCGCGCGGCGGTTAGCTGGCCAAATTGCTGGTTTCACCCGATTGCCCGCCGGATCGAACTTCGGCGTCGTATTCACGTTTGAGAACTGAGTGTGGTTGAAGATGTTGTACGCCTCGGCCCGAAACTGCAGCGCCATACGCTCGCGGATGCTGACATTCTTGAACAGCGATACATTCCAATTGTTAATGCCGGGTCCGCGCGCGACCACGGATGGCGCGTTGCCGATGGCGCCGAGCGCAGGTCTCGCGAACGCAGCGGTGTTGAAGTATTGATTGAAAGTGCGCTGGTCTTTCGGAAGCGTCGCATTGCCCACCACATCCGGGCGCCATCCATCACCACCGCCAGTCAGGTCCAAGCCGTCGGTCAGATTGCCGGTGCCCAAGCTGGTATTCGCGTTGCCGGAGGTTGCACCGCCGCTGCCGTTCGCGCTGTTGCCCCTGAACAGCGGACCGCCGCTCACGAATCGCGTGATGCCGCTGAGTTGCCAATTGTCGAACACCTGTTTGAACTGGATTGCTCCATAACTTACTGGCCTGCGGAATGGCCGACAGATAGTAAGCTGTAAACACGTGCGTCCGGTCGTAGGCCGCTATGCCGTAATTCCGGATTTTCGGAGAGAGAGATTCGACGCTACGGTTCCCTGGTCGCCGTCCGAATAGTCCATCGCCTTCGACCACGTCCAGACGACCCCATATTGCAGGTGCTGCGCGAACCTCCGCGTCAATTGAGTCTGCAGCGAATGATAGCTGGAGTTGCCGTCGAAGCTCAGAAAAGGGATGCTGCCATGGCCCGGGCAAGGACGGAAAAAATTATCGGGCAGAGGCTTACCGGTAGTGGCGTCCTGATTCTGTGGCAGGAAATGGGCGCCATAAGGAACCTGGTTGAGATCCCGCGTCTGGCCAATGTGCCGGCCCAGACTGCCGACATAGGCCACATCCAGCACAGTACTCAGTCCGATGTTTCGCTGCACGCCCAGGCTCATGCTATAAACCACCGGGGGCCGCGCGTTGCGATTCAGGCCGTGCTTGAAACCGCTGGGCCCCAGCGTGTTGCCCGCGTCCAGGAACGTCGCCGTGTTGCCGTAATACTGCACCGGATTGTAGATCAAAGGCGGATTGGCGGACAGGTCACCTAGAATACCGGCGCCGCCCCGCGGATTGTAGTTGGTTCCGAATCCGCCGCGGATCGCCATCTTTCCGTCCCCGAAAACGTTCCACGCAAAACCAACTCGCGGGGCTGGGAGAATGCCTTCGAAATCGATGAGGCCGTTTGGATAGCCGGGCGTACCTGATTTTACAATCCCATTCGCCGGATCGCCGGACCCGGGAACCAGCAGACCGATATAGACGGCGGGAAACAGTTGGCCGGTGAGTGGGTTCTGCGCCACTCGCTGCTTTTGCACGTTCAGAACTGGAGTGTACAATAGCGGCGCATTGGCCGGATTCCACATGGATGGAACGAAAGTGGCCGCTTCGTTATTGGACGGAATCTGTGGTAGACCCGCGGTAAATCGCACGCCCAGATCGAGGGTGAGCCGTGGAGTAACTCTCCAGGAGTCCTGCAAATACCACTCGAGGATCGGCGTCAAGGGGGAATAATCGGTGCGGCCTGTCGATTCGGTATAGGTGTTGAAATATCCGAGCAACGCGCCCGCGTAGGCGTAGCCGGTGTTGAACGGCTGGCAGCTGCTGTTGCTAAAGTTGAAGGTGCCCGGAAAGTTAGCACTGCCGGTGTGGAACTGATTATAAACCACGCGCTCGGCCTGAACACCGGCTTTGAACACATGCTGGTTCCACACCTTGCTGATGCTGTCGGTTAAGGTCCAGGAAGAGGAATCGTCGCGCAACGGAAAGCGCGCATCATAGCCTGTAACGGCCGCGTTCGTAATTCCGCTAAAGCTGAGATCGGGGACCCCGCCCAATGGATTGTTAGCGGGATAAAGCTGTCCGAGAGTAATGCCCAGATTGCTTCTTTGAATCTTGGCCAGGTCGCTGGCTGCAATCAGTTGCTGCTCGGTCCACAATGCGTAACCGGCGGTCAACTCGTTGATCAGCGTCGGAGTGATGATGTAGGTCAGGTTGCCACCCAGATTCGGACCAGTGGTCGCATAATCCACCGGGCCCGTACCCCACGTGAACTTATTGGCCGTGCTGGCCAGGCCTTTGTCGTGCGTTGCCATATCCATGCCGCGGAAATAGGCGCGCACTTTCGAAGAGACGTAATAATCGAAGCGCGCAATCTCCTGGCTTACGGGTCTGTCGACAGTATCGGAAGCTGCAGATTGTAGTTGCCGAGCGTGATCGCGCGGTTGGTGGCGTTCGGTAGCGGGAACAGATTGAGCAGCGTCTGCATATTCGGATCAATTCGATTTTGCGGTATCACATTTCCAGGGAAGGCCGCGCCGCCATTTAGCGGATCTTGACGATGATCGGCTTGTTGTTGACGTCCACCGTTTGCGAAAAGTCGCCCTGGCGCTCAAGCGTTGTGGGGACGGTGTAGTTACGAGGACCGTTGGGTTGTTGAATGGGCAGGATCTCCTGCGAAAAGAAGAAAAACAGCTTTTCCTTGCTCCGATTGAACTCGCCCGGAATATAAATCGGACCGCCGATGTTGTAGCCAAACGTGTTGTAGCGATAGCGCGGCCGGTCCAGGGCTTGACGGTTCAGGAAAAAACCGTTGGCGTTAAGCGCTTCGTTGCGGCCGTAGTAATACGCGCCGCCATGGAACTGGCGCGTGCCACCCTGGCAACAATATTTATGATGCTGCCCGAGCCCTTGCCGTACTCAGCCTGATAGGTGCCGGTGAGCACCTTCACTTCGCCCACTGCATCCATGTTGATTGGGGTATCCAGATGATCGCCGCTGCGCGTGTTGCCCGAGATCCCGTCGATATTCATGCCGTTGTAGACGCCTCGCACGCCTTGGGACGCGGCAGGTGAGTTGAAAACGCCGAGCGAATCGTTGCTCTCGCCATCGCTGTGATCTGTTTCGAATCAAGCAACGCGGAACGCTCTGAGCTCGCGACCTGCACGGGAGCTGTGTCAGCCGTGACCTGGACCGAATCGGTTACTGTGCCGAGCTCCAGCTTCAGATCGCCCGCCGATAGGCGCTCAGAGGCCGACAACGACAGACCGGTTTTGCGGTAATGCTTGAAGCCGGGCGCTGTGACTTCGAGCGCGAAGGTACCTGGCTGGACGGAGGTAAAGACAAAATCACCCGCGTCGTTCGTGGTGAAGTTGCACGTCCCGCGTGCCGGTATCGGTGAGCGAGACGACCGCGCCGGGAACGGACTGGGCGGTAGAGTCGACGACCCGGCCGGTGATGGGTGCCGCTGAAACTCCGCGCGAAAGCCGCGGCGGTGATCAGGAGCGAAACGGCGAGACATCGGAGGTGTTGCATCGTGAGGTATTTCCTGAGGTTAACGTTAACATAAACGGCAATGCTTACGGAATACGTTCTGGCCGTGAATGTCGTAGATGGACCGGAATGGGAGGAGCCTCATGCGATAGCGGGGTGCTGACGGCTTCGGTAGTACGGGTCTGCCGTTAATATGGCGATTACGCGCGCATAGTGCGCGCGATGCCGGGATGGGTTTTGCGGACCTTCTGGTAATCGCGCTCAAACCAGGCAGTTACTTGGATAGAAGAAGGTGCGTTCGTCATGCCTAACGCGGCTCGATTGGGCGCGCTGCACCTGTGGATCTTGCAGTTCGAGATAATCTTCCATTTCGTCGGCGGACATGATGCCTGCAACAGGGATGCCGCCCTTCTCCAAAGTTGCTCCCTACTCTACTACTGCCGCCCCAGCACCACTACACACGCCACCGCGCCCGGACCGCCCAGGTTGTGAGCTAGTCCGATCTCGGCATCTTTCACCTGACGGGCGCCGCCTTGACCGCGCAACTGCGTGACCACTTCGTAGATCATCCTCACTCCGCTTGCGCCGATCGGATGACCAAACGATTTCAGCCCGCCGCTCGGATTTATCGGCAAATCGCCTGCCAACGCGCTGCGGCCTTCGCCGATGAAGTGAATCCCTTCGCCTTTGGCGCAGAAACCCAGGTCTTCATAATTGCTGATCTCCGTCCAAGTGAAGCAGTCGTGGACCTCGGCGAAATCAACCTCAGTCACAGGATCTTCGATACCGGCCATGCGGTAAGCCTCCGCCGCCGCAGCGCGCGTGGAAGCAAATCCCACACCGTCGTTATCGGAATCGAACCACGGCCGGCCGCTGGTAACCGCCATGCCTAAGCCCTTGACCAGCACGTAATCATCGCGGAATTCGCGCGCCCTATCGGCGCGGCAAATAATGGCGGCGGCCGCTCCGTCAGTAGTGGGACAGCAATCGAAAAGGCCAAACGGATAGGAAATCATCGGAGCATTCAATACCTGTTCTTCGGTAACGTGAATCTGCAAATGGGCTAGCGGATTCAGCGCTCCGTTCGAGTGGTTTTTTACCGCTACCTTCGCTAGCGATTCGCGGCCGCCGCCAAAGCGATGGAAATAGCGATTCGCCGACAGGGCGAACAGCCCCGGCGCCGTCATGCCGTCACCCTGATAAGGATGCACGCCTTCGCGGGCCAAGCCCCGCGAAGGACGATCTTTGAGTTTTTCGACGCCAAGCACGAGCGCCACGTCATACATACCGGCAGCCACCGCCATGGCGGCGTTGCGAAAAGCGTCCGTTCCGGTGGCACAGAAGTTTTCCACGCGCGTGACCGGCTTTCCGTAAAGGCGTAGCGAATCGGCCAACGCCACGGAGCCCTTGCCATTCCCGCCGTAGGGTGAATAGGTCCCCAGCCACGCCGCCTCCACGCGATCCTGTTCGATACCCGCATCGCTAAAAGCCGCGAAGGCTGCTTCGACAGCCAGATCCTCATAGCTCTGATCGAAGCGGTCGCCGAACTTCGTGCAGCCCACCCCGATCACCGCCACCTTATCTTTGATGCTCTCACTCATCGTGATTGTCCTCCCTCAACATACCGGCCGGCACTTCCAATAATAGTGGTGCATGTCCGCCGCGCCGCGCATTCGTCTTAGCACCAGCTCAACGCTCATCCCGATTTTCACTTTGCTCGGATCCACATCGGTCATCTGGCAAAGAAAGCGGCCGCCGCTTTCCAGATCCACTACCGCGTTCACGGTTGGTGTAGTGGGCGCATCATACAGGTAGTCTGTATTAAAGGTAAACAGTTCGCCCCGGCGGCTGAGAGGCCTTTCAATTAGGGTTGTTCTGTTGTGGCAGTGGCCGCACACGGGAGCGATTGGAAACTGCAAGCTCTCACAAGCCGGACAGTAGGTCCCGTGCAAGCGGACGTTTTGAGACTCCTGGCGTTCCCAGAGCACGTTCGAAAGCTCCGGCCCGTCTGTCTTGTCGCGCAAAAAGTCGCGGAGCTTGCGATAGATTTGATAGCTGGAATGGGCGCAGATCGGATCTGGCGTTAACAAGGGACGCTGAAGCGCCGTGATCGCTTCGGTCACGCGAAACAGGAATCCGTCAGCACCTTCACCGTAGCCGATACAGAGAATCACATCCCCAACATTCGCATGATCGAGCGCTTCCGCCAGTAGCAGCAAGGGCATCGCGGCGCCCGTGACGCCGATCTCCTTAAGCCGTGAATCTTCCACCCGTTCCGCAGGCACACCCAAGGCTTTGGCGACGTTCAGGTGTGCTCGCCCGTCGAGCGAGGCCAGAGCTGCGCGGGCGATGTTCGTGGGCTCCAAGAAAGCTTGCTTTAGAAGCGCGCGCCCAACCGCAATGGCATTGGCTTCATAGCCTCGCGTGGTCGAAAACTTGGACGAGAATGAACTGACGTGGCGATCCGCATCGCCTCGCCACTCGTCGAGAAAATCGTCAGAGCGCGATACCCGGGCTATCACTTCGGCGATCACGTGGTCTTTGCCTACAGCGACCGCCGCCGCCGCATCGCCGAAAATCATTTCTTCCGCCGATTCCGGCGCGCCTTGTCTGGCATCCGAGGCCACCACGATGGTTCTGTCGCTGCTTCCGGCCGTGACGGCGTCGAGCGCCGCCCGCAACGCCATCGTGCCCGCGCGGAGCGAACCACCAAAATCCGCCGTGGCTGTTTGCGCGGGAAGGTCGCAGAAGGCGGCGATCAGACTCGCCGATGAACGCTGCCAGTGTGGCGCGCTAGTCGACGCAAAGGAAACCGCGTCGGGAACGCTCGACAGCAACTTCCATACCGCGGCCTGGCCGATGGTCAACGCGTCTTCGTCGAAATTGACAACTGCCTTCGTCCCTGGTACCGGTCGAGAACCCCAGGCCCCGGCAATCACTTCCCGCGGAAGGCGGCTACGTGGTATGTACGTCGAGTACGATGCAATTCCGATCAAAGTGTTATCTCACAACTCCCAAACATCTGATCGCATGAATGTCTTCCGCGGAGTAGCCGATTTCCGCGAGCACTTCATCCGTATGCGCCCCAAGCTGCTCTACCGCAGCGGGCGTTGCAGTTTTGGAGCGGCTGAAGCGCGGCGCCGGAGCTGGCTGAAAGTATCCGCCCACCTCGACAAACACGCCACGGCTGACGTTGTGTTTATGTTGAGGCGCTTCCGCGATTGAGAGAACCGGCGCAAAGCATGCGTCCGTTCCCTCGAGCAGAGCGCACCACTCGTTCCGTGTCTTGGTTAGGAAGATCGACTTCATCCTCTGCTGCATCTCCGGCCACAGCGAGCGATCGTTTCGCCGGACCACGAATGATTGGTCGAGACCAATCCGCTGTGCCAATTCCGCGAAGAACCTATTCTCGATAGCCGCGATTGAGACGTATAAGCCGTCGCGGGTCTCATAGACGGCGTAAAACGGAGCACCGCCGTCGAGGACATTCTCGCCGCGCTGTTCGCTCCACAACCCCGCCGCCGAGCGGCCGTAGAACGCAGACATCAGCGACGCTGCACCTTCCACCATCGCTGCATCGACCACCTGTCCCTCGCCAGACTGTTGCCTTTCCAGAAGTGCCGAAAGCACTCCTAAGGCGAGGTAGAGCGCCCCACCTCCGTAATCGCCAATCAGGTTGAGAGGCGGTATCGGTGGCCCGCCCCGAGGTCCAATCGCATGCAATGCGCCGGTGAGGGCGATGTAGTTGAGATCGTGCCCGGCCGCACCCGCCAGCACTCCGTCCTGGCCGAACCCGGTCATGCGCCCGTATACCAGGCGCGGGTTCCTGGTTCGGCAAACGTCAGGCCCCAGGCCGAGGCGCTCGGTGACGCCTGGACGAAAACCTTCGATGATTACGTCCGCGCGATCGATCAGCCGCAATACGATCTCCCGGCCCTCGGCGGATTTGAGATTGACCGCAATCGAACGCCGGCCTCTGGTGACAACGTCGAACCGGGGATCGCCTGGCAGGCCGAGATCACTCGGCTCGGTTCGGTCCACGCGGATCACATCCGCGCCCAAGTCGGCAAGCAACATGGCGCACATCGGCCCTGGACCGATGCCCGCCAATTCAACGACACGTATGTGATGAAGAGGGCCCATTCGAGTGGCACAGGCTTTCTAGCCTGTGTTGGTTTTCCCAGGCTGTGGCGTCAAGGCCGACTTGATTGCCATCTTATGAAACTGCGCTCTGCACGGCTTCGGCCAGAGTCGGGTGGATGTGGATCGCATCGCGGATTACGCGCGCGCTTGCTCCGGCGTTCATGATATCGACGTACATGTGAATAAGCTCAGCGCCGTCAGAGGCCAGGACTGCGGCCCCGAGAATCTCGCCGGAGTCGTCTTCCAGCAGGACCTTGATGAAGCCCTCCGGCTCACCGATCTCACGCGCCTTGCCGTTCTTCTTCATCTCGAACTTCGCTACGTGAAACCTGGCGCCGCTCTCGCCGGCTTCACTTTCGGTCAATCCAACGCGTCCTAACTCGGGATCCGTGAAGATCGCGTAGGGTACGATGCGGACGGTGGTGCGCGAGCCGTCGCCCGTCATCTGTGATAGAAGAATGCGGAAATCATCCCAAGAGGTGTGCGTGAACAGCGGGCCGCCCCGGATATCCCCCGCGGCCCAAATGCCTTCCACGTTTGTCTTCAGCGCCGGGTCCACCTTCACAAAGCCGCGTTGATCCAGATTCACGCCCACGGTTTCGAGACCCATCCCGTCGGTATTGGGCGTACGGCCAGTCGCGACGAACACGTGTGCCGCTCCCAATTGGGCTGTAGATTCGAGCTTGGCGTTCAGGTGAAATTGAATGCCTTCGGCTTCAAGGAACTGTTGAAGCGCCGCCGAGATCTCGTCGTCTTCGTGCTCCACCACGCGCGGCCCGTTTTGCCAAATCGTAACGCGACTGCCCATGCGCGAATAGAACTGTCCCATCTCTAAGCCAATGTAGCCTCCACCGATAATGGCGAGATGCTCCGGCAGCTCCGTTTGATCCGGCCAATTCTCAGAGGTGAGGTATGGAATTTTCTCCAGACCGGAGATGCGGGGTATCGTGCTGCGCGTTCCGGTGTTGAGCACTACCTGCTTCGCGGTGAGATGCAGATCGTCTATCGCAACGCGGAAACCACCGCCGGTCCGGCCCTCGATTCGCGCGTTCCCGCGAACCAGCTTCGGGTTCTCGGTACCCTCGAATCCTCTGTCGAGACCGTTGCGCGATTCGAGCGCGACTCCTCGCGCCCGTTCGATTACCTTTGGAAAATCCACTTCCACTATCGGGATCTTCAGTCCGAACTCCGCGCCGCGCCTGGCGGCATGCGCAACGCGGGCCGATGCAATAGCGGCCTTGGTCGGCGTGCAGCCAAAGTTTGCGCAGGAGCCGCCCAGATGCAGGCGCTCCACCAGGGCGACCGATTGGCCCGCTTTCGCCAGTCCGTAGGCAAGCGGAATTCCCGCTTGGCCACCACCGATTATGACGACGTCGAATTGACTCTTGGGCACGTTACGCGGAGAATGCGGCCTGCTCGGCATTCACAGCCGCGCCGATAACAGCGATCTCATCGCCACCTGGAACCACTTCGAAGACGTAGCCCTGCAGCGGACTCATTTTCACCATCTCATTCAGGTATTGGTTGACCAGCGCAATATCCAGGTGCTTCGCGTTATGCCCCGAGATAAAAAACTTTCCCGGACCCGCCATGTGAATGCTATTCGCTGTCGCGGCTGCCAGAGCTCGATGCCACAGTTTCACGAAGTCGCAACATCGCTGATCGCCCTCGGCCGCGCTTTCAAATACTTCGTCCGGCTCCATGTCCAGGAATCGAAGGCGCATGGCGCGATGGCCCATGATGCCTTCCAGGTGGCCGCGCCCGCCGCAGCCGCAGTATTTCTCATTGGGGTCGAGCGAGACAACCTGGTGGCCGCCTTCCCACACGCCTTCGACAAACGGGTACAGCCCGAACCCAATTCCATTGCTGAGAGTCCATACGCGAATCAGGCGGTCGAGCTGACCCCGGGTAGCCGCCAGGCCGGCTGCCACAATGTCCGCGTCATTGTAGAGGAACACCGGGGCCTTAATTCCCGCCTCGCGCAGCGCAGCCGAAATAGTCTCCTGCATATTGGAGCCTTTGAGCTGTTGCAGATTGGGCGACTCCTCGATGATTCCTCCGCGGATGATTCCCGGGAAGCCGATGCCGATTGCCTCAATCGTCTGACCTTGCGCGGACGCTACAATCTGCTGGCGAATTACTTGAGCGATGGCGTCCGCTGGCATGCCGAGCAAGGCTTCCGACGACGAGCCTTCCTCCGGATATACACGGAGCGAACCCAGCACCTTGTGGTTTTCGACGACCCCCACAACGACGTGTTCGGATGTTGTCACTCCGATAGTGCGACGCATGTTCCTCTTCTTATTGAAATTTTGACAGCTTATTCAGCCCATTAAAAGCCGCGGCCTTGTAGCATTCAGCCAAGGTCGGATAATTGAAAACGGTATTTACAAAATATTCCACCGTGCCGCCCAGGATCATCACAGCCTGCCCGATGTGCAGCAACTCGGAGGCCCCTTCGCCGATGATGTGAACCCCCAGGATCTGCTTGGTCTCGCGGTGAAAAACGATCTTAAGCCGACCCGTAGTATCGCCGCGGATTTGGCCGCGCGCGATCTCGCGATAGTATGCGATGCCGACTTCATACGGCACATCCTCATCGGTCAACTGCTCTTCCGTTTTCCCTATAAACGATATCTCAGGGATGGTGTAAATGCCGTAGGGATAAGTGGCCGGATTGGAATGAATGGTTTTGCCGAAAGCATGCGCGGCCGCAATCCGCCCCTGCTCCATCGAGACGGAAGCCAGGCTGGGAAAACCAATCACGTCGCCCACGGCGTAGATGTGGGGCTGCTTGGTTTGATAGTCGGCGTCGACAGGGATGCGTCCGCGAGAATCGGCCTCAATGCCAGCGGCCTCCAGATTCATCTCATCGACGTTGCCCTGCCGTCCCACCGCATACAGGAGCGCATCGCCCGACAATCTTTTCTTGCTTTCCAGATAGGCGATCACCGATCCATCGGCGCCCTCCTCCACGCTCTCCACCTCTTCATTCAGGCGCATCGTGACGCGGCTATCGCGCAGATGATACGACAGCGCTTCGACGATCTCCTGATCGGCGAATTCGAGTAGCCGCGGCCGCTTCTCAATCAGAATTACGCGAACACCAAGCGTCGCAAACATGCATGTATATTCGACGCCGATTACGCCTCCGCCCACCACGATCAGGGTCTTCGGAATGTCGGGCATCAGCAGAATCTGATCGCTGTTGACAATGTTGCGGCCATTGAGCGGCACTTTGTCCGACACCGCCGGCTTGGTTCCGCTCGCGATGATGATCGTCTCCGCGCCATACACCTGGCGCCCACGAGTGTTCTCTACCGCGACCGTGTGGGCATCCACAAAAGAGGCATTCCCGGTGAGCAACTCTACGTTGTTACGGGACAACTGCGCCTGAGTGACATCGATTTCGGTCTTGATAACGTGCTGGACCCGAAACGCCAAGTCGGCCATGGTAATGGTCTGTTTGACGCGGTAATTAATGCCGTAAATGTTCTGGTATTGATAGCCGGACAGGTGGAGAACCGCTTCGCGAATGGTCTTGCTGGGAATGGTGCCGGTATTGATGCACGCGCCGCCGACCACCTCCCGCTTTTCAATAATCGCGACGCGCTTGCCCGACTTGGCGCCCTGAATGGCCGCGCGCTGGCCTGCCGGTCCGGAACCGATGACGATCAGATCGTAGGTCTGCAAGCTTTAACTACTCTAGCCCAGATACACAGTTGCGTTGCGAGCATGCGTTGCGAGCAATCTCTCTGCTTCGCTCCATCGATCGTTTCCGCGCCGTCATAAATTCACAGATTTTGCCCGTCAACAGGTCGAGTTTTGTGTTCACCTCGCGGCGCAGCTCGCGCATATCCTCGCGAATACCCGAAATCTGTACAAGACTGATCGTCAGGCTCGGCAGCACTGCCAGCGTGGGGAACCCGACGGCGATGTAGAGTTGTAAATCTGTCATGTTCCGGCGTCTCGATTGTATCCCGTTCCTGTAAAGTAACAACTCCAGCGGCTCCTCTGAGAGCCACGCCATGCTCCTCAGTATAGGCCAAGGCCGTGCGCTCTGATGACGATGAAGCAGGCCGTTCCTGTGCCGCGGTATCGTAAAATCGTTAATAATGTGAGGGTACTCGATGAGCATACGAGAATTAATTAACCGCGAGTTGGAGAGTGCGTCGGAGAAGCAACTTGATGCCCTTCTCGGTGTCATACGATCTCTCAAATCGAATCATGCAGACGATGCTTGGCCGAGCGGCGCAGCGGAGTCATCTCTGAGGAAGGACTGGCTGACCCCCGAAGAGGAGGCCGCTTGGCGGGATTTGTAAGCGGCAATGTGGTCGTCGTTCACTTCCCTTTCTCCGATCTGAGCCAGACGAAGAGTCGGCCCGCGTTGATATTGGCGATGCTTAATGGAGACGACGTCATCTTGTGCCAGATTACAAGCCAAGCAACTAGCGACCAATATTCTGTTCAGCTCGATAGCGCCGATTTTCAAGCCGGCGGTTTGAACCACATGAGCAACATCCGTCCCAATCGCCTCTTCACAGCCGATTCCGGAATCATTCTTTACAAAGCGGGCCACGTGCACAGCCGGAAACTGATTGAGGTGCGCGACAGGGTTATTGTCATCCTGAGAGGCTCATAGAGGCGCCCGACGAGTGTACGCGAACTGCTATTGTCTTGAAATCGCTGAAACTGTACTTTTGAGGTAGACGCCTAACACAGGCCGGAATGTCTGTGCTACGGTATCACATGGATCAGGACCAAATGCGCCGCCTGCTCGAAGAGGTGCGCTCCGGATCGACCGGCGTAGACGCCGCACTCGAGCGGGTGCGGCACCTTCCCTTCGAGGACCTCGGCTACGCAAAGCTGGATCACCATCGCTCGCTTCGCCACGGACTGACCGAAGTCATCTTTGGACTTGGTAAAACTCCCGAGCAAATCGAAGGCATCGCCGCCCGGCTATTGGAGAAATCGCAAAACTTGCTGATCACCCGCGCAACGCGGGAAGCTGCCGGCCTTATAGGACGAACTTTTCCGGAGGCTGAATATTTCCCATTGCCCGGCGTCATTCGCATCTGGCGCGATCGTGCGCTGCACGGCAAAGGCAAGGTCGCCGTTGTGTCGGCAGGTACCAGCGACATCCCTGTCGCGGAGGAAGCATTACGGACCGTGGAAGTGATGGGAAACGAGACGGAGACGATCTACGACATCGGGGTCGCCGGTATTCATCGCCTGATGAGCAATCGCGAGCGCCTGGTCGAGGCTCGTGTCGTGATCGTGTGCGCCGGTATGGAGGGCGCCTTGCCGAGCGCGGTGGGAGGGCTGGTCTCGGTACCCGTGATCGCGGTTCCCACCAGCGTTGGATACGGCGCGAGTTTCAACGGACTGGCGGCACTGCTCGGGATGCTGAACAGTTGCGCATCGAACGTGACGGTGGTGAATATCGATAACGGTTTCGGGGCTGGATACGTCGCGAGTTTGATCAACCGCCTTTAGATCGCACCGAGTGGCACAGGCATTCCTGCCTGTGTTGCACTTAAAACGAAGACCCTGATGTTTTCAATCCGGTCTTTGCCCGGCTGCCGGGTGAGAGAAACAGTCCTGCAAGGAGCGATAATTTAAGGATTATCCTCAAGATGCACGCGGCCACAGTTGCCTCGTGTTAGGAACAGACGAGGCGGGTCGGAAAATTCATATCGTCTGTGCGCCGAAAGAAGACTACCTCGCCATTATTACGGCCTATTTGCCCGAAGCAGACGAATGGGATTCGAAGTTCACAATCAGGAGACCCATGAAGTGCGCCCATTGTCGCGGAAAAATGAGAAGGTCCCACGCGCCGTTTCACATCGACCGCAAAAGATACTATCTCTCTCTAGAGGCAGTGCCGGCATGGGTTTGCGGGCAGTGCGGTGAGCCGTACTTTGAGGAGCGTGAGGTCAAGACGATTCAACGCCTTCTGCTCCAGTTAGACCGGCAGACTGCGAATTTAGTCTCGGTAGCTTAACGGGTTTACAGTCCATGCTGTAATGTAGCTTCATGTGCGCATGGTGGTTTGCTCTTCTACCCGTTCTCTCCGCTCTGCTAGCCGCCGCCGATCTGGAAATCTCCCGCCCTGCGCGTACCTGGGAGTTTCTCGATGCCACCGGTCCCCAAGCATCGTTCCTGGGACGCGAAGACGGCACGCTCGAGGCCTATGTCTACCCGCTGAAGATCGTCAAGGATCTGAAGCTGAGTTTCCGCCTCAATGGCCGGGTGATTCCGGCAGAGTCCGTTGCCCGCCGGATTGAGTCGCGCCCCGGCTCTTATACGATCGTGTACAGCGGCGATGAGTACGAGGTCCGGGAAACACTGATTGCGCCGCTCGACCGGCCGGCGGTTCTGATCCGCCTGGAGATCGACTCTCAGTATCCAATCCGCATCGACGTTGAATTCACCCGCGATTTTCAGCTAATGTGGCCCGCGTCGATCGGAACGTCGTACAGCGAGTGGAATGAACACGAAAAGGCGTTCTTCTTCGGCGCCGACGGTCAACCCTACGCGGCGGTTCTGGGCTCGCCCGATGCGGACCTGATCGAGCGCGAGTATGGAGCCAATTATTCATCCGGCACTCGCAATATTTTCACACTGGGAACGGTGCAAGGCCGTGTGCAACGCCTGCTGGCGATTGCGGGCTCGGGCCGGTCCCGGGACGACGCGCTTTCCGTTTGGCATCAGGTAATCGCCGGCGGATCAAGGATCGCCGCGGAAACGGACAAATATTATGACGGTTATTTAACGCGCACCGTCACACTCGACCTACCCGATAAAGAGTTGCAGCGGGCTTACGATTGGTCCCGGGTCAGCATGGCAAAGGGCCTCGTTCAAAACCCGCTACTCGGAACCGGCCTGGTGGCGGGATACGGTCCATCGAAAGGCGGGTATCGGCCTGGCTTTGCGTGGTTCTTCGGCCGCGACACATTTTGGACATCGTTCGCGCTCACCTCGGACGGCGACTTTGAAACCGCGCGCGCCGGCATCGATTTCATTGCGGGGTATCAGAGCGCGAACGGAAAGATCCCTCACGAGATCTCACAAAGCGCGAGCCTGGTCCCGTGGTTTCAGAATTATCCATATGGCTACGCATCGGCCGACGCGACGCCACTTTATGTCATCGCCGTCGCCAATTTCGTCCAGGCGAGCGGTGACATCGCCTTTGCCAGGAAGCACTGGGATCGGCTTCTCAAGGCGTTCGAGTTCATGCGCTCTACTTTGGATGCCAACGGATTCCCCAAGAATTTTGGCGTCGGCCACGGCTGGGTGGAAGGCGGGCCGCTCCTGCCGGTTCAGGTCGAGTTCTACCAGGCCGGCGCCTACGTGGAAGCGCTTCGGTCCATGGCGGACTTGGCCCGCTGGGCCGGCGAGAAGGAGAACTCCGTCAAGCTCGAACAGGAGCTGAAAACCAAACAGATCCTGCTGAATGACTTGTTCTGGCTTCCGCAAAGCCAGACCTTCGCGTTCGCTCTGGATAGGTCGGGCAAGCAAGTGCAGCAGCCCAGCGTCTTGGCTACGGTGCCGATGTGGTTCGGAGTGCTGGATCAAAACAAGTCGCTCCAGATGGTGGAGAAGTTATCGGCCGAGCAGCACGCGAGCGATTGGGGCATGCGTATCATCTCATCGCAAAGCCCGATGTACGGGCCGGAAGGTTATCACTATGGCTCGGTGTGGCCTTTGTTCACGGGCTGGGCATCGGTAGGCGAGTACCGCAGCCACGCCGCGCCCGCCGCATACGCAAACCTAAAAGCGAACGCCTGGCTCGCGCTCGATGGAGCGGGCGGAAATACCACGGAAGTGCTCTCGGGCATGACATACTCGCCGCTGTCCACAGCTTCCCCGCACCAAATCTGGTCGGCAGCCATGGTCGTGTCGCCGCTGCTCCGGGGTCTGTGCGGGCTGGAGGTGGACGCTGTGAACAGGCAAGTCACCTTCGCGCCTCACATGCCAGCCGATTGGGAATGGCTCGGCGTCCACAACCTACCAGTCGGGCCGGGCAAAGCAGATCTTAGGATCGACCGCGACGATCAGTCCCTGCACTTGCGTGTCGTGAATCATGGGACTGCGGTCTTCGCGCTCGACTTCGCTCCGGCTTACGCGCCAGGTGCCAGGATCAATAAAGCAAAGGCGAACGGCCAGAACGTGCGCTGGATTGACGGCCGTCAAGCCACCGACTCTCATCCGCATTTTAAGCTGCAAATCAAACCTGGCGAGAACACTCTCGCCATCGAGCATCGCGGCACGTTCGGTTACGTAGTCCCGTATGTGCCGCCGCAATTGGGAGCGGCCAGCAGCAACTTGAAACTGATTTCGGAACACTGGTCCAACAACGGATCAACGCTTGAACTGACGGTATCGGGACGGCCGTCCACGAAGTATTCGGTAAGGCTTTTAGGATCCAGCCGGGTGGTATCGGTATCGGAGGCGACGCAGCAAGGCGGAACGCTGGCGATCGAGATGCCGCCCAGCCGAAAGGACGACTACGTGACCAAGACGATCACCCTACGTCTGCGCCAGTAGCACCGGCACGCCTCGTGCGCAAGCGCATTCATGCCCGTGTGGGTCTTTAGACAACACAGGCAAGAATGCGCTTGCGCACGAGGCGTGCCGGTGCCACTTACCAGGCGATCTTGTCCGGAAAATACTCGGCTACCAAGTCGTCGTAGTACGGCTTCACGTCCGCGAGTTTGGGGCGCTCCGAGCTCTTCGAATACAGATCGTAGGGGTTGAACTTTCGCACCCATTCGAACATGCTGCGATCTTTATCGTTCATCAGATAATCGTAAGCGCCTTCGCGGTGTCCCGGATAAAAAGAGTGATACCGGATCATGTAGAGCGCCTCGTCCGGAAGAGAATCCTTCACGACGTGATATAGATATTCGTCATGACCCCACGAGAGATCGACGTTGTCGAGACCGCAGTTCTGGGAATAGACGCCCAGCTTAGTCTGGAACTCCGGAACCTGCGAATCCGGGTTGCCTTTGAAGAACTCCGGAAACACAATCCTGTCGGAATAAGCGCAGCCTACCGGAAAGGTATCGCCCACCACGGCCCACTGCGGCTCGCCGTATAAACAGAGCACCTTGCCGAGATCGTGGATCAGCCCGGTCAGCACCATCCAGCGGGGATGGCCGTCCTTGCGAATCGCCTCGGAAGTTTGAAGGTTATGCTCGATTTGGGAGAGATCGGTATCCGGATCGCTTTCGTCCACCAGCGTATTCAGGTAATCGAGAGCTTCCCAAATCCCCATTTGACTTCGCCGCCGGCCGGTATACTGGCGCTTCTTCGACTGCACAAAGTCGCGCGTCTGCAGCGTGTGATTGAGACGGTAGAATTCGCGAACGCCCGCGGGAGCGGAATCGTCGAATTTACGAAAGTCGTCGGTCTTGCGGTTCGGATCGTAGCGGTCGGTGACGAAATCGTCCCATTGCTCCATGCTGTTCAAGGTTTCGGCGGTTACGGCTTGCATATAGATATGATATCGCTCCCGAGCGGACTACATTGTCCATCGCCAGAGATTCGCGCCGACGGTATAACCTGCGCCCACCGCCGCGAAGAGAACCAGGTCGCCTTTCACCAGCTTGCCCCCTTCCACGGCATCGCGCGTTGCCAAAGGAATCGTTGCGGCGGTCGTGTTTCCAAATCGGTCGATGTTGACGATAACCTGGTCGCAGCTTAATCCCAGGCGCTCGGCCGCGGCCGAAATGATGCGGCGATTTGCCTGATGAGGAACCAGAAGCTTGATATCTTTCGTGGACAGACCATTTCCCTCCAACAGATCGCGCGAGGTCTCGTACATCTTCCGGACCGCGTATTTGAAGACCTGCTGCCCGTCCTGCTTTACGTAATGCATTCGCTGGTCCACCGTTTCATGCGTTGCCGGCATTCGGCTGCCGCCCGCGGGCTGCTTGAGGTAATCGCCTCCCGATCCGTCGATCTCATTCAAGAAGCCGATGAACCCCTCTTCGCCATCTTCCGCATGCTCCACCAGCATGGCGCCCGCGCTGTCCCCGAACAAAATGCAGGTTGCCCGGTCCGTATAATCCAGAATCCGCGACATGGTGTCCGCGCCAATCACCAGCACCTTTTTATGCGATCCAGCCGAAACAAGGTGGGCCGCCGTCGTGAGGCCGTACACAAAGCCGGAACACGCCGCGACTAGATCGAAACCCCAGGCTCCTTTCGCGCCCAGACGATTCTGCACCAGGCATGCCGTGGCTGGAAACAGCATGTCCGGAGTGACGGTGCAAACCAGTATGGCGTCCAGCTCCGATGCGGCTATTCCGCGCTGTTGAAGAGCCGCTTCAGCAGCCCACACCGCCATGTCGGAGGTAGCGACATCCGCCTCGGCGATATGACGCTCACGAATGCCGGTTCGATCCATGATCCATTTATCGTTAGTGTCGACCATCTTCTCCAGATCGTGATTGGTCAGTACACGGGGCGGACTGTAGCAGCCGAGAGCCGTAATTTTTGCGTGAAACAAATCACCTCCGTAAAAGCCACACACTAGAATACAGTACCGGTATCCTGTAATTCATGTGGTTGGAAAGCGCGATCCTATTCGAACAACCACATGAGATCTTCGCCCGGGTATTCAGGGAACTCAAGCCGCGGACCAATTTGCCTGAGATCCGGATCGAGTTCCGGCCTTTCGCGAATGCGAACAGTTCGATCCGGCTGGACCAGGCTGTGCTTTCGGTGCGAATCTCGGATTTGCTCGAGCGGGCGCCGGCGTCGATTCTCGAGGCGCTGGCGTATATCCTCCTGTCCAAGCTATATCGCATGCCGGTCCCTCGGATGTATGCGGAGCGTTACCGGCGCTATCTCAATCGCAAGGAGATGCGCCGTGGCCTGCAGATCGTCCGGCAAACGCGTGGCCGCAAATTCGTATCGGGACCGCAAGGCACGCATTATAATCTGGAGGAGATTTTCGAGAAGCTCAATCTCGAACACTTTTTCGGCCTTATGGCCAGGCCCGCGCTCGGTTGGAGCCAGCGCGTTTCAAAAGGGACGCTGGGCCACTACGATCCCTCCCACAACGCCATTATTCTCAATAAGCTGTTGGACCGTGAAAAGATGCCGCGCCTGGCGGTGGAATACGTGATGTTCCACGAGATGCTGCATCTTCGGCATCCGGTGGAACACCGGGGTCTGCGACGCTGCGTGCATACGCCGGAATTCAAAGAGGCCGAGAAGCAGTTCCCGCGTTTTCAGGAAGCGAAGGAGCTTTTGAAGAAGCTGTAGGAATCACGCAGCTACTCGTACCTCAATACCGCCGCGGGGTCAGCCCGTACAGCGCGGCGGCTCGGCATAAAACAAGCGACTGTGGCAACCAGCAGCAGCGCGGCACAGACACTCAGGAAGGTAGCGGGGTCGTGCTCAGTCACCTGGAATAACAGGCTGCTCAGCAAGTGGCCGAGCGCGAGAGCGCCGGCTATGCCGATGCACAACCCGGCTATTACAGGAACCAAACCCTGACGCATGATCATGGCGTGCACGTCGGCCGCTCGCGCTCCCAGCGCCATTCGAATCCCGATTTCGGCGCGTCGCTACGTCACCATGTAGGCGACCACGCCGTAGATGCCGAGGCTCGCCAGCGTAAGCGCCGCGAACGCGAACACCAAAACCAAAACCAGAACCAATTGAAACTGCCGCGGCTCGACTGAGCGGGAAACCACCTGTTCCATGGTTCGCATCTCCCCAACCGGCGCCTCGGAGTCGACTTCCCGGACCGCGGCCCGCAATGCCCCCGCCGCCATGGCCGGGTCCAGCGTGGTCCGCGCGACCAGGGAAACTTTCATTCTGCTGCGGAACCAGTACGGAACATACACCATCATCGCCGGTGCATTCTGCAGACTGGCGGCCCGAACATCTGCCACGATGCCCACGATTTCGAACGGCGCCTCTTTCTCATCTCCGCGCCGGAAATGTTTTCCGATCGGATCCTCGCCCCGAAAGACTTTCTTTGCCGCCGTTTGCGAGATCACGGCCGGCATCGAATTTCGGTCCGTGTCTTCGATGAATCTTCCAGCCAGCAGCGGAATTCCCATCGCTGAAAAATATCCTGGACTCACGAACCGGTAGTTGGCGAGCGGGCGTTCCATAATCGACTTCTGTTCACCTGCCACGCTGATCATGTCCGCCCAACCCTCGCCCTCGAGTGGAAGAACGCTCACCAGGCCGGCCGCGCGAACTCCGGGAATGCCGCGCGCTTTAGGCAGTAGCCGCTCATAGAACCGCGCTCGTGCCTTCCCGTCGGGATATCTGGCTCCGGGCAGCATCACGTCCGCCGCAATTACGTGGGCGGTTTCAAATCCTTTGTCGATCTGTAGCAGGCGAACGAAGCTATGTAGCAGAAGTCCCGCCGCAATCAGAAGCACGGCGCTCAAAGCCACCTCGGAAGCTACCAGAAAACTGCGCAGACGAAGACCGCGGGCGCCTTCGCTTGCAGCGCGGCCGCCGGATCGGAGAGCGTCGGCGGGCTCCACCTTGGCCAGTCGTATGGCCGGCAGAACTCCAAACAGCAGGCCCGTCAGGACCGTCAAGACAAGTCCAAAGCCGAGCACAAAGCCATCCACGTGTATTTCATGCAGGCGCGGTAGGTCCACCGGCGCAATTCTCAAAAGTAGGCTAGTGCCCCAGTACGCGGCCGCAATGCCGAGCAGTCCCCCTATGCTCGAGAGCAGTAAAGATTCGGTCAGCACATGCCGGATGAGATCGCCGGACGAAGCCCCCAGCGCGGTCCGGATTGCCGCATCGCGCCTGTTCGCCATGGCGCGCGCGAGCATCAGGTTCGCCAGGTTCACGCAGACGATCAACAGGACGGCTCCCACCGCGGCGAGCAACACCAAGAGGCCGCGCCGCGATTGTCCCGTGATCTGATCCTTCAAAGGCGTTATCACTGCCCGTAGTTCGGACTTTTCACCTGCGCTGAATTGCTTTTCAATGCCGGCTTCGATTACGTTTAGCTCGGCCAGAGCCTGACCCGGCGAAACGCCTCGCTTGAGCTTGGCGAGCGCCATAAAATTGTAATCGCCCTGCCATCCGATATCCTCGCCCCTGATCGCGATCGGGCGAAACACGTCGGTTTTCGGCTCGAGTGAAACTACCGCATGCAGATCATGATTGGCGAAGAAGTGGAAATCGGCAGGCATCACTCCAACCACGACGTGCGGTGCGCCATCCAGAATGATAGCCTTGCCGGTGATGGATGGATCGGCCGAAAAGCGCCTGCGCCACAGAGAATCCGACAGAATGACCACTTGGTTATGTTGCGGCCGATCCTCATCTTCGAGGAAATTGCGGCCGAGCCTGGGCTGCACTCCGAGCATTGGAAACAGGTTCGCCGAAACATACGCCGCCCCGATTTGTTCGGGCTCGCCTGCGCCGGTGAGGCTCAGGCGGCGCGAATCGATGCCGGCGATCTGTTCCAGGGTCTTGCTTCGCTTCCGCCATTCGAGGAGATGCCGGCCGTTCACGGGAAAGGCGCCGTACTGGCGATAGAGCTTCGGGATCACCTCTGAAACGGTAACCAGCCGCTCCGGGTCAGGGAAGGGAACTGATTGCAACAACGTGCCATTGATCAATGAAAAAATCACAGTGTTCGCGCCAATCCCCAGCGCGAGAGTCAGAATGGCAATTGCCGCGAATCCACGGTCGCGGGAAAGAGTGCGGAGGGCATAGCGCAGGTTCATAGCGTTTCGGATAGAATACGCGCCTGCCACCTGAAATGTTCCCTGGGCTCAGAAACCGGCTGCGGACAGAACCGCACCCGCTGTCGCACGTGCCGCAGCCAGGAGGACAGCGCCGGAAATCGCACTCTCGCCCGTGAGGGCGATTCTCATTTCGAAGACATTACGCCAGCAATTGCACCTCGAGCGGCAACTCCTTGCAGTTCGATAGCGAAGACGAGCCAATCACGTTGCGGCCCGTGCGCTCCGGGCCCTCCTCAAAAAGGAGCACGGCGTTTGGACTTATCAGGGAGAGCCGACCCGCCCCCAATGCCCGTCCGATCGGCGTCGGGAGAGGGTCCGGAAAAAATACTGGATCCGATTCCCGGGGCGGGCATCCGATAAAAGGAATCCAGACCCACCCGTTTGGGGACTCGGCGCTGGGTGGCCGTTATTCGAGAAAGCAGAGCCACGCCGTCGGACAAAATGTTCGACGGGAAAGCGAACGGGTCAGCGATGCGCTTCACCCGGCCTGACGGTCGCCCCTGTAGTTGCACCTCGTCAATGGTGAAACCGCGCTCGGCGACAACCTGCTAGGAGATGCCTTCCCGCGGGCTCTGCCGGAAGTACTCGCGCGAGGTGGCCACCGCCTGGCGATCGCCTTCGGTCAGTGCGTCTTCATTGCGAAGGATCATCAATTGGACGGAGCAGTCCAACAGGAACTCGAGTTGACGGCCTAAATTCCGGTGTGAAGTCGAGAAGGCCGTCGGGTCCGACCGCTCAAGATTGCGACCGTGGCGCAGACAACGCAGGCGAAACCGCCTGCGCCACTCACGGTAGATCAGGTCAGAATCCTCACTGAAAAGGGACTTCGAAGACCCTTGTATGGGCCCAAAAGCCCGTCCAATGGGCCTTTGACGCGCCCGGCACGAAAAAATACCTGACAAACTGCACTTTTCTCAGCCTTGCCTCTTTACTTCGGCCTCTTTTTTCCCGTATGATCTAGTAGCAAACAATCTTACACGGTTTTGTTTTGAAAGCCGTGATATGTTCGGGAGAACCAAAGGAGATCTACATGGCAGCAACAAAAATGACCCAGTCGCAGATGGTGAAAGAACTCGCCGAAACGACTGGCACCAATTCGAAAGTCGCAAAACAATTCATGACGTCCTTCGCGGATCTGGCAGTGCGCGAGACCAAGAAGAACGGCATGTTCGTAATTCCGGGCATCGGGCGGCTGGTTCGTGTCGACCGCAAGGCGCGCACCGGACGCAACCCCGCCACGGGTGAAGCGATCAAGATTCCCGCCAAGAAGGTGGTGAAGTTCCGGGTGGCCAAGGCCGTCAAGGACGCAATCGTTCCGCCGAAGAAGAAGTAGCAACGTTCGGAAACACGAAACCCCGCGGGCTCCAGGCTTGGGCCGCGGGGTTTCTGTATTTGAAAGTCGATCTGGATTGGCTCATAGTGCGAGCCGAACCTGGAAGCCTTATGCCTGCTTCTTTTCGTCGACGGGCTCTTCTTCGTGCTTTAAGGCATGTTTAAAATTCTTGATGCCTTCACCCAAACCTTTTGCTAACTCCGGAATCTTCTTTCCGCCAAACAGCAGGACGGCGACGATCAGGATTATTAGAAGTTCAGGTAAGCCGATGGACCTTAGCATAGGGCCTCCTTGTTGCTACTCTTCCATTGTACACACTGGTGGACGCGAGCGGGCGGAACTCGGTTGACATGGCAAAACGCAAGAAACCGGAAAAATTCGATCAGAAGAAGCAGGTCCGCAAGTTGGCGCGGGAGCGCATCGGCATTGTGCCAGGATCCCGAGTGATTGCCGAAAAGCCGAAGCGCAAAAAGCCCAAGTACCGGAAACCGCTCCAAGCGGGTGAGGACTAGCGCTGCTGGAACAGCGCTCCCAGAAGGGCCAGTAGCAACGGGAGCACCCATGCGGGCGTAGCGGCAATGATCGCCTTGGACTTTGAAGACCTCGTTAAATAAGACAGTCCAAGGACCAGAACGATCAGGTACCAGATCTCGAAAATCGAGAAGAAGTGCAAGATCGCGAGAAACACACCTTTGGCGCCTTGCAGGAAAATGTCGAGACCGAACGGCGGCATTAGCTGTTCCGGTGAAGTGATTGCGTCGCCTTTCGACCGAAGCACGATATACGTGGCGATGTATTGCAGCGCCGGAATGATGGAACAGGCGGCGAGCAGCGAGAACACATCGCGAAAACGCGGGCGCACATCCATGATTGAATAAAACACCTTGATCAGGAGCGCGGTCAGGGCCAGGAATCCGATGATCCACAGTGGCGCTAACGGTGTTGTGAACTTGGTCACCGTGTGGGCCATGGATTGCGCCCTCTCCAACTGCTCCGGCGGCATGTTTCGCTCGGCCATTCGGGCATCCACCAACTGCATGGCATAGGGCAGCATCAAATACCCAAACACCGTGTAGATAATTGCGAGTACAATCACGGGCCAAAGCCACGACAGTTTGCTGGGAACCCGCCTGGCTGTCTCCGCCGGATCTACAAATACGTTCATCATGCCTGTCAATCCGCCGGCCAGTCCGCCGGTTGCGCTGCCGGCCGGTATTGCGCTGCCTGCCTGCTCTGACATAGCTGGGTCTCTCCTAATCAGTAATGGATGCTTCCAGGGAATTATACCTTTGCGGTAGTCTGGTTGGCATCACGGAAATGAGGCGATGAAGTCGCGGTTTCAGTTAGCATTGGCCATCTATTTTGTCTTAGCCGCCCTGGCGGGCCTTACGCTGGACGGGAAAATCCGGCTGGCAACCTGGGTTTTCTTAGGCGGTCTCGCGGTGAAATCGTTTATCCACTACCTTCAATCACCTTAGCCCCTGCATATCTCTGGAAACTGGCCGATTAGTAATGAGAGCAGGTTTCAGTTTGAAACGCGAGTACTAAATCAGAAGAGCTGGCGATCCCTCGCGGTTTCAATCTGGGATGCGGAGGTGTGGGGTGCACCTGCGCTCGATTTTCGCCACAGTATCCAGTGCAGGATAACAAGCTGTCGATGTTACTGAGAATCAATCGTTTCAGGGCAAGATATAAGCGCAAACCCACGGCAAGTTGGGGCACAGTCCACCGGATTCATCCCTTGGTCACACGCTTGCTTTTAAAGAAGCGCCGGCAATCAAGAAAACGGAAAGGTGGCAACTCCCATGAAGGTAAGAGTGAATCAGATCGCGCCAGATAGCAAGACAGAAAAACGAGATTCCATCGTGCTCGAGCATCTTCCTCTTGTGAAGGCGATAGCAATACGCGTTCATGAGAATCTGCCCGTGCATGTGGACCTGGACGACCTGGTTCACGCCGGAGTCCTCGGCCTGTTCGACGCCGCCACCAAGTTCAACGCCGAGAAGAACGTCGCCTTTTCGAGCTACGCAAAGCACAGAATCAAGGGCGCAATCCTCGACAGTCTGCGACAGCTCGACTGGGCCTCGCGTGACTTGCGCCGCCGCCACAAGCAACTGGAAGCCGTGACGCGTGAGCTTTCCATGCAACTGAGCCGAACTCCCACCGAAGCGGAGATCGCCGACAAACTAGGGGTCGATATCGATCGCTGGCGGCAGATGATGATCGAGATGAGGAATGTGGGCCTGGTCTCGGCTTCCGCGCGGGCAACGGATAACGAAGACTTGCCGGCGCCCGATTTTCCCTCCAGCCCGGATACTCACCCTGACAATATGTGTGCCCAGGAGGAGATGCGGTCGGTGCTGACGACCGCGATGAAATCCCTTCCCGAACGCTACAAGAAAGTCGTGGTGCTGTACTACACCAATGAGATGACGATGAAGGAAATCGGCGGAATACTAGGAATCAACGAGAGCCGGGTTTCGCAGATTCACAAATCGGCGCTCGAGAAAATGCAAGTGGTGCTGCACTCGAACGGGATCGATTCGAGCTACGCGTTCTGAGCTATAACCAGCACAGGCAAGGGTGCCTGTGCTACCAAATCTTGCCGCTTTCCCAAGCTGATTCAGGTGATTGACGCTAGTTCGAGCCGTGGTGAGAACTGCTAGGAGGATGGTCTGTCCGGTATCGGTGAAGTGACATCGGTTGTTACGAGGCACGAAGACGGCTCCTTAGTCGTATCTGTTGCGGAGGTTCCGGAGCTTCTTTATCTATGATCGTCCCCGCAAGGTAGCCGAAGAGAATCCGTGACCGTCCGAAGATTTCCTTTTCTTGAGGTGTGCACAATAACGCCTCGCACTGCTCTACAATCCTGAAGGTTGAAGACGATAGTACGTGTCATCATGAGACACCTTTCATGACTCGATCGGGAAGACAGTTGGCTGTTATTGCTGGCGTCTTCGTCGCAATAACTCTGTCCGAGGCCTTAAAGCTGTTCTTCGCTACCGGCAATGTCCCGTCCAACATTGTTGAGTTTGATCCTGTGGCTTTTCGGGCCAGAGCGGATACTGAGTTTTTCTATTCCCTCGGCAACGAGCTGAAATACTCGGACCAAATAGATCCCCAAGCACCGGCGTTGATGCGCGGGGAGATCCGGGACTTTCTCGTTTCTCCCGACAACAAGAAGATTGCAGTTGTCGCGAATGGGAAACTGGTAGTGGCTGGTGCGAAATCGACCCTCCGGCAGGTAACCTCGGTCAACTCGATTTACAGAGAGCATAAACCAGTCGGGCGGCAGTTGTTTCGGGATGATCACTTCCAGTGGTCGAAAGATTCAAAGGTGCTCTATCTTATTCGAGATCAGTTCTACAAGTCTCGTGGAGGGCAACTGTTTTCTAGCAAAGGAGAGCTCTGGAAGTACGATATGGAGCTACTTCCTTGGCGTCAGGTCTGGAATCTACTTTTCGACCCTGAGAGACTCGCCCGGCGCTTCGTTGAAGCTCCTTTCTATTCGTTTTCCATTCATGACTACGAGCGCGCAGTCCGTTCCTCCAAACGTGTTGACTTGGCTGTTGATGGAAACAGTAGGCGACAGAAGTTAGTGATCAGGGACAAGCCGTATCTGACAGTCACGCAAGGCAAAGGGTTTTACTACTACTGTTCCGAGATGCTGGGAAGCGTTTTTCTACCGGGCGACCCGGTACTTCTTGTTTAACCCAGGATGCCGCAAATATAATGGGCAACTTCTCCTAGACACAGTGACCGGAAAGTACCAGCGCCTGCCAGCCGGCACCGTCGTCTACCTCACTTTGATATCCAAACATATCCACGCTACCTGGTCACGGGTGCGGGACTCGACGTGAAAAATAGTTTTTGCTTGGCATTATCAAGAGTCAGCTACGCGTTCTGAGCCACAACCAACACAGGCACGAATGCCTGTGTTACGGAGTAGCGGTTACGATGGTGTTTGACATTTTCTCGGACTGAGCAATTTCCAAGAGGCGCCTGGGCCGGGTTGCTGATGTTCGTGGCCGCCGCAACCCCGTTGCGGCACATGGCGCCGGCCGCTCTTCTATGGGCGGCGCCATGTCTGCTGTTTGCATCGCTCGCCATCACTTGGGGAGCGGAATCCGCGCAATTTTTTATCGCCCAGGGATTCGCGCTAGCGATCCTCGCCTGGCTGCAGACTTTCCCCGAGTTTGCGGTAGAGGCCGTCCTGGCTTGGCATCAACAAGTGCCGTTCCTGTTTGCGAACCTCACCGGGGCCTTGCGCATGTTGACCGGTTTGGGCTGGCCGATGATCTATTTTGCAGCGGCCCACGTTCACCGCAAGCGCACGGGAGAGCCGCTGCGCGAAATCCGGCTGCTCCCGGAACACAGTGTCGAAGTGGTGGGGTTGCTCGCGTCCTTGGTCTATGCGTCCTTCATCCTTTGGAAATCGTCTCTACACCTCTACGACTCAGTCGTGCTCGCGGGTGTCTACGCGGTTTATCTGTTTACGTTGAGCAAAATGCCTCCGCAGAAGGAAGAAGGCATGGAAGATCTGGAGCGGATTCCCCGCGCCATCGTGTGCTCGCCGAGGTTGCGCCGCATCATTCTAATCACGTTATGTTTTGCGGCAGGCGGCGCTCTCATCTACTTCACCGCGGAGCCGTTCCTGGGCGGTCTGATGGCTGTAGCGCTGTGGCTCGGCATCCCGAGCTTCGTGTTTATCCAGTGGGTAGCTCCGTTTGTCTCGGAGTTCCCGGAGATGGCTTCCACCTTCTATTGGGCGCGCACCGTGACACGCGCGCCAATGGCACTGATGAACATGGTTTCTAGCAATATCAATCAGTGGACTTTGCTTGTTGCGATGCTGCCGGTGGTGTACTCGCTGAGCCGCGGAAGCGTTTCGGGCTTTGCACTGGACGATCGCCAAAAGCTGGAAGTAGCGATGACAATCGGACAGGCCTTCGTAGGGATGCTGTTCCTGATCAACATGCAGTTGACCTGGTGGGAGGCGTCGGTCCTGTTTGTGCTGTGGGCGGTGCAGTTCGTGCTTTCGGCGGTCACGCCCGATGAAGGAGGGCAGGGCATCGGCCACACGGTGCACTTATCGATTACCGTGATTTACTTTGTGTGGGCCGCCTGGGAGTTGTTGCGATTGCTCATGAGCCGGCGGAAGCCGTTGGCGTTTGTCCAGTTCGCGCAGATGTGGCGTGAGCATGTTTGGGGCACCTAATCCTTTGTGCGAATCGGATGCCCGAGGCCAACACATTGTCTGGAGTGTGAACGTCCTGGGTGCCTGTTCCGCCAGCCTGTCTTTCGACCGGACAAATTCCATGCTAAGTGTCTGTTAGACAATAACCTATCCATTTGGGCCGCTGATTGGGCGGATTTCATAGTTCCACTCGCCATGAAATGAGTCTCGATGGAGGTTGACCAGGGCGAGTTCCTTATCCGGAATCCTGATGCCTGCTGGGTATAGGTTG
>JBPCOQ010000176.1:0-30734 GCA_051000095.1 Bryobacteraceae bacterium | reverse complement strand
CAGCAAGTTTGACGACTTTCACCCCGAGCGGAGCCAGCTTAGCTATTTTATCGGCGCGGTGAGGAAGTGCTCAAGGGGACGCCCGGCCGAGGCACCCAACTTACCCACAGATTCCCCGGACGAGCCTCTTTTATTAAAGCGCTGGAACGAAACTGTAGCAGAAACTGTAGCACCTTCCAAAATCAGCAAAAAATGGCTGGGGCGAGGAAGCTAAACGATTGAAAAGAATGGCGGGGACGACGGGGCTCGAACCCGCGACCTCCGACGTGACAGGCCGGCGTTCTAACCAACTGAACTACGTCCCCGAGGTGTCTAAACGTCGGTAGTTGAATTTTAACACAGGCTTGCAATTCGCATCACGGCACCCGGTCCTTTGCCGCATCGCCCAGAGCGCCATCGCGCTCAGGCCGGCAGAAAGCTCCGCAGCGTGGTGAAAAAGGCCTTCACGAAGTCCACGCCCACTGCCGTGGCGGCGTCGTTGTCGCCATTCACCACCGGCACTTCTACCCGCACCAGCGCCGTGTCGGTGCGGTTGTAGCGGAGCGCGTCGGCGACTACGTACATTTTGGCTGTGTACTCGCTCGCTACAACGCGGTCACGGGACTGATACCAGTAAAGGACCAGGCTCTTCTGATCCCCTTTTTGGACAACGTACCTGTTGACCCGAATGATCCGGTCTGCATCGGGAATGGCGATCGGAATCTGGTCGGAGACAGTCCAGATCCATCCGCTTCCCGGCAGGCAATTCTTGGGCGAGTGCGGCGCCTGCCCGGCACGTTGCGATTTGAAGAATGCCACAAAGAGATTGGCGCCTTCTCGCGGGTTCTTCGCGTACCACCGGGTGACATAATCGTCAGCCCGAAGAACGTCCTGGATCTCCTTTTCCATCACGCCCTGCTGGACCATGGACCAGCCTGCTAATCGCGCCGGGAATTGGTCCAAAGGGCGGTGCGAAGGACCCAGTTCGCCGCGGCTGAATCCATAAAACACCGCGGCTTGCCCGAGCAGCAGAACGGTAAGGATCACTACGGCTCGGCCAAGCGCGCGGCGGGAGTCAAGCTGTTTTTGCATGGAATCGGTGATAGAGGCCATTGATGAGTTTGTGAAAAGCGACCAGAAGAGCCAGCGCAATCAAAAAAAGAACCCAGCCCTCCAGCATGTGGAAAAAACCTTGGGCCAAGTCGGCCCGGACCTCGCTCAAAATCCCCGTGAGCGACACGCGGGCGGCATTCGCGGCGATGGCGATAGGGATGGTGGCAATCAACAGCACCCAGCGCATCCAGATCTTGGCGTCAAAAAAATAAGCGTAGATCAACGATAAAAATGAGAGCGAAAGCAAGGAACGGATCCCGCTGCATGCCTCCGCGACCGACAGCTTCTGGCTGGCCAGCTCCAAGATGTTGCCATCCCGCAAAACAGGGATACCGACCAGGCCGAGAATCGTCTCAGCTACCCGCGAAGCAAAGATCTGGAGCGGCAGGGTGATGCGCGCGTAGACGATGGCCGGAATCGGGATCATGAATAATAGCAGGCAGAGCGGAAAGGCCAAAGCCCGAAGAATCCTGGTTCCTAGCAAAAACCAGATGGCGCCAACGAGCGATATCAGAAATGCCGTGCGAGCCAGGAACAGCTCCGCGCCCAGAGTGCCCAACATTAACTGGATCGCACCCCAGACGATCAGCGCCAATCCCCAGTAATTGGGCTCAGGCCTGAGCGCGGCCAGCGTCGCACGGCGCTGCCAGATAATGTAGCCGGCAATCAAGGGAACGAAGAAGCCGTGGCCCATATCCTCGTCGCCTTTCCAAACCAGGCCGAGGCGATAAAGGACGGGGGCGTAGCAGGCCAGCAGCAGTCCTCCGAACCAGAGAATCTGCTTCCACGACACTCGCGCTGCAGCGAGCGGGGCCGCGGGTTCGGAGAGGCTTGAAACGTACGTCGCCATAATGGACTCTCAACAGTTAACCACACCTGTTGAATCTGAACAATACCTGCCTCAGGCTATTCCGTTGAATCGAAGGGTCTAGAATAGGCTTGTGGCCGCTTGCCGTGTTTTGATCTTTTTCATTCTAGCATTTCAATTGGCGGCCTTACCCCCGATTTTTCCTCTGAAGGACATCCGGGCGGGCCAGCGAGGAGTCGGTAAAACGGTGTTCTCCGGGAACAAAATTGAGGATTTTCAGGTCGAAATCCTGGGCGTGCTGGAGAACATGGGTCCGAAGCAATCGGTGATTCTGGCGAGGCTATCCGGAGGGCCGCTTGCAGAAACGGGCGTACTGCAAGGGATGAGCGGGAGTCCGGTGTATATCGACGGGCGGCTGGCGGGGGCGGTGGCGCTGGCGTTCACATTTGCAAAAGAGCCGATCGCCGGAATTCGGCCGATTGAGGACATGCTGCCGTTAGGAGCGCCCGTTCCCAGAGAGGAACGCACGACTGCCCGCCTGTTTGGCTCGGACCTTGTGAAAGCGGCGAATGCCAGCGTAATGCCGGCCATACAGAGGAATCCCGGTGACTTAGTGAATATCGCGACGCCCGTCTCCTTCAACGGGTTCAGCACCAGCGCAATGGACCACTTCGCGCCGCAGCTCCGGCAATTGGGCCTAGAACCCCGGCAAGGCGTGTCGAGCGGTGGGCACATCCCTCCGAAGATGGGCGATCCAAGCCTGCTGCATCCCGGTGACATGATTACCGTGCAGTTGCTTTCCGGAGACATGAGCATCGGAGCGGATGGTACCGTCACGGCTATCGACGGGAAACGCATCTTTGCATTTGGCCATCATTTTCTGGCAGTGGGCGGAACCGAGCTGCCGTTTGCGCGGGCGAATGTGATCACGGTTTTGCCAAATCTTTCGGCCTCCTTTAAGATTTCTTCCGCCCTTGAGTGGATGGGTACGATCACGGAAGACCGCAGCACCAGCGTGTACGGCGAACTGGGGCGTCGCGCCGCGACGGTGCCGCTATCCGTCACCGTCCATGGGGCGCGGCATTCGCCCTTCATCTACAACATGGAGATGGTGAACGATCGCGTTCTATCGCCCTTTATCCTGCAGATGGCGGTCTACTCCGCGATGGAAGCGACAGAGCGCACGCTTGGCCAAGGCAGTTTCGCCGTGCACGGTCAGATCGATTTCGCCGGTCCAATTCCACCGATTAAACTCAACGATACTTACTCCGGAGACTTCAATGTGCCGCTGCAAGCCTCGCTCGGCATCTCAACTCCTCTAGCCTATGCGATGGGCGCCGGCTTTCATGCTTTGAAGATTCAAGGCATCGCGCTGACGATCGATGTATCTGAGCGAAAGCGCGTGCTTCAGGTGGATCAGGTGGCGGTTTCGAAGAGAGACTTTCATCCTGGCGATACAGTCGAATTGACGGTGACGTTGGCCGGTGAAAACGGCGCCGAGATGTTGAGGACCGTTAAATACCGGATACCGCCGGGTGCGCCGTACGGACCACTGCAGTTTACAGTAGCCGATGCGTCGTCCAGCAATTTGACGGAATATCAGCAGTTGCTGGGCACCGCTCCGAGATCGGCCCCGCAGTTGATCGGTTTTCTGAACAGTCTGCGCCCCAATACCAACGCCTATGTCCGCGTGTGGCGCGCGGAGCCGGATTTTCAAGTGCAGGGAATGGACTTGCCGAATCCGCCGCCGTCGCTGGGGTTGGCCCTGGCCAAAGCGCAAGGCACGGTCGCGGGAGCGTGGCTGACGCGCGGATCCAAAGTAGCGGAACTTGAAATCGACACGGGCAATGCGGTAGTAACGGGATCGAAGACTGTCCAGGTGGACGTCAAGGAATGAAAAAAGCATGGGGCACAGGCATTCTTGCCTGTGTTGGTTTTTCCCCTGGCAGCATGCGACGCAGACCCACACAGGCAAGAATGCCTGTGCTACTGTTCCTATTACCCGCCGCGCTCTTCTCAGCCACCACAACCACCTGGGAGATGAATACCTACCAGGATTTTCTGCGTGGCCGATTCTCCGGAGTGGCGCTCGATCGCGATGGCAAGCTAACGCTCGCACCGCGCCTGAGCACTCTGTTTTCGTCCGGACAGCCTGCCGTTTGGAGCATTGCTCAGGCGAATGATGGATCGGTGTTCCTGGGTACCGGGCACCGGGGACGCGTGTACCGCGTTGACAAATCCGGAGCCAGCTCGCTGGTGTGGAGCGCGGAGCAGTCCGAAGTGTTTGCGGTTGCTTTGGATCCCGCGGGCGCGCTCTATGCGGCCACCTCGCCCGATGGCAAAGTCTTTCGCATCGATAACGGCAAAGCGACCGAGGTGTTTGCGCCGAAAACAAAGTACATTTGGGCGCTGGCCTTTGCCAAAGATGGTTCGCTATTTGTCGGAACCGGCGATCCGGGAAACATATACCGCATCGGCAAGTCCGGCCAAGCCGAAGAGTATTACGAGAGCGGGCAATCCCACATCACAAGCCTCGCGTTCGATTCGCATGGCGCGCTGCTGGCGGGCTCGGAACCGAACGGAATCCTGTATCGAATCAGCGCCAAGGACAAGGCCTTTGTCCTGTATGATGCCAACCTTCCGGAGATTCGGTCCATCGTCCCAATGCCGGATGGCACAATTTACGCCGCTGCTTTGGGTGGATCGCTGGCCAACCGGACGGCGCAGGCCGGAGCGGTTCCGGCCAGCATCGGCTCGGTGACCGCGACCGCGCCGGCCACTTCCATCACGGTCACGGACACCCCCTCGCAGGCCGGTCCTGAGATAAAACCGAAGCTGGACGCAACCAGGCAGTCGGCGGCCGCCGCGACGCAACAGGCCGCCGCGCTGCCGAGCGCCGTAGTGGAAGTGGCCGGCGTCGACAAATCCGCGCTATACAAAATCAATCCGGATAACACCGTCGAAACGCTGTGGAGCTCGAAGGACGAAAACGTCTACGACCTGGTGGCCCATGCGAACGGCGAACTCGTCTTTTCGACCGATGCGCAAGGGCGCATTTACCGGCTGAGCGCTGACCGCAAACCGGCGCTCATCGTGCAGACGAGCGAAGGCGAAGCGACGCGACTCATCGAAAGCCCGGCGGGGCTGCTGGCTGCGACCGGCGATATGGGCAAGCTGCTGCGGCTGGATTCCATCACCGGCGGTTCGGGAAATTATGAATCACCGGTCCACGATGCAGGCGCGGTGGCGCGCTGGGGCCGAATCAGTTGGCGCGGGACCAGTGCGAGGCTGCAAACCAGGACCGGCAATTCGGTGCGCCCGGACAAGACCTGGAGTGACTGGTCTGCGTCGCTCACCGATCCTCAAAAGTCTCTGGTCCCGAGTCCCAACGCGCGCTATATTCAATGGCGGGCGGAGCTGGCCAGCGGGGCTGCAACTCTGGAGAATGTCGCCATTGCCTATCTTCCGCAAAACACGCCTCCCGCCGTGCGCAGTATTAATGTTACGACTCAAGCCAGTTCGACTTCGCCGAAGGCTGCGCAGGGGACATCCAGCACCGCCGCCTACAGCATCACGGTAACCGACACCGGTGAGACTAGCGCTTCCGCGGGAACCCCGACCCAGACCCTCACGCACTTGGGCGGTTCGCAGATCCAGATCACCTGGCAGGCTGACGACCCGGACGGTGATCGCCTGGTGTACGCGCTCTACTTCCGTGGCGAGGACGAGCTCCAGTGGAAGCTTCTGCGCACCAATATGTTCGAAAACTCGCTCATCCTCGATAGCGATATCCTGGCGGACGGACGGTATTATTTCCGGGTGGTTGCTTCGGATCGTCCCTCCAATCCGCTGAACTACGCGCATGAGGCCGAGCTGGTGAGCGGACCCGTTCTGATCGACAACACGCCTCCCGTGATCCTGATCGGCGCTCCTCGCCGGACCAATGACCGGGTCGAGGTAACCGTGGACGCGGCGGACCAGACATCTCCGTTGAAGCGCTGCGAGTATTCGATCGACGCCGGGCCGTGGTATCCGGTAGAGGCCGCCGACGGCGTCACCGATTCACCTCGCGAGCAGTTCCTGGTAGCAATGGATCGGCTGCGGCCGGGCGAGCACTTGTTGGTGGTGCGGGTCTACGACACCGCCAACAATGCCGGGCTGGCGAAGCTCATATTGAAGTGAGAGAGGGCCGCTCCGTACAGCGAGTGATATTCTGACTTCAGGTTCTCGAATTTCCGCATGAATCTGCCGAATGCACTGACACTGCTTCGCATCTTCTTTGTGCCGCTGCTTGTCGCTGCATTGGTCCAGCAGGATTTGCAGATTGGCTGGAATGGCGAAGTGTGGCTGACGCACGAGTACTTCGCCTTAAGCGTGTTCCTGGTGGCCGCGGCGACAGATCTGCTGGACGGCTATCTGGCGCGGAAGCTGCAGCAAGTTACCACAGTTGGAACTTTGCTCGATCCGATCGCCGATAAGCTGCTGATCTCGGCCGCGCTGATCTCGCTCGTTCAGGTTCGCTTAGTCCCGGCCTGGATGGTGATCCTTCTGCTTGGCCGCGAATTCGCGGTTTCAGGACTCCGGAGCATAGCCGCCGCCGAAGGCTACACGATCCAAGCCAGCGAGCTGGGTAAAACAAAAATGGTTTCGCAGGTGATCGCCATTTCAATCGTGCTGGTGAGCATTCGCTGGAAGGACCTCACGACTCTTGGCATGCTGAGCATGTGGGCTGTCATGATTTTCAGCATGGCTTCGGCGCTCGACTATTTCAGGAAGTTCTGGAGGAAGGTAGACCACAAAGTGAAGCAGCGGCGCCGGCGCGAGCTTTTACTACTCGAGCGCGAGCGAAAGCGTAGCGCCGCGATCTGAAGCGGCCAGGAGAATCGCCTTAAGTTCCGCATCGTTGCGGAAAGCCTCATGGAGTATTCTTCGGCTGGTGAAGTTCTTCCCAAATCTTGTGATACTCGAGCCGGACTTTCGGATCGGCGCCATACTCCCGTGGCAGACGATTCGCTTCAATGAGCTTCACTACATCGGCGTAATCCTGCGCTCTGTGAACCCCGATGCCGATGTACGTAGACAGTTTGGCAGAGATCAGTTTCGCTAGTGTAAGGATTTGCGGCGTTTCAGAGATGTAAGTAGGCATCGGGAATGTGAGTGGCCCCGGATCGACTTTCTTGCCGCCCGGAAGGAGATCGACTTCCACCTTTGTCTGTCGGTCGGTGACCGTCATCTTCGAGCCGGTATTCGCTCTGAAGCCGTTCAAAGACAACTTCTCTATAGCGAACTCTACGTCGGGCACGATGATATTGACGTCGACGGTAAATCTAGGATACCCGTGCTCCTGCACTGCGAACCCACCGCAAACGTAGTGAGGAATATTGAAGAGCTTGAACACCTTCAATGCTTTCAGCAGCGTATCTTCGATATTCGTTGAGCCGCTGGATTCTCTCAAGAATTCCGCCTCTTCGTGAAACTGGACAAAGGTTTTCGTCGGTTACTCCGTTCCTGCTTGTGTGGGCGTCGTCCGCAACCCACGATTCAGCTTCGAGGCGAATATAGCAACGCCTAAATGGGCTGATCCCCCGCGCATAATTTGTTGCCTCCTGGAATACCGGGGGAACGCCGAGCGGTTCATTGGAATTCAGAGCCATCCGGGACTGACTGATTACTCCGATCGCAATTCCGGCGAACTCGGGCGCTTCCATCCTCTTGCTCTCACTCGCCTTCGAGAGCGCCTGCGGAGATCGGAGCGGTGCTTGGCGATATGACCGGCCACCGCAGCTTTCTTGTGCGCCGGCCGATCCGCCACAGGTTGTGAAACCGGAACAGCGGCCGCTTCTTCAGGCGCCCTTTCCGCCACGATAACTCTTTCCGGCTGAGCTGTCATGCCCGCCGCGGGTACGCCCGCCATCGCGCTGCTCTGCTGCTGTTTGTGCCACCATGCATAAAAGCCCGAGCATCCTAGCACCACCATCACCAGCAAGGCAAACGAGAGCGCCATCCGCGCCGTGCCGTCCCGCTGAACGGAATCGCGGTTTGCCAGCGGAAGATGTTTCGATGTGGCTTGCACCTGGCCCGGAAGTGGAAGCGGCGCTTCGGCATTCAAAACGCGATCGATGCCGTCCTGAATTTCCGCTTGATCCACCGACAATGCATGGGCGTACTGAACTGCCCAGTGTTTGAAGAAGAAACCCCCTGGTAACTGATCTCTCCGATCCGACTCGATTGCTTCCAGGAATCTGGCGCTGATTTTCGTGTGGGCTGCCAGATCGCCGATGTCGAGACCCTGCTGCACGCGCGCAGAACGCAGTTTTTCACCTACAGACGACATGCAATATCTCTTTCAGAGCCAAAGGGTTATAATACTACAGTTAATGAGACTGTAGCGAGTGCGACACTACCGAAGTGGCAGCATTTCGGTCGTGGTGGTCAATTGGAACCGGCGCGACCTTTTGTTCGCTTGCTTGCAGTCGCTCGCCCGGCAGGAGGTGCAAGAACCCTTCGAATTGATCGTGGTGGATAACGGGTCGCGCGACGGATCGCCGCAAATGGTTCGGGAGCAGTTTTCACAGGTCGCCGCGTTTCGGTTGAAGCTGATTTTGAACTCTGAAAATCAAGGCTTCTGTGCCGCCAACAACCTGGGATTCGCGGCGTCGCATTCGGAGTTGATCGCCCTATTGAACAACGACGCTGAAGCGCACCCGGGCTGGCTACACGCACTGGCCGGCGTTTTTGCGAATCGGCCCGGCGTCGGCATGGCCGCCTCCAAGATCCTGGTTTACGAAGATCCGCGCCGGATTGATAAGGTAGGACACTTGATTTACCCCGACGGCCAGAATCGCGGCCGGGGAACGGGTGAAATCGATGTGGGCCAATACGACCGGATGGAGGAAGTGCTCTGGCCGGATGGTTGCGCGGCCATGTACCGGCGCGAGATGCTAGACCAGATCGGTTTTTTCGATGAGGATTTTTTTGCTTATGCCGATGACGCGGAACTCGGGCTGCGGGCTAGAATCGCCGGGTGGAACTGCTGGTACGTCCCGGCGGCAGTCGTCCGGCACCACCGGGGCTCCACCTTGGGCCTCCTTTCCTCGCGACGGCTGGAGCTTATCGAGCGCAATCGTGTCTTGCTCGCAGTCAAACTGTTTCCCTGGTCGTTGCTGTGGCTAAATGGCGCCTACTACCTGACGCGGCTGGCGGCGGGACTGTGGGCGGCCCTGCGCGGCCGGGGCGAAGCCAGCAGACATCCGGGACTCCGCGGGAAAGTCCAAATGGCTATGGCGCTCATCAAGGCGGATCTGGCGGCCCTGCGCCTGCTCCCACGAATGCTCCGGAAGCGCCGCGATATCCGGGAGTTTCGCAAGCTCACCCCGCGCCAATTGAAAAAGTTGCTCCTGCATTACCGGATTCCCCTCCGGCAGCTCAGCGAACGGGCGAACTGAAATCGAAGTGCCCCGGCTGCGGCTACACGGGCGCCCGGATCCTGCTTCGTGGCACTGACCGTCTCTATCACACCACCAGCGACACATTCGGTATCGTCGAGTGCAAAGACTGCCGGCTGATTCGACTGGATCCGAGGCCTACGCCCGAGCAGATGCGGAAGTATTATCCGCAGACATACTGGTATGCTCCGGAGAAGACCTTCGCGGGCAAGTTGGAAGAGTTGTATCGCCGGTTTGTGGTCCGTGATCACGTCAATTTTGTATCGCGTGCGATCCGGGATTCGGGAGAGCAGGGGTTGATCCTGGATGTGGGTTGCGGTGGTGGATTGTTTCTGGGGCTCCTGCGCGAGCAGGGTCTACCGGTTCTCGGCATGGAAACCTCGCGGGATGCAGCCGAGGTGGCTCAGCGGACCAATCACATTGCCGTGATCTGCGGCGACCTTGCAAAATCGCCGCTCTTTAGCGAGACCTGCGCTTGCGTAACGATGTTCCACGTCGTCGAGCATCTACATGATCCGGTCGTCTATCTGCAATCCGCGCGAGCGTTGCTTCGGCCCAATGGCAGGTTGATCGTCCAAGTGCCGAACGCATCCAGTTGGCAGTTTCTGCTCCTGGGCGAGCGTTGGAACGGAATCGACATACCCCGGCATCTGATCGACTATCGCCAGAGCGACATTGAAAAACTGCTCGAGCATTGTGGCTTTGAGATCTTGCGGCGCAAACACTTTTCATTGCGCGACAACGCCGCGGGTTTTGCTTCGAGCGTCGCTCCAAGTCTCGATCCGATGGCCCGGCGGGTGCGCCGCCTGGCGGAAGGGACTGTTCTGAAAGGTTTCAAGGACCTGCTCTATTTCAGCCTGGTTGCAGGCGCGCTTCCGTTCGCGCTGTGCGAAGCTGCTTGCGGCGCGGGTTCGACGATCATGCTCGAGGCACGCAGGAAGCTTTGAATTACCGGTCCGTTGAGCGTCATCTTCCACGATTTTTGCGCCGCTACATTCTGCACTTCGAGGCGGCCATCGACGATAGTCTGCAAAACTTCGCTAACAATCTGCCCTCCGGCCAGCGAGTCTTGGATGCGGGCGCTGGCGAAGGTATCCACGCTAAATACTTTTCGCGCCAGCGGTATGTAGCCGTCGATCTCGCCGTAGGGGATACGCAGTGGAATTACGGCAGGCTCGATGCCATTGCCGATTTAATGGCGCTTCCGTTTCACGACGGTAGCTTTGACGCGTGCATCAATATAGTTACTCTGGAGCACGTGCGAGACCCGGGCAGCGCGTTGCAGGAGATGGCGCGGGCGTTATCATCGCGCGGCCGGCTGTTATTGATCGCGCCGCACGAGTGGGAGGTGCACCAGTCGCCGCACGATTTTTATCGTTATACGAGGCATGGCTTGGAGCACCTTTTTACGAGCGCCGGTTTCGCGGACTACACGATAGAGCCGGTAGGCGGGTATTTTCGGCTACTGGCCCGGCGTTTGCTCAATGGGCTTCAGTTCTTTCGAGGGCCATTCTTCCTATTGGCGGCTGTGTTCCTGGTTCCGCCGGCGCTGCTTCTGCCGATGTTCGATCCGCTCGATAAAGATCGGAACTTCACCTTGGGATATATCTGCATCGCTCGAAAACATGACTAAGATTTACGTAATCTCCACCGGCGGAACGATTGAGAAGGTCTACTCGGAGCAGACGGGAACCGTTCAGAACCTGTCCACGAAAATCGATCGGTACTTTCGGCTGCTGCGTTTGCCGGATGCCAATGTACAAACCATCCACGTGATGAACAAGGACAGCCTGGAGATGACCGGCGAAGATCGGGCGCGTGTCGTGGAGGTGGTCCGCTCGGCGCTACGAGATCCAGCCCCGATCGTCATCACACATGGAACAGACACGATGGTGGATACCGGTCTGCTTCTGAAACGGCAACTGCCCGAACTCAACGTTCCAATCGTGCTCACCGGCGCCATGACACCGCTTGGTTTTGAAGGCAGCGACGGCCTCCAAAACCTGACGGAAAGCCTGCTCGCCGCGCGGCTGCTTTCGCCGGGTGTCTACATAGTCATGCACAACCAGGTGTTCCCAATCGAGCAGGCGCGAAAAGACCGCGAACTGGCGCGCTTCGTTTGGAAGTAGAGCAGTATGCACGATATGATGTAGCCCTGAAGATGCGCTTCCAGAGATCCGCGCAGCGGGTTTTGAAGGACCTGACAGGAATGCCAGTTGCCAAATGGCTGAATGTGGAGCTACCCAAAGTCCAGAATCCGCGCGTCGACCTGATGGGCGAAACTGCAGTGTGACTTAAACCATAAATTTGCCGTTTGGCAAGGTTATGGTTTATTTGGACGTGGGGGTCCTTCAGCACGTGAACGGAGCAGGACCGGCAACGATTCTAAACGCTTGGCAACTACATGGGAGCGATCATCCGCGCCTGCAAGCTGCGAGAATGAGAGTTCCTAAGCAAAATGAAATCGGCTCGCCCGTTTTATCACGAGTTCGCTTGGGCCTACGACCTTCTGCAAACTGAACGAATCCCTCCTCGCGTTGATTTCATACAGGCTATCCTGACGCGAAACGGAATCGCGACTGGTTCAAGGGTTCTCGATGCGGGTTGCGGAACCGGGCGCTACGCCGCGGAGTTCGCGAAGCGCGGGTTCAGAGTCTGGGGCGTAGACAGTTCTCCGGAGCTGATCGCTGTCGCGAGAAGCCGCGACATCGGAGGCGAAAGTGCAGTCGAATTTGTGATCGCCGACCTTCTCGCGGTTTCCTTTCAGAAACCATTCGACGTCGTGCTTTGCCGCGGCGTGCTGAACGACTTCGTCGTAGATGCCAACCGCCGATCAATCTTTCAGCAATTTGTGACATGGTTGCGACCCGGCGGCGTCTTGATCTTCGATGTGCGGGAGTGGACGAGGACCGTGGCTCGCTATTCTCAGAATCCCCTTCATCACCGGACTGTTGAGTTGCCGGATGGCGTGTTACGTTTCCAGAGCGAAACCCTGTTGGACCAGGAGTCCGGGCGAATGCTCATTCGTGAGCGTTTTGAGGGTGACAAGGAATGCGAACGCACCTCCACAGAGAACGAGTTCATAATGCGACCTTGGACGGCAGAAGAGCTCGCCAGCTGTCTACACGCCAATAGCCTGCAGGAACTCGCCACGGACTTGACGTATGGCGAGACCGACCAAGCATGGTCCGACCGACTTGTTATCACTGCGAGAAAACCCGCCGCATTGTGAACAGTCGACTTGCCGTCCTCACCGACAGTTTCTCATCAATGTCGGCTTTGGCAAAGAGATCTCTGACGCCGTAGCGTTTGCCGATCCCGTTGCGTGAACGTAAGCGGCATATCGGAAGGGGTCCGGCCGGGAAACGATGAGTCCCATACGGCATGTCCATGCACCCGCGGCAGGGTTATGCCTTACAGGTCGCACTTCCGGCAAGATTATGCTTTATCCGGGTCGGAAGGCTCCGTGACAGTGGAATGCAAACAAAAGCGCTGCCGAGGCGTATCCGGCAAGATCATGGTTTATTCGTGGCAACGATATGGTTTAAGTCACATGCTGCCGATGGCGAATTGGTGCAGATTACGTACGTAAGCGTGGCTGAATATTACCTAGCTGTCTTCCGCCGCTTCGGCCGGTATCCGCGGCAATTTGTAAGCGTAGGTGGGGCGCGAGAGGTTGCGAATGAACGACCGGCTACGAAGCCCCGCGAATGAATTTTGAGTACCGGCTCATTGATGTGTGGGATTTGGACGGCGAACGCCTTTTGAGGAGCCCTGCCGTTGGAGACAAAATCCTGGCGATTCCGGCTCGGTTAAGGAATCGAGCGGATGCTATCCGGCAAATCCTGGCGAAAATCGCAGGTCTCGGTTTTGAGCGACGAGAAACGGAGCTTCGCCTGCTCGATTGAGGTTATTAGACGCTCAGAGTCTTAATAGGCTTGTTTCGATCGTAGTCCGAGTCCACCCTTGCCGCATTTCAGCCCGGCAACTGCGAATGGATTTCTAGAGCGCATCGACCGTTGAGCGACACTGTAGCGAGCATGGCCGCCGCTGAGTCTCTCGATTCGATGATGGATGCTCGACCAATCCTACATACCCGGTAAATTAGAAGCAACGTGCTCTTCGAACTCCAGGCCGAATGCCCCGTCACCAGCGCTCGTGCCGGCCTGCTTCATACCGCCCACGGCGTCATTGAAACTCCCGTCTTCATGCCGGTCGGCACCCAGGCTACCGTAAAGGGCGTCCTACAACGTGATCTGGCGGGAGATCTCGATGCGAAGATCATTCTGGCCAATACCTATCATCTGTTTCTACGGCCCGGCCACGAGTTGATACGCCAGCTTGGCGGACTCCACAAATTCATGTCCTGGCCGAGGGCCATTCTCACCGACTCGGGCGGCTTTCAGGTTTTCAGCCTCAGCGATCTTCGCAAGGTCACCGAAGAAGGCGTGGTGTTCCGATCGCATCTGAACGGCGATGCCCACCTGTTCACTCCGGAATCGACCGTCGATGTGCAGCTAGCGTTTGGCAGCGATATCTTGATGGTTCTCGACGAGTGCCTCGGTTATCCGGTCAGTCACGACGCTGCCCGGCTAGGTATGCAGCGCACTGTGCGGTGGGCGCAGGCCGGCTATGCCCACTATCTGCGGCGGCACGAAGAGACTGGCACTCGGTCCTGCGGCGGGCAGGCAGCGCTTTTTCCAATCGTTCAGGGATCCATGTTTCCAGACCTGCGCGCCGAATGCGCGGGCGAGCTGGCCTCGCTCGGCGCTTCCGGCTATGCGATCGGCGGCCTTTCGGTCGGTGAGCCTCGCGCGCTCAGCCTCGAAATGACCGAGGTCACCGCTCCTTTGCTGCCCAAAGATCGCCCCCGCTACGTCATGGGCGTTGGCATGCCGGAGGAGCTGCCTGAGTATGTCGCGCGCGGCATCGACATGATGGACTGCGTGCTTCCCTCGCGCAACGCCCGCAATGGTTGCCTGTTCACCTCCACCGGCCGCGTCATTATTAAGCAGGCCCGGTACCGTGAAGACGGCGGTTCTCTGGACGCGGCCTGCGATTGTTACACTTGCCGGACCTACTCCCGGGCCTACTTGCGGCATTTGTTCCAGGCGCGCGAGATCCTGTTCGCTATGTTGGCGACACTGCACAATCTAAAGCATTATCTGGACAGAATGCGCGAGATTCGGCAAGCTATTCTGCTCGGACAGTTTCCGGCATACCTGCGGGGCGTTCGGTCTTCCGGGCCAAGCGAATGAGGACTGCGTTTTTATTTTTCTGACGCCCTAAAGCTGCTATCCGCGAAGTCCGATATGTAGTGGGTGAGGCACGTTGTTGCATGCCGCCGCGCCCGTGGACAGGGCGGCGCTGGCCTGGTCGAACTCGCGCTGGTCCTGTTGCCATTAATGGCAATCATGCTGGCCATCATCGACTTTTCCATGCCGATTTTTCTCCGCAGTACCTTTACTGCCGCAGTAAGGGAAGGTTGCCGCTATGGAATCACGTATCAGCTCACCTATAACGGCACCACGTACGCCAGCCAAACAGCCGTAATTAAGGCGGTAGTTCAGGGGAATTCCATGGGATTTTTGGCCGGAACCGCGGGCGCGAGTCTGATTCAGGTCAACTATTACTCGCCAACATCGCCGTTCAGCCAACTCACTGGGACTGGCGCGAACAGCCCGGGCAACATTCTCGAAGTAACGGTCACTGGCTACTCATGGCTCCAGATCGCTCCGATATGGCGGGCCAACACACCTCTGACGGTCAGCGCTATCTCTTCGGACCGCCTGGAAAACGTCCCGGCGGGTACGGCTTTGCCATCGCCATGAATTCAGGCCCTATGCCCCGCCCAATTACACGAACCGGCAGGAAGGAAAAGGGAGCGCAAGTGCTCGAGTTTGCACTGGTCACATTGGTCATCATTCCCTTCATGCTCGGTGTGGTTGTGATCGGACTGAATCTCGGGCGCAGCGTGCAAGTAGCCCAGATTGGCCGCGATGCGGGAAGCATGTTTGTCCGCGGAGTGGATTTCTCTCAATCCGGCAATCAAGATATCCTGGTCCGCTTGTCCCAGGGCCTTGGCATGACGCGCGCCGGCGGCAACGGAGTGGTGATCCTGTCCAAAGTCACTTACATCCCTGCCACGGCGTGTACCGGGATTAACCCGTGTAACCGCGATCAGTACGTCGTGACGGAGCGCATCGTAGTCGGCAACTCAGCCCTGCGATCGAGCAGCTTCGGCCCGGTCGGCAATGTATCGCTCGACAGCTACGGTAACGTTTCGAACTACATGACTGACGCGAATGCGATCGCAACCGGATTCAGCTCCATCATGACACTCAATGCAAACGAGTTCGCTTATATTTCCGAAACGTATTTTCCGTCTCCCCAATTCGATTTGCCCGGCTATCAAACCGGGACGGGGGTATATACACGTGCGATCTTCTAATCTGAAGCGGAGTCACCGGGAAAAAGGCATGGTGATGCTGGTCTCGGCGATGATGCTGTTGTTCATCATCATCCCCGTGGTTGGCTTGGCAATCGATGCGGGTATTCTATATGCCGTCAAAGCCAAGCTGCAGACCGCGGTGGATGGAGCGGCTCTCGCGGCCGCCCGCAGCTTGAGCCGCGGTCTCGATCTCACTTCGCAACAAGCGTCGGCGCGCAATACGGCGGTCCGGTGGTATCACGCCAATTTCCCGGTCAGTTGGATGGGCGTCGCGACCGTGGCCGATCCTACCGTGACGTTTCCAACCGCTCCCCCCAAAACCACCATCATCAATGTTGCCGGGAGCATTCAGGCGCCCACCTATTTCATGCGGATTTTCAACTTCAACTCCACTACCGTGAATGTCGTCGGACAGGCGACTCGCCGCGACGTGAATATAGTGATGGTGATCGACCGGTCCGGATCGCTGTACGATTCGGGTTCGTGCGGCGCGGTGCAGGCCGCTGCGTCTTCCTTTGTTAACTCATTTGTGAACGGCCGTGACAGACTCGGACTGGTAACATTCGGGACCGATTACAAAGTCGACTTTCGGCCGAATATTAATTTCGCGAGTGGCTCGCCAAATATGGCGGCCATAGTCAACCAGTTGGTCTGTTATGGTTACACGAACGCCGCCGAGGCCTACTGGAAAGCCTATCAAGAGCTGGTCACGATCGGCGATCAAGGCGCCCTGAATGTACTGTTGTTCTTCACCGACGGCCAACCGAACACGGTAACTTTCGGCATCGCTCCCGATGGTACCGACAACCGGATTCCCGTGAAAACGCTCGTTACGCCTTCGACGTTGAATTACGGCGGCTACAATAACGCGAACCCTAGCTTGTGCAAAGACAGCCTTGGCCGTACTTATCCAAATGCCAGTTGGGCTCCGTCGAACTTCAAAGGGGTGATCTCGTTCGCGGGGGGGATCTATCTATGGGATGCTCCGCGCTTTCCGGCATCGCAGGCCGTGGATGCCCAGAAGATCGGCATTGGCGAGGGAAACAACGGCGGATGTGCTTTCGATGCTCAGTTCAATAACAGCGGAACGATCTATTACGGAGGGTCACCGACCGCCGCGATCGCGGGACCGGGCTTCTTGCCCACCTTCGACATCGCCTATCTTCCAGAGGAGGACGTCAATCGCAATCTAACGGGTTCGGGCTACAGCGGCGGCGCTTTTGTCAGCGTAAACCGTTATGACAACAGCTTTCCCACGGCTTACCGGAATAAGATCCGTGTCGATGACGTCGGGCGCGGCTGTTGCACCCTCGGTGTCAATGATTCCATCACAAATGCAGGCATCAATGCCCTGGACAATGCAGCGCAACGTGCCCGCGCCGACTCGATTACCCGGAACCTGAACGTGGTTACGTACACCATCGGTCTGGGAAATGCTCCCGGCGGAGTAAACGACCAACTGTTGCTTCGCATCGCCAACGATACCAGCGCCAATAACTATAACTCGACGCAACCATCGGGAGATTATGTGTTCGCGCCAACCACCGCACAACTCAACCAGGCGTTCAATCGAATCGCATCCGACGTGCTCCGTCTGTCGAAGTAAGAGTCCTCTCAAAGCACAAAAAACCGGTGGCCGGGTTGGACCACCGGTGTCTTGTAGGAATGAGGCTGAATTGTCAAATGGAAGCTACCGCCGTTCCTTACTTTCCGGCCAGCCGGATGCTGGCCAACACGATCTGGCCCGGTTGCTTGGCCATTTCCTTCTCTCGTGCACTCTTGCCCAGGCTATACCCATCCGTCTGGCCCGGCATCCAGATCTGCGACAGAAAATATTCATTCCCATAACGATGGAACGTCAGCCGCGGCGTATCGTTCTTGCCTGATTCACGGCCGCGCGTCGCTACCATAATGGAGTGGCCGGTTACCGTATCTGAGATCTGAACAAAACCCAAACTGTTGTTCAACGCGACCGCGTATTTGCCGGCGGGAAGTGTCGTGCTGCTCGCGTGAAACGCAAACGGAACATTGGCTGTTTCCCGTGATTCGTGTTGAGCCAGGATTACTGAGCTACCGAACAGGGCCGCGAGCCCGGTGACTACTGCGAGATTGCAAACGTAGTTCTTCATGGTGATTCCTCCTTGATCTTCGGAACGTGTTCATCGTTCCGGCTCCTCGATTCTTTTCTATTTCGAGTTACGCAACCAGGAGTGCAAGCGGGAGGCCGAACGTTTCATCGCGGGTTTTCAGGCTTAGGCAAAATGCGCCCGTGTCCCGAGAACTAATCGGATAATCTCAGAAGCTTATCGGATGTCGAAGCCCGTTACCGGGGCAGGAAGCGGCGAATCACCTGATCGTAAACGAATCCGCCAATCAAACCGCCGAGGATCGGACCCACGATCGGCACCCAGAATATTTTTGGCCCGTCCGTTAAGCCGTTGTTCTTGAATCCGGCTACGACGGTCCACAGACGTGGGCCAAAGTCGCGTGCCGGGTTGATGGCGTATCCATGCATGCCGCCGAAAGACATCCCGATCACCACCACCACCAGTCCAATCATCAGTGGGCCGAGGTTGGCGGGCGGCTGATTGCGCTCATCGGTGATGGCAAAGATCAACAGCAGCAGCAGGGCCGTGCCAATCACCTGGTCCAGCAGTCCTGCCGAGGGAAAATCCGGAAAGGCGGGGAATGTGGTGAAGATGCCCGCTGTATGGTCCAACCCAGGATCGGTTTTTAAGAACGCCGGATGGTAGTTCCAGAACACCAGCCCCGCCGCCACGAATGCTCCAGCGATCTGCGCGATAGAATAAGGGATCACTTTTCGCCATGGAAAACCCCGGAAAGCCGCCAGCGTGATCGTGACTGCGGGGTTGAGATGGGCGCCGGTTGTCTTACCGGCGACATAGATTCCCATGGTGACGGCGAGTCCCCAAGCAAGCGTAATATTGGTATAGCCTCCGTTTACCACTTCGCCCGGAAGGCTGTGCCCGAACAAGAGAACCATGGCAACGACGCCGTTGCCGAACAGGATCAGGACGAGCGTCCCAAGAAATTCCGCGAGCAGCTCGGCAGTTAAAGTTTGTTTCATTGGAAACGTCGAATTCTATCACGCTCTGGCATCATCGCGATTTTCTGAAGCTGTGGACCGGGCAAACCATCTCCGAGCTGGGCTCGCGCATCACGCGCGAGGGGCTGCCACTCACCGCGGTGCTGGTGCTGCACGCGAGGCCCGCGCAAATGGGTCTTCTGGCCGCGCTCAGCGGAATCTCGGTTCTGATATTCGGACTGGCAGCGGGTGTGTGGGTGGACCGTTTTCGCCGCCGTCCGATTCTGATCGGCGCCGATATGGGCCGGGCGGCGCTACTCTGCACGATCCCCGTGGCGGCCACCTGGCACTCGCTCGGCATGGCCCAGCTCTACCTGGTGGCGGCACTCACGGGTATCTTGACCGTATTCTTCGACGTCGCTTATCAGACGTACCTGCCTACGCTGGTCGGGCGCGATCAACTGATCGAGGGCAATACACGTCTGATGATGAGCAGCACTGCGGCCGAGATCGCAGGTCCGGGTATTACCGGCGTTTTGGTGCAACTGATCACCGCTCCGGTCGCGATCCTGCTCGATGCCATTTCGTTTTTGTTCTCGGCAATGACCGTCGCGCTGATCGGCAAATCGGAACCGCAGCCAGTCCGTCAGGCGCATGAAGACCTGTGGCTCGAGGCGCTCGGCGGCTTGCGTTTTATCCAGCGGCACCCGCTACTGCGGCCGATGGCCGCCAGATCGCTCCTGTTTTTCTTGTCCATGGGGATGATGGGTTCGTTGTACGTTCTGTACGCAATCCGTGTTCTCGGATTACAACCCGCCGCGCTCGGTATCACAATCGCGATGGGCGGCGTCGGAGGAACTCTTGGCGCGCTCGCTTCAAGCCGCCTAGTAAAACGTTTCGGGCTGGGCAAAACGTTTATCGGATCCAGCCTGCTCATCGCTCTCGGAACCTCGCTGCTGCCGCTGGCCCACGGCGCTCCGTTGGTCGCAATGTGCTTCCTGCTCGGTCAGCAGTTGATCGGCGACTTCGGCTTTGCGGTGTATTTCATCAATGACACGAGCCTTCGGCAGGCAGCCACGCCCGAGCATGTGCTGGGCCGCGTGAACGCCGCCATGCAGTTGATGTCGCGCGGGGTTTTGCCTCTGGGCGCGCTCGCGGGCGGCGTGTTGGGCGGCTGGCTTGGAGTGCGCGCGACGATCGCGATTGCGGTGGCGGCAGCTTCGCTTTCGATCGGATTCCTGATCTGGTCGCCCGTGCGAAAGCTGCAATCGCTAGACTCGGGATCACCCGGGCCATGATCCGGCCTCTTTGCAGATCAGCGCTCTCTGCGCTCCTCCATTTCCTCCAGATGCTTGAGGCGCGCGTCGAACACTCCCTCCATGCGAAGCAGTTCAGCACGCAATGTTTCCTTTACATCAACCAGCCGCGCATCGAAGTGCTGACGGAGGTCGGTGAGTCTTGCATTGTTATACAAAATGCCGAGCGCCAGCATGATCAGCGTCACTGTGGGCGATATGGCCACTGCCACGTAAAACTGCGTCGAATCCATCGCTAGGGCCTGCTATCGCGCCGCCAACAGCGCCCGCAGATGCCGTGCCCGCTCCGGCGACCGCAACTGCCGTAGCGCCTTGGCCTCAATCTGCCGTATGCGCTCGCGCGTGACGTCGAACTCCTGGCCGATCTCCTCGAGCGTATGCTCGCGCTCGCAGCCAATGCCGAACCGCAAGCGGATCACCTTCTCCTCCTTGGGAGAAAGGGTCTTCAGGATGTTGGCGGTTTCGTCCCGAACGTTCGAGTCGATAACGGCATCCACCGGAGACCCGACCCAGCGGTCTTCGATCAGATCGCCCAGCGCGGACTCGCCATCCCGGCCCACTGGCGTTTCGAGCGACACAGGGTCGCGCGAAATGGTCTTGAGCTTCTGGACCTTTTCCACAGGGATGTCCATCCGGCGGCTGATCTCGTCATTGGTCGGCGCACGCCCCAGCTCTTTCTCCAGTTCCCGGGTAGCCCGCAGGAACTTGTTCATGCTCTCGTTCATGTGCACCGGAATCCGGATCGTGCGGGATTGATCCGCGATCGCGCGCGTGATCGCCTGACGAATCCACCAGGTGGCGTAAGTCGAAAATTTATAGCCCCGGCGGTACTCGAATTTGTCGGCGGCGCGCATCAGGCCGATATTGCCTTCCTGGATCAAATCCAGAAGATGCAGCCCACGGTTCACGTACTTCTTCGCAACCGAAACCACTAACCGGAGGTTCGCTTCCACCAGGTCTTTCTTGGCTCGCTCGGCTTCGATCTCGCCATGGCGGATCACCGCCATGCTATGCTTCAGGTCGGACAACGGAGCGCCCGCCGCCGCCTCGCGCTTCCGAAGTTCCCGCCGCAACTCGCGAACGCGCTGCTGCATCGCAACGCCGCCGCGCTCCTCTAATTTGCGCAACTCCGTATCGAGAAGATTGATCTCCTCGACCGCGCGCTCAATGTCCTTGCTGAACTGCTTCCAGCGCGAGCCGAACCATGGAATCCGGCGAATTGTCCGGGAGATCTCGACTTTCGCGCGGCTCAGTTTTCCTTGCCAGCGCCGCCGGATCTTTTTGTTGCTCACGCCAATCGAATTCAGCTTTTCATGCAACTGCAGCAGCCGTTTGTGAAGCTGAATTACTTCGGCAAACTCCATCCGAATGTCTGCCTGCTTCTGGGTGTCGGCGGGACTTCCCTCTTCCACATCTCCCAGATCGACGTAATTGTCCAGTTCGTCGTCGTTGCGCAGACGCTCGGCGATCTCGATCACCACGTTCTGAACCACGGCGGAACGGCTAATTGACTTTTGCATCCGGAGTTTTCCACGCTCCATGCGGCGCGCCAGATTCACCTCGCCTTCACGAGTCAATAACGGCACGGCGCCCATTTCGCGCAGATATACGCGAACGGGGTCATCCGTATAAATAGATTCTTCAACCTGATGCGCGGCAGGAAATTCCTCCCCTTCCGGCGCCTCTTCGGGATGGAAGAAATTCGGATCTTCATCTCCGAAGGGGATTCCGAGGGGTTCGCGGCGATCGGTTATAAACGGGTCTTCAAAATGGTCCACTCAAACTCCCTCCCTAACGGACACAAAGCTCTACTGACGGTGTGGGGTAAATATTGACAAAACTCCAGCTCGCGCGCCATTCGCAGACACGGGCCATCGTAGGAATCGATTATAACATTGAACAGTGTCGCTGTTAAGTCCCTAATAAAAAGATGTTTGCTTTCTCGTTTGGTTACAGGAAACTTGGGCCGCTCCTAGTTAGGAGTGGCGAAAAAGCCACAGCTTTCTCAGGGTCGTTTCTGATACACCAACTGCTTCAATTCATTCAGGAAAGCCTCTACGTCCTGGAAGTCGCGATAGACCGAGGCGAAGCGAACATAGGCTATTTTGTCCAAGCCCTGGAGGCGCTCCATCAGTTGCTCTCCAAGGGCGGTTGTGGAAATTTCCCGGTCGGAACTGTCAGATAGCTTTCCTTCCACTTCATCGACTAGAGCGGCCAGCTTTCCCATCGGGACCGGGCGTTTTTCACAAGCTTTCAGCAATCCGTTCAGGACCTTCTGCCGGTCGAATTTCTCCCTGCGCCCGTCTTTTTTAACCACCATGTAAGGGATTTCATCTGTTCTCTCATAGGTCGTAAACCTTCGCTCGCAGCCCAGGCATTGACGGCGCCGCCGGATGGAGTCTCCCTCTTTGCTCTCACGGGAATCGATCACTTTGTCTTCATTAAAACCGCAAAACGGACACGTCATCCTGGCACCTCCGCGGCCAAGTGTCTGAATTTACGCCAGTTGATGCCCTCGTGAAAGGCAAACGCCAACCCAAACGGTACTACGCTCAAAAAGGACAACACCCAAATCAGGAGCGCCATTCCGGTGGCCGATTCCAGCGTCAGCCCGAACAGCTCCGTAAGTACGATCACACTGGCCACTTGCACTCCTCCGCCTATGCCAGGAATTTGAATAATGCTACCGAGTGCCACAAAGCCCACGAACATAAGTACATCCGCGAGAGCAAAGCCGGCCGTGGCGGCGAATGCCCGAAACACGAAGTAGTATCCTGCCACGATTACCACCCATTCAAGCACGGTATACCCCAGCAGTAGAGCGAGAAAGCTGTGGTCCCGGGTGGACTGCATGCCTTGTACAAAGGCCGCCAGACTCGACTCCACCCGCTTATAGTGCTGGTCCGGCAGAAATGTCACCGCGGATAGCACCCGCCGCTGCGCCGTCTCGGAGAAATTGCGGAAAATGAATAGGAACAGCACGCAGGCGGCGCAAATCAGAGCCACAATGTAGCCTCCGGCCTTGAGCAGCCACTGGAGCGTACTAACGTGAAGGCTGTGGGCCGGCATGCGTGTTAACGCAAACCCAAAAATCAGGAGCACCGCGATCGTATCGAGCACGCGCTCCAGTAACCAGACGGCCATTTGGGACGAAAAGGGAACGCGTTCCTTGATCGCGATAAGGTAAGGCCGGACTAGCTCACCGGGACGCCCCAGAATCACCACCGCCGTAAAGCCGATCACCGTAGCCGAGCAAAGGTTCCACAGGCTGGGATGCGGGCGGAGCGGCCGAAGCATCACTTCCCAGCGCAGCGCCCGGCCCACATAAGTGAGCAGCATCAACACGATGGCCAGGATCAACCAGGTCCAGTTTATCTCTGTCAACGTCGAGAAAAAACGGCCCCAGTCGAAGTGGCTGACACGCCAGCGCCAGACGGCGAGCCCGATGATCAGGAGAACACAAGCGGCAACAATAAAGATGGCTTTCCGCCACCGGCGCAGTTCACTCATCGGGGCAAGCCCTACAAGGGTATCATCGCGGCTCCACTCTACACTACAATGTAGTTCTTGGATTCGGGCGAACTTCTTATCTCAGCCTTTCGTTATAGATAGTGAGATAGGAGAAGAAGCCCTGATGGCCACCGCCGCGCAGCTTGCAGCAATCCCACGGGCCCAATGGACGTGGCCGCAGCCGCGCCAAGGCGGATGGCGCGCCAGCGAACACTACGGGGCGGTTGCAGGATTGGATGCCGATACCAGCTTGGTGGAGCGATGCCTGAGTGGCCAGGACGCCGCTTGGGAGGAGCTTGTCAAGGTGCATACGCGCCGCGTATACGGCATCTGTTACCGTTTTACCGGCACCGGCTCTGAAGCCCAGGATCTGACGCAGGAAGTTTTTCTGCGTGTCTTCCGCAGCCTGAAGAGCTTCCGGGCGGGGGAAGGCTCATTTGTGGTTTGGCTTAGCAGGCTGACGCGGAATCTGCTGATCGACCATTACCGCCGGACCAAGCTCGATCGAGCCACCGAGTCACTGGAAGATCAGGGTCCCTCGCTCGAAGAGAAAAATACGCTCATGTCCAGAGCCGATGGCATGTTGGCCGGGCGTGAAGCGAGTGAGCTATTGCAGGCCGGGCTGCAACGGTTGTCGCCGGAGCTGCGCGAAACAGTAATCCTGCGGGATTTGGAAGAATTAGAATATCGTGAGATCGCTCAGGTGTTGAATGTACCTGAGGGAACTGTGAAATCGAGATTGAACCGGGGGCGGGCTGAATTGGCCCGCGTACTCAAACGCCAGAAGATTAAAGCATGACCTGCGCCGAAGTAGAAATCCGGCTGTGCGATTACGTGGATGGAGACCTCCGCGGGGCGCAGAAGTCCGCTTTGGAGCAGCATTTGGCGGGGTGTTCCGGCTGTACAGAGCTGGCGCAGGATGTGCAAGCGGCGGTAGGTTTCATCGAGCGTGCAGCGATCGTAGAACCTCCCGCGGAATTAATGACACGAATTCTGCATCAGATTCCCGCTGGGAGACAGGCGTCGGCATGGCGGCGCTTGGTCAGCGGCTTCCTGGGAGCACGGTTGGGCGGCTGGTTCCAATCGATTCTGCAGCCCCGCTATGTGATGGGAATGGCGATGACGATGTTGTCGTTCTCGATGCTGGCCAAATTCGCGGGTATTCAGCCCCGGCAGTTGCGTCCGGCGGACCTGGACCCGGCAAAGATCTGGATGTCGGTCGACGATCGTGCGCATCGCGTCTGGGACCGGGCCATGAAGTCGTACGAGAACCTCCGCTGGGTGATTGAGATCCAGTCGCGATTGAAGGAATGGTCGGAGCAGGATCAGGAACAGGCTCAGGAAGCCGCGGCCAGGCAAAAGAAAGCCGGGGGCGCAGGCGTTCAGCCTGCGCATTCGGATTCAAAATAAGGAAATAATATGAACTGCATTAATCATCCCGATACTCCCGCGGCGGCCTTTTGCCGTACTTGCGGCAAGGCGCTCTGTCCCGCTTGTGAGCGCCCGGCCCAAGGGACCGTCTATTGCGCGGAGCACGTTCCAATACCCGTGGGGGCGCCGCCGGGGACGCCGGGGTATTCCCCCTACACAGCGCCTCCGGGAACTCCACCTCCGACTTTCGCAATGGACTCGGGCTCCTCGCCCGGCTTGGCATTCCTGCTGGGGCTGATTCCGGGCGTCGGCGCTATTTACAACGGCCAGTATGTGAAAGGCCTGGTGCACGTCGTAATTCTGGGCGTGCTGATCAGTATCGTGAGCTCGGACGCAGCCAGCGGGTTTGAGCCGCTATTCGGGATGATGATTGGCGTGTGGGTGTTCTACATGGCCTTCGAGGCGTATCACACCGCACGAAAGCGCCAGCTCGGGCAGTCTGTGGACGAGTTCTCTAGCATCGTACCGTTGCATGGCCGTCCATCCAGGTTCCCTGTAGGTCCCATCGTCTTGATCGCAGTCGGCCTCTTGTTCCTGTTGAATACCATGGATGTCCTTCGCTTCGGTCAACTCATCCGGTATTGGCCCGTAGCTCTGATTGCCTTGGGAGCTTACCTGCTCTACGAGAGAATGACGCCGTCTCGCGATGAAACTGGCGTCCCACCCGCCGGGATGCCGGAGGTCAGCCGTGAACGCCACTAGTTCCGTAGCACAGGCATTCTTGCGTGTGTTGCACTTTGACAGGTTCGCAATCTCAAACCAACACAGGCTCGAAAGCCTGTGCCACGAGGTCAGCCGTGAACGCCACTAGTCTCGAGTTAATCCAGGCGATTCGCGGACCTATCATGCTGATCACGCTGGGCGCGTTGGTCGCGCTTGATTATTTCCAGGGCATTAGCTTCTCACGCCGCACCTGGCCTGTTCTGCTGATCGTATTCGGATTAATGAAATTGCTCGAAAGAGCGGGCCGCCCGCCGGTCTACCCGCCGCCGGTCCCGTACGCTGGTACCACGGCTGTTCCGCCCGGAGGGAGCACGCTATGAGGCGATCGTCGGTTATCGCGCCGCTGCTGCTGATTTTGATCGGTATCGCATTCCTGACCCGGAATATGTGGCCGGACATTCCCGTGGCGGATCTGGTATCGCGCTATTGGCCCTTCCTGCTGATCGCCTGGGGCGCGCTACGTCTCGTAGAAATCCTGGTCTGGGCCGCCACCTCGAAGCCGCTTCCCCGAAGCGGAATCTCGGGCGGCGAATGGGTGATGATCATCTTCCTGTGCATCATCGGATCGACCATGTACACGGCCCGCCACTGGAGCTGGATGCCGAATGGACGATCGTTGCGCGGGTTTATGGTGAATATGGGCGAGAGCTACGATTTCACATTAGCGCCGTCCGAAAAGACCGTGGACAAAGCGCCGCGCATCGTCATCGAGAGTTTTCGGGGCAATGCTCGGATCACTGGAATCGCAGGCGATCAGGTAAAGGTGAGCGGCCGCAAAACGGTCCGCTCGTTCCAGCAACCCGATGCGGACAAAGCCAATGGTCAGACCCCGCTCGAGTTGGTTCAGCAAGGCACTCAGTTAATCGTGCGCACTAACCAGGACCGCGTCAACGACGATCTGCGGATCTCAGAAGATCTGGAGATCACGGTTCCCAAGGGGTCGAGCGTGGAAGCGCACGGCAGGACCGGAGATTTCGATGTCCGCGACGTTGACGGCAGCGTCGACATTGTGAGTGACAACGCAGGCGTGCGGCTCGACAATATCGGGGGCAGCGTGCGCACTGAGGTCCGCAGGAGCGATATCGTAAGAGCGACTGGAATCAAGGGCTCGGTCGAGTTGAAAGGGCGCGGTCAGGATGTAGATTTGCAGAACATCGATGGCCCGGTGACCATTAACGGCGAGTTTCTCGGGCAAGTGCAGTTCCGCAACCTGGCGCAACCGCTGCGCTTCGAGGGATCCCACCTGGAGCTTCACTTCGACAAACTACCAGGACAAGTCCACATTGCGGTTGGCTCCTTCACGGGGAACAATATCGTCGGCCCGATCCGCCTGAATGCCCGAGCGCGTGACGTCCAGATCTCCGATTTCACCCAGGCGCTCGAATTGACACTCGATCGCGGCGACATCGAGTTGCGGCCTGGAGGCAAGGGTCCGCTGCCAAAGATGGATGTCCGTACCCGCTCCGGCGACATCGACCTGGCGCTACCCGCGCTGGCGAAGTTCGACCTGCGCCTGACCACCAATAAGGGCGAAGCGCACAACGAATTCGGCTCGCCATTATCCGTGGAAGAGGATCACCGCGGCGGCGCCATTGTCGGCTCAGTGGGGGGCGGTCCGCAACTGCGCCTGCAAACCGACCGTGGCACCGCGACCGTCCGGAAGAGCTCCGACGAGTTGAAAGTTCAAGAGCAGTAGCGGACGGAAATCTCCGGTCACGTTTATTTTTGTGCTCCTAACGGATTGAAACTGGACCAGTTCTCGTTTTTGAGACGCCAAGGAAAATCGACGACGTGAGATGATCGCATCAGAACAACTAGAGTTTAGGCGCGTCCAGTCGATAAAGTCAGCAGATCAGAAGATTACTTTAATGCGGCATAAGGGTTCAGAAGGTGGCTAAAAAACACCAATGTCCCGTCCAAAAGCGGTCACGCTGATTTAGATAGGGCGTTGTGTTCTTCGTAAGCGATTGATTCTACGGATGGTCTGTAAGGGGACTTGAATGGCCTCAATGTTGCATTCACGGATGTGTGATAGTATTTCTTTTTTACGAGGGGATCAAATAGTATGGCCAAGGGTCAGGGCGGCACAAAGATGAAAAGATCGAGCCCGCAGAGCCAGGAGTTGCTGGACGAAATCCGTACTGTCTCGTGGGGAGATGCTTGGCTTCGGACCCCTCACGACCTGCTTGGGGGAGAGACTCCGGAACAGAAAATAATGAGTGGAGACACAGATTCTGTTCGGAATTTGTTCGAATCAATCCTGTATATAGGCATCACTTGAATTTAGCCCGCTGCGCAAGGCTCGCTCGCGGGAATATTGTGGGCACATGGTACCGGGCTGTTGATCCGGAATTTGTGGGGAATGCAGTTTCCTCGGTTCATACGGTTACGATAGCCTCTAGATTCTCTCCTGCTTCCCGGGACGCCCCAGGGTTTCAGATTCTCTATGTTGCAGAAAATGGAGTTGGTAGCCAAGTTCGAAACGGGGGCTCTCTTTGGTTCAATCGATGCCGTCGTTCCGAATCCATCTCGCCCAATCCAGGTGCTTCCGATTTCAATAAATCTTTCAAATATCGCGGATTTCACGGCTCCGGATCAAGCTCATTTATTGGGAACGAACGCACAGGAACTGACTGGGGACTGGCGCCAATACGCGAAGCGCAGCTTATCCGTGAATCCGTCACCGCACGCCGGCAACGCTCCCACGCAGGAGCTCGGAGAGGCTTTGTTTCAAACGCCAAAGTGGAAGGGATTCACCAGCTTCTCGGCCAAACTTCCCGAATACAAAATTCTGGGCATTTTTGTCGACCGGCTCATTCCAGGTGCGGACAAAATCGAGTGTTCTTACCCCGATGTACACGGCGTAGAACGAACCATCCACATCCCGTAAATGCAGGCTTCCGGCGATCCCCAGGCGGAGTATGCGCGGCGGTTGCAGGAGCGTAGTGCTGTCGCGAACGAGCTAGACCGCCGCGCCCGCTTGATCGGCAATGCGCGCTTTCTGGTTGGGATCTGCGCCGCTATTCTTGCGTTCTTCGTCTTTGGACGCGTCTCGATTTCGCCTTTCTGGCTCATTCTCCCGGTCATTCTCTTCGTCGTATTGGCGGTGTGGCACAGCCGCGTCTTTAGCTCACTCGGGCGTGCCCGGCGTTCGATCACTTTTTACGACAAGGGACTAGCACGACTGCAGGACCGCTGGCCCGGCGCCGGCGAACAGGGCAATCGCTACCGGGATCCGTCTCACGTTTATGCAGAAGATCTGGATCTGTTTGGGAGTGGCTCCTTATATGAGTTGCTGTGCACCGCGCGCACCCGGGCTGGAGAAGACCTGCTGGCCCACTGGCTGCTGTCTCCTGCCGCCCCGTCGGAAGTACTGGAGCGGCAGACCGCGATTTCCGAGACCAGGGCCAACGTTGGCCTTCGTGAGGAATTCACCTTGGCCGGCGAAGATTTTCGATCTGAATTCCATCCGGCATCGCTGACGCAGTGGGTGAAGCGGCCGCCAGCGCGGTTTCCGCTGGGAACCCGGTTTGCGGCCGCGCTTGTCACGGGCGCCACCCTGCTCACTTTTACCCTTTACATGGCGAGCATTCTGACCCGGACCCCGTTCCTCGCCTGCCTTCTGATCGATCTGGCGTTCGGCTTCGCGCTACGGTCCAGAGTTTCGGCGGTAGTGGATTCGGTCGAGTCGCCGGCGCGCGATCTGGCTCTCGCCGCTGCGATGCTGCAACTGATCGAACAGCGGCAATTTCAAGCACCCATGCTCCAAAGGCTGCGCCGGGAGCTGGAGACGGAAGGGCTCGCCGCATCGGCGCATATTGCGAATCTCGAGCGGTTGGTCGATCGTCTCGACTGGCAGCACAATCTGTTCTTCGCGCCGATTGCGGCCGTGCTGCAATGGTCGACGCACCTGAGCATCGCGGTTGAGAAGTGGCGGGCTCAATGGGGCGGTGAAGTCCGCCGATGGCTGGATGTGATCGCCGAATGGGAAGCTCTGGGCGCGCTCGCAACCTACAGTTTTGAACATCCCACAGATCCCTTCCCGGAATTGGCGCAGGGGGGAAGCTGCTTTCAGGCTGAGCAGGTCGCACACCCGCTGATGCCGGGATCGAAGTGCGTCCCGAATGACGTCTCGCTCGGCGGTCCGCTTCAGCTACTAATCGTGAGCGGGTCGAATATGTCCGGTAAGAGCACGCTGTTGCGGAGCGTAGGCCTCAACACCGTGCTTGCCTGGGCCGGCGCGCCGGTTCGAGCCAAGCGTCTGCGCATCTCTCCGCTACAGGTGGGCGCGTCGATCCGCGTGCTCGATTCCCTGCAAGATGGGCGCTCCCGCTTCTACGCTGAGATCACCCGGCTGCGGCAGATCTTGGATTTGACGGCGGGTGAGCGCACCGTGCTGTTCCTCATCGATGAACTGTTGAGCGGGACCAATTCTCATGACCGCCGCATCGGCGCTGAAGCGATCGTGAAGGGTCTGGTGGAGCGAGGCGCGGCCGGCATTATTACCACCCACGATCTCGCGCTGGTTCATATCGCAGACGATCTGGGCGGCGGCGCGCGAAATCTGCACTTCGCCGATGTACTCGAAAACGGCGCTTTGCGCTTCGACTACCAGTTGCACGAGGGCGTGGTTCAGAGGAGCAATGCGCTGGAATTGATGCGGTCGGTAGGGCTACCTTTATAGTATGCAGACAAGTACTCATCCGATCACCTATGAGGAATCGCTCCAGATGCCGGAGAACAAGCTGGAAGAAATCCTCGATGGAGAATCCCGGATCATGCCTCCGCCGACGGTCGGGCACGCTGTATTTGTGGACGAGCTAGCTACGGAACTCAAGCACGCCTTTCCCGGTCACCTGGTGTCCCAAGCGTCACTTGGAGTGGGGATTCGGCGAGATCCGTTGCGGTATCG
>JBPCOQ010000006.1:0-38288 GCA_051000095.1 Bryobacteraceae bacterium | reverse complement strand
CTGGAAACAAAGCGCTCCCGCTGCTCGAAATGGCAATTTCAAGCCGCGGTCGAGACCGCGGGGCCTAACGGACTTTGTCGCTTATATGAGCTACAAGCCGGATTACCGGCGGGCCGAGATGGCCATGGAAGCCAGTTTCAGCGGCAAGCTTCCGAATGACAACCTGACCGCGTACATGGACGTCTCGCCGGTCAACCACTTCTCTCTGGAGCCGGCATGAAGGATGCCCTTAGCCGGCCATTCTCGAGGACGCTACAAAATGCCATGTCATCGGGCCTAATCTCAAGTTCTATTTCCGCAGCGCGATCCAGCTTCCGGCAGGCACAAAGATCGAGGAGTTTCCCGCGGGAACAGGCAGAGTCTCACTGGTGAATTTGGGACCGGCATTGACTGGAAAGGCAGCGCTTACTTCAACTTTGAAACCGGCACGTTGAAGACGGCCTCAGAAGGCTATTTTTTCTACCCAACAAGAATTACATCATATATAAGGTTATCAACCTTCGAACCTTTTGTATCTTTCAACCTAATAACGGCGGTTCGCTCTCAACCTGATGGAACGAAGTAGCATATATTGTTCAAGATGAGCGATGAAAAAGCAGCTTGCGGGAGCTCACCCGGCGGGTGAGCCGGAATCGGTGGGGAATCAATCGTCAGAGCCGTTCGCCAGCCTGGATACGTTCGCCGGCAAGATCCACCCCAGTATCCAAAGGTTGTCTACGCGCTTTCGGATGGTTTTCGGGGAAAGATGGGAGGATGCCAGATAGCCGATGAATGGCCGGAAGTAAGCCAGTAGTTGTTCCCCCGGCGGCAGATCTTTTTCCAGCCCCATCCACGAGCGCGGCCAGTTGTCCAGATCGCGGCAGTTAGGCGGAAGTATCGGCGGATGGCGCCGACGTAGCAGCGCGGTTTATTCTGGATGTCTCCGCCTTCAAAATCTCTCGCGCCATGGAACTGCTCACGATTCTAAACCACCGCCACCGCCATCGCGGATTCGTCTATCAACATGCCCGCTTCGGCCCGGACAAGAAAAACATCGAGGTGGATGTCCGACCACGGAAGGGCTCAAAGGCAGTCTGCTCGGGGTGCCACAAGCCTGCCCCGGGCTATGATCGTCTTGCCGAGCGGCGCTTTGAGTTCATCCCTTTCTGGGGGATTTTGGTTTTCTTTCTGTATCAGATGCGGCGTGTCGACTGCCACCATTGCGGCGTAGTAGTGGAGGAGGTTCCTTGGGGCGATGCGCTTGCGCACGTGCCGTGGGAAACGCCAGCTAACCAGAGCTTATACGCTTGCGTACGTGCCGTATGCTGTTCCTGGCCCGTTGGGCGCGGAAACTCTCCTGGAAGGAAACCGCCGAGGCCTTCCACACTTCCTGGGGACAAGGTCTGCGATGCCGTTGAGTATGTAGTCGGCTGGGGCCTGGAACATCGCACGCTGGGGTCGATTCGCGCCATCGGCGTGGATGAGATCCAGTACGCCAAAGGCCACAAATACTTGACGCTGGTCTACCAGATCGACCAGGGGATCACCCGCCTGCTGTGGGTCGGCAAGGAGCGCACCATCGAGAGCTTTCAAGGTTTCTTCACCGTCATCGGAGACCAACTCGCTTCGCAGATCGAATTTGTCTGCTCGGATACGCTTGTCCGCTTTCGGATGGCAGCCTTACCTGGATGTCATCCGCCAGAAATGTTCCCAAGCGCTGCACACGGCACGGGCGCAAGCGCATCCTCGACCGTTTTCACACGGCACGTGCGCAAGCGCATCGGTCACCAAGATGAATAAGGCTTTGGACGAGGTCCGCGCCGCCGAATCACGCAAGATGGCACAGGAGGGTCACGAACCACTGTTGAACAAGTCACGTTGGTGCGTCCTCAAACGCAAAGAAAATCTCACCTCTCAGCAGAAGTTCCGCCTGCGAGATCTGCTCCGCTACAATCTCCAGACCGTCCGCGCCTATCTCCTCAAAGAAGATTTTCAGCAGTTCTGGGAGTACAACTCGCCCACTTGGGCCGGCATGTTTCTGGACTTCTGGTGCCAGCAAACCCTGCGATCCCGCATCGAACCGATGAAGAAGATCGCACGCACCCTCCGCTCTCATCGCGAACTGCTACTCAACTACTTCAAGGCCAGGAAGGAGTTTTCCAGCGGCGTTGTCGAAGGCCTGAACAACAAAGCCAAAGTAACCATGAGAAGATCATATGGCTTTCGCACCTTCCACATCCTCGAACTCGCGCTCTATCACTCACTTGGCAAATTACCCGAGCCGGAGCTTACCCATGAATTCTTCTGACGAGTCGTAAAAATCAACTTGTAAAAATCATTGACAAAGTTCTAACTTCGGCTTAACATCATCTTTCCGCTTTGTTTGTTAAATAACAGATTCAGACAGGGGTAAGTGTCCGCTATGACCTTATTTCAAGTCGGTGAGAAAGTAGTTTATCCGAACCAGGGTGTCGGAACGATCGAGAATATCAGTACCCGGACGTTCGGGTCCCGCTTCGAACGCTTTTATCTTCTTCGTCTTACTTACCCGGATATGACAGTCATGGTGCCGTTCTCGCATGTCGAAGAGATCGGATTGCGAAAGATTACCAGGAATGGCAACCTGGTCCGCGTCCTGGCGTTTCTCTCCGAAGGCGAATGCCATACCAGCTCGGACTGGAAGGACCGCTTCAAGGAGAACACGGATAAGATGCGAGCGGGGACCCTTCAGGAAATTGCCGAGGTTCTAAAGACTTTGCTGCTGCTACATAACCAGAAACCGCTCTCGTTCCGGGAGAAGCACATGCTGCAGCGCGCCCGGCACCTCCTGATTACAGAGCTATCCACTTCCAAAGGGCTCACGCAAGCCGAAGCAATCGAACTGTTGCAGAAAGCTTTATCCAGAGCGTCGCTGAGCTTGCCTTCGGCGGCCTGACTGCCGCACGCGTTCTAGGTTTCGTCTTCCTGTAAGAAACAGCCTTCAAAGGCGCGGTCGAGCACGTCTTCTGTCAGTTCCGCCGGCAATCTCTCGAAGTGCATCAGGTTGATCGCGTGCGAGATGACGTCCCGCGGATGACAGCGCCTGAAGGGTGTTCCCGTGGTCCGGTAGTGGCGGGCAATAAATTGAGAAACCAGACCATCCGGACACGGAATCTGCTTTGCATCGCAGAAGCTCTTGAAGATAATCTCAAACTCCTGCTGGTCCGGACTGCGCAGCAGCATTTTATACTGGATCCGGCGGAGAAAAGCTTCGTCCCCTAATTGATGCGGCTTCAAATTGGTTGAAAAGATCAGGAACGCCTCAAAGGGAACAGTCATTTTGCCGCCACTTCGGAAGGTCAGATAGTCTACTCGGCGTTCCATCGGCACGATCCAACGGTTCAGCACCTCGGCGGGCGTGCAACGCTGGCGTCCGAAGTCATCGATTAGATAGATCCCATTATTCGCTTTGAGCTGGTAAGGAGCATCGTAGACCTTGGAGGTGGCGTTGAAGTTGAGATCGAGCATCTCGAGCGTGAGCTCGCCGCCAGTGACGATGAACGGCCGACGGCATTTGATCCAGCGACCGTCATACTTTGGCTCGGAGGAAATCGCCGACTGCTGCTCCGACTCGTGCACCGGCTGGTGATAAATCGGGTCATATACCTGAATAATGTTGCCCTGGCATTCGATCGCATGCGGCACGTAGATACACGAATCGTCCAGCCCGCCCAGCGCTTCCGCGAGAAAGGTCTTGCCGTTTCCGGGTTGGCCATAGATCAGGAATGAGTTGCCGGAGCTGACCGCCGGCCCGATCTGCGAGAGAATGCGCGGGGTCACCACCATGCGCCGGTAGGCATGGGCCAGCGCCTCCTGCGTAAGCCAGCCGTCTTTGCGCCGCTGATTGCGTGCGAAGTAGCCGTATTGGAATAAAGGCACCGGGGCCGGGCCCGTGTACTGGTTGTTCTCCAGGTATTCGCGGGCGTGGTTGCGCCCAGCCTCGGTCAGGGCGAAGATCGCGGTGCTGTTCCCCATTCCGAGCGAGCGCTTCACCTGCACTAGGTGCTGGCGTTTCATGATCTCGATCAAATCTTCGACCAGGCTGAACTTGAGACCAAGAGCGCTGGACAGATCGCGTCCGAGGAGATCCCCCCGGAAGTAGAGCATCTTGTAGATGAGTTGTTCAACTAGCGAGGGTGGAAGGCCCGTGTCTTCCAAGCTTTCCGGCACAGGGGGGATGACGGTGTGCCGATCCGACGGATGATCCGAAATAAAGGTAAGGGCCGCGCTCATATGGCACAGCCAGTTTGGCTCAGGTTACCGATCGTTGCAATGGAACTATGGTTGGTTTTCGGCTAAGGTGTTCACTGTTCGTGGCACAGGCTTTCGAGCCTGTGTGGTTCTTCAGCCCACGTCAGCAAAGTGCCAAAGCCAGGAACGGCTGTGGCCCGCTTGCGCTCGAGCTAGCTGTTACGACGGGCACCCGGCTCTCGCACAATCTTCTCCACTTCGGGCCATAAGTCGCTTAGAGTTTTCATGTCCCGGTCAAAATCCTCAATCGTGTGGTCCACAATCGGAATGCCGCGCTGCTTGAGCGAATCCATGACTGCATGCGGGTGAGGTCAAGTTCTCTTGTGGCGCGGCCAGATGGCATTTTAGCGGCCCAGCAACTTCTTCGCTGCCGAGACGATCTGGTCCGGAGTGAATCCGAACTTTCGTTGCAGCTCCTTTAACGGGGCCGACGCGCCGAAGGTATGCATGCCGATGCGCGTTCCATCGCTGCCCGAATAACGTTCCCATCCGAAAGTCGTCGCCTGTTCGATAGTCACGCGGGCCCGTACGTCCGGAGGAAGCACGGCGGCGCGATAATCGTCATCCTGCTTCTCGAAAATCTCCCAGGAGGGCAGGCTGACTACGCGGCTCTGAATCCCTTCCGCAACCAGATTCTCGTGCGCATCCACGGCCTGGGATACTTCGCTGCCGGTAGCGATCAGGATTACATCGGGACGCGCGTCCGACGAACCCGCCAATACGTACGCTCCGCGCTGCAACCCGGAAGCTGCCGCGTAGCGCGATCGGTCGAGCGTAGGCAATGCCTGTCTGCTCAAGATCAACGCCGCCGGCTGATGCTTCAGTTGCATGATGTAGTGCCACGCCTCCACCACTTCGTTCGCATCGCACGGACGAATCGTGATTAACCCCGGGATCGCGCGCAACGACGCCAACTGCTCGATGGGCTGGTGCGTCGGCCCGTCTTCTCCCACGCCGATCGAATCGTGCGTGAAAACGAAAATCACCGGAATCTCCATTAGCGCGCTTAAACGAATGGCGCCGCGGGCGTAGTCGCTGAAAATGAGAAAGCCGGAAGCGAAAGGACGGATCTTGCTCAGGGCCATTCCATTCGCGATTGAAGTCATGGCGTGCTCGCGAATGCCGAAATGGAAGTTGCGGCCGGACGGAGTGCCCGCCTCGAAATCACCGGCCCCCTCAAAGGTCATGCGTGTCTTGGTAGAGGGTGCGAGGTCGGCGGCGCCGCCCATCAACCAGGGAATGCTTCGCGCCAGAATATTTTCCACTTTGGCCGAAGCGTCGCGGCCGGCCATACCTTTGGGGTCCGCTGGGAAGGGCTTCAGATCTTTGTCCCAATTCTCCGGCAGTTGCCGGTGCTGCATGCGATAAAGCTGGTCGGCGAGATCCGGATAACTCGCCCGGTACTCTCCAAAGCGCTGCATCCAGGCATCCCGCAATTCCCGGCCGCGCTTGCCGATGCCTTGCTGGAAGTGCTCGCGAACCCCGTCCGGAACCAGAAACTGAGCGTCTTCCGGCCAGCCATAGGCCCGCTTGGTCAGCCGGATTTCTTCCTCGCCGAGCGGCTCGCCATGCGCGGCGCTGGTGTCCTGCTTGTGAGGCGATCCCCAGGCGATATGGCTATCGACGATAATCAGTGTCGGCCGATCCTGCGTTTGGATGAACACGTCAAAGGCACGCTGGAGCATGACGCGGTCATTTGCATCACCCACCCGGACCACGTTCCACCCATAGCCCAGGAACCGCGTTGCGACGTCCTCGCTGAAGGCGAGAGATGTGCTGCCCTCAATCGTGATCCGATTGTTGTCGTAGATCCAGCACAGGTTGGCCAGCCGTAAATGGCCGGCGAGCGAAGCGGCCTCGCTGCTGACGCCTTCCATCATGTCTCCGTCGCCGCACAGTGCATACACGTTGAAGTCGATCAGATTCATGCCGGGCTGGTTGAAGTGCGACGCCATCCAGCGCGATGCGATCGCCATGCCGGCACTGGTGGCCACGCCTTGCCCCAGAGGTCCGGTAGTGGTCTCGACGCCCGAGGTAAGCCGGTATTCCGGATGCCCGGGGCATTTGCTGTCCAATTGGCGGAAGTGTTTGATGTCGTCGAGAGTCACCGACAACTCGCCCAGCACTTCGTATTTTGGATTGACGGACTTGACGCCTGTCAGATGCAGCATCGAATAGAGCAGCATGGAGGCGTGTCCCACCGAGAGAACAAATCGATCGCGATTGGGCCAGATCGGATCTTCGGGATCGAAGCGCAGCATGTTCTGCCAGAGTTGGTAGACCACGGGGGCCATGGCCATGGGAGTGCCGGGATGGCCGGAGTCGGCCTGCTGGACTGCATCAATGGATAGCGTGCGTATGGTATTGATACAGAGTTGATCGATGTTGCGGTGGCCACTCTGGGCCATGTCCGGCGGGGATGCAAGAAGGGACGGATTCATCCTTCAAACATACCGTCCTTTCGACTATAAAAAGGGCATCACTTACCTAACGTTTACATCTGTACAATGAAACGTATTAGCAGGCTCCCCTTTTTAAATCTGGAGCGCTCTTAAAAGACCGGGGATGCCAGAGCGATCGGAACTTTCAGCGAGGGGAAGAGACGCGGCGGGCGGAAACACCGGAAGAATACTCCGTCAGGAAATAGCGAAGTCGCTCGTTCGCGAGTACCGCTATGAAAAGTGCGATATCGCGGGACACTGTAACGATCGAAAGAAGGTTTGGCACAATACAACAGGCATGGGGATCTACACCGAATATCTGGAGAAGTTCAGCTCAGAAAATTTCGACGAGCTTACCGCAGAGCGAAAGTCCAGCTCAAAGGCTTTCGGCACTGCGCGGACGGGATGTGTTGGTGTTCGCTGCCGACATCAACAAGAGCATCCAGCAAGTCTCTATCGATTACAGCGACCTGTTGCCGTTCACCGATCAGCTCTCGAATTTGAAGGGCAAGCAACTGGATCAGATTCTGGAAACTCCGGGCGGGCCGGGTGAGGTCGCCGAGAATCTAGTCAAGGCGATGCGGGGTGAGTATGAAGACGTGGCGGTGATTGTACCCGGCTACGCCAAGAACGCCGGTACGATTATGGCGATGGCCGCCGACGAAATTCTGATGGGGCCGCCTTCGGGGCTTGGGCTGATCAATGCCCAGATTTTTTATCAGGGAAAGCGATTCTCAGCCGACGCGCTGCTCGAAGGCATGGAGAAGATCAAGAAAGAGGTGACGGATACCAGGACGCTGAACCGTGCCTACATCCCGATCCTGCAAGGCATCTCGCCGGGCGAGCTGCAGAACGCGGAGAATGCTTTCAGCTTCGCCAAAATTCTGGTGACGCAATGGCTGGTCACTGTGGCGGACAAAGAGCAACGAGCTGGAAATCGCCGACCATCTCCGTGACCACCGTTTTTGGAAAACGCATAGCCGGTCGATCAAAATCGAAGATTTTGATCGGATGCGGCTCAGGATCACAGACTATTCAAAGACGGCGGATCTGAATGACGCGATTGTACGATACCATACGTTGTTGCAGATGACGTTCGCAACGAATCTGTACAAAATTTTCGAAACTGCCGATTTGCAGCCGGGCTGTATTGGTTTCCTCAGGACAATAAGTTTCGTTGTCCGCGGTGTGGGACGGAACACAACCTGGTCGATGCGCGTCGCCAGATTGAAGCGCAGTTCAAGAAACCGATAGTTGTTAAAAAAACATGAATAAAGACTTCAACATTATCTTTGAGAAGATGGACGAGCAAACTCGGGTCGCAGCACCGGACCAACAGAGCGGCGTAGTCACGTTTTCGGGCGACGGTTTTATTGAGTTGGATGAACTGGCAGAACTCAGGCGAATCGTCGTTGAGATCACCGAGCCAGAACCTCTATCTTTTACGACGGCGTAGCCAGTCGGGAATCGCAATCCGCCTAACCTCCTCCAGGAATTGGGTTGGTAAGTCAAGTAAGTTATTGCCCAAAAAAGGCCCGCTGGGGAGCTATGTCTCCAGCGGGCGTGCCTTGTGAGGATGAGCGGTGCAGGATGCGGTACAGCTTCCTGCACGTGGATTAATTGTTGCTCATCCATTCCCTCTCGTCTATGCGGTAGATCCTGTACATTACCCTACGGGCTGCAAACCAGCCTTTGGAGTTTAAGTTGCCCTTAGATCGCTGGAGGCAGTTTTTTTCAATGGTGAATTTACAGCCGGCTACCACCGGCACGCAGCTCGGACTCCAACTCAACGCGGCTAGCAGCGCTAGTGCCACTCTTTCTTCTCAGTCGTTTATGCAGGCTCTCTCGGACGCCATCGCTGGCACTCTGGAGAAGTTTGGGATCGATCCCGGTTCGGTAAGTCTCAATTTGGGCGCCAAGGCGAGCCAAAATAATGCCGTCGCCAGGCAGGTTTCTGCCGCTGTGGCGCCATCGACACCGGTTGACACGCGGGTGGGATTCAATGCTTTGGTACCACTGGATAGCGTGCAGCCACACGCAATCCCAGTTACGGCGCCACCGGTCCAGCACTTTTATGTAAACGATCCGGTAGACGACGCTTACTGGAATGGCCAGCCCGCCGCAGTTCAACAACTCCGTGAAATTGACGACTATAGCCAGCGGCAGGCACTCGGGTCACAACTGGCAAGCCAGGGTTACCAGATTGACGTTCCAGTTATGATCTGGGGCTGGGATGCCGGTAAGACCATGGCTCTGCGCCAATCCTTCGGGTATACCTGGGTTCCCTCGGCACTCCAGCAACCGGTCGCGGTCGCTCCGGGTCTTTCGGCGGTAGGCAGCTTGGCTGCGTACGATCCGAACAATCCGCCAGCAGGCTCGATTAAGGTTTGATCCGGAACCTCCCGACTCAGGCCATAGTGATACCGCGTTGTATTAGTTCCTGGATCGAATCTTCGGAATAGCCCAACGATTGTAAGATTTCGACCGAGTGCTGGCCGACCGCGGGGGCCAGTGAGGGCTCCGTTTTCGCAAATCCGTCCACCCGGATGGGGCTGTCGATGGTCCGTGGGCCGCCTGAGATCTGGAGAAAGACTCCATTGCTTTCCATCTGCGCATCGGCAGGCACTTGTTGCGTCGCTGGTACCGGCCCCCAGATTACGTCGTGCTGGCGGAAGATGTCGATCCACTCGGACATGTCTCTCGCGGCGACGGCTTGGTCGATGATCGTGACAAGATCCGGTGCATTGGCGCGCCGCGCTTCGGGCGTTTGGAATCGCGAATCGTCGATCAACTCGGGACGACCTAGCGCCCGGCATAGATTGGGCCAGTCCTTTTTCGGATCGAGACAACAGGTGATGAAGCGCTGTCCGTCGCGGGTCAAGTAGTGATTGACGGCCGGGTTTATGGAAGTGAGCCGGGTCCATTTTGGCAGGAATGCCGCGTCGCACAAAGCCGCCTGGATACCGCACGCATTCGACCATGCGCCGTTGGCCATCAGCGACGTTGACACACGGCACCCTTGACCGGTGGCTTGGCGGCGATACAACCCGAGCAGGATGGCTGCAAAGAGAGTCATAGCCGTCGGATGATCGCCGAAGCCCGCAACCGAAAGCGCCGGTTCAGCATCGGCATTGTGCATCGCGCCCATCAAGCCGGACCGCGCCCAATAGGCAGTGAGATCGTAGCCGGACTTGTCCACCTCGCCGCCGGCATCTCCATACCCTGTGATGTGCGCATAAATCAGGCGGTGGTTGATAGCGCCGAGATCATCGTACGAGAGCGCAAACTTCCGCACCAGAGCGGGCTGATAGTTGGTGATGAAGACGTCGGCGCTGGAAACCAGCTTCAGCAGCGCTTGGCGGCCAGCCTCCACTCCCAGATCGAGAGCCAGGCTCTTCTTATTGCGCCCGTCCAGAATCCAGCAGTAAGGGACGGCGGAAACGGGCATGCCCGGCACGAGGTGAAGATAGCGGTGAGGGTCTCCAAACGGAGGCCGCTCGATTTTGATAACCTCCGCGCCAAAGTCCGAGAGGATGACCGCGGCGGCTGGACCCGCGATGTAAGTACCGCAATCGATGACACGCAATCCCGATAAAAGGCCCTTGAATTGGTCCATAGCCGGGCATGATAGCACTTGCGGCAACGCGGCAAAAATGAAGAAGGCTCCATTAAGTTGTCTCTAGGAAATTATAGAAACGGCTGAAGTTGCGCTAGAATCTCATAGACAGCGGAGTTGGTTCCGCTAATACAATCGCTCGAAAGAGTGGAGGCAAAACGATGCAGAGGCTACTGGGAATTTTGACTGTGAGTGCGATGGCTGCCGGGTTGAGCCTGATGGCTCAGGACACAGCCAAGGACAATGCAAAGAAGGCAGGCAGTGACGTGAAAGAAGTCGGCAAAGCGACGGGCCGCGCCGCGAAACATTCAGGCAAGGCCGTTGCCAAAGGAACCAAGAAAGGCGTGAACAAGGCCGCCGGCGCGACCGAGAAGGGCGCGGACAAAGTGAAAGATAAGACCAACCCGTAATCGCTTTTCCTGTTTGGATTTGAGAGGCGCTCGCCGGGAACCGGCAGGCGCCTTTTTGTTTTTAACACTAGGATAATCAGTAATGCTGCCCGCCAGTCGTCTTCCGTTTTGTCTGTTGGCTTCTACCGTTGCCCTGTTCGCGCAACTTCCTATTGACCCGCAACTCGCGGCCGAAATCGCGAAGATCAAAGCGATCGATAATCACGCGCATCCCGTGCGAGTGACGGGCGCGAATGACAAAGACACCGAGTATGACGCGCTTCCGGTAGAAGTGATGGAGCCGTATTCAGAGCCCATTCGCACGCGCGACGGAAGTCCCGAGATTTTCCCGGCGTGGCGCGGGTTGTACGGCTTGGCATTCACGAACCGGGCGCCGGAACATGTGCATGCGGCGGCTGATCGGAAGCGCCGGATCATGCGTGAAAAGGGCGATGGCTATTCCGCGTGGGTGCTGGACCAACTCGGGATCGAGACGATGCTCGCTAACCGGGTTGCGATGGGCCGCGGGCTTTCGAGTCCTCGCTTCGTGTGGGTTCCTTTCGCGGATGCGCTGATGTACCCGCTGAATAATGCAAGTCTGGCGGCGAAGAATCCGGACTACAAGGCGTTCTTTGAAGATGAAGACCGGCTACTGCGGCGTTATCTGACGGAATCGGGATATAGCAAGGCCCCGGGGTCGTTGAACGAATACTTGCAGAAAGTGATCACGGCAACGCTTGAGCGGCATAAGCAGTCGGGCGCGGTCGCGGAAAAGTTTGAAGCGGCCTATCTTCGCTCGCTCGATTTTGGCGATCCTGCGAAGGCTGAGGCCGAGCGAGTATATTCCCGATCGGCGGCGGAAGCTCCAGCAGGCGCGGATTACAAAATCTTGCAGGATTATTTATTCCGGTACATCGCTCGCGAATGCGGCCGGCTTGGGATGGCGGTCCATCTTCACGTTGCGGCGGGCGCGGGCGGCTATTTTAATGTGGGCGGCGCGAACCCGCTATTGCTCGAGCCCGTACTGAACGATCCCACTCTGCGCAAGACCAATTTCGTGATGGTACACGGGGGCTGGCCGTTTACGCGTGAAGTGGCGGCCTTGCTGCAGAAGCCGAATGCGTACGCCGATTTCTCCGAGCAAAGCTTTTTTGGCTACCCGCGAGCGGTGGCGGGAGTGATTCGAGAGTGGCTGGAGCTTCAGCCTGAGAAGGTGCTGTTTGCCACCGACGCTTATCCGTTCTCCGACCAGATGGGGTGGGAGGAAGCCGGTTGGGTGGCAAGTACGACGGGGCGTCAGGCCTTGGGGATCGCCTTAACTGGTATGCTGCGCGATGGCGAAATCACGCGTGCCCGGGCGGTGGAGCTGGCTCGAATGGCGCTGAGGGACAACGCAAGGAAGCTGTACGGGTTCACCGGCGCCCCGTCACCTCTGCGCCCAGTATCGGTCGCGCGCCTGCACCACTAAGCCTTTTTGCCGCATCGCCACTTGGATCTTCCGAAACTCCGATATCCTGACCGGGACATCCGATACATAGCCCATGTTGTACTGGCTGCGCAGCTCGTCCTGAATGATGTCGAAGATCTGCTGGATCGGATGTTTCTTCGATACTTCAAAGAACCCGCCTCCCGTGTCTTTGGAGAGGCGCTGCAAGGCTCCTCTGCCATCCGGACCAGGCATCAGCGCCAGAGGGATTCCGTAAGCGCCGGAGTCCGAGAACAGGATCGAATAGATCAGTGTATCCGCGCGTTGGGCAGCCTCCACCGCAGCCGTGAGATTCGCCTCGCTCCCGATATCGACTCCATCTGAAAGCACGATGAGCGCCTTACGGCCATGCAGGTTGGCCATCACTTCTTGTGAGGCGTTCACCACGGCGTCATAAAGCAGCGTGCCGCCGCTCGTACCCTGACTCTGCAGCTCATGCAGGCTGGGAGTATCCACGAACGAGAGCGCCTCATCCAGCTTCTTGCGGGAGGATGTAAGCGGCTGGCTCATCATCACCGCCATATCGAACTGCATGATAAAGACCTGGTCTTTATTCTCGCGCAGCACCTGATCCAGAAAGCGAAAGCTAGCCGCGCGTTCGGCCTCCAGCACGCGGCGCTGGCTCATGCTGGTGTCCACCATCAGGCCAAGTGTCAGCGGCAGATCCGATTCGCGCGAAAAATAGCGGATCGTCTGCGGCCGCCCGTTCTCCGCGACCGTGAAGTCGTCTTTGGTGAGATCGCGAATGATTGCTCCCTTTTTGGTAAACACATTCGCCAGCACATTGACAACCTTCACATCCGTTTTGAAAGTGGTCTCGGCATCATCCTGGGCGATCGATACCGACCCAGCGCAGAGCAGCGCCGGTAGCCACAGAACAATCTTGCGCATTCAGTTGTATTTAACCCGAAACGCTACACTGGTTGCAAAGGACCAAAGCTTTGCTAATCGTGATGCGCGCCCACGCGAACGCCGACGACATCTCGCGGGTGTGCGCGAGAATCGAGAGCCTCGGGTTCCGGGCCCATATCATGCCCGGTGCACAGCGGACCGCGGTCGGCATTACCGGCAATCCGGGTCCGGTCAATCCGGCTGAATTTGAAGATCTCCCGGGGGTGGCCGAAGCGATCCCGGTCTCGAAAGCTTACAAGCTGGTCAGTCGCGAGGTGAAGCCCGATAACACGGTAGTCAATGTCGCGGGTGTACAGGTTGGTGGAGACGAGCTGACCCTGTGCGGCGGCCCGTGCGCCGTGGAGAGCCGTGAACAGATCCTGGCCGCAGCCCGAGCCGTAAAGGCCGCTGGAGGGCAGTTGCTCCGCGGCGGCGCTTACAAACCGCGCACTTCTCCCTATGCATTTCAAGGCCTCGCGGAAGCAGGACTCAAGCTGCTGGCCGAAGCCCGGGCGGAAACCGGTCTGGGCATCGTCACCGAAGCCATCGATGTCGAAACCTTCGATCTGGTCGAGAAATACTGCGATTGTATCCAGATCGGGGCGCGCAACATGCAGAATTTTGCCTTGCTACGGCGTGCCGGGCGCTCGCGCTTACCCGTTCTGCTCAAGCGCGGCATGTCGTCCACGCTCGATGAGTTCCTGATGGCAGCCGAATACGTGCTCTCGGAAGGCAATTACCAGGTCATCTTATGCGAGCGTGGCGTCCGCACTTTCGCCGACCATACTCGCAACACCCTCGACCTCAGCATCGTGCCGTCGGTTCAGAAATTGAGCCATCTACCGATCGTCGTCGATCCCAGCCATGGAACCGGGAAGCGCGATAAGGTGCATCCCATGGCCTTGGCCGCGGTGGCAGCGGGCGCATCCGGACTACTGGTCGAAGTACATCCGAACCCGGATAAGGCGCTTTCGGACGGCTACCAGTCCTTGTATCCGGAGCAGTTCATGGAACTCGCCGATGAATGCCGCGCCGTGTACGAGTTGTTGGCAAAGCGTTCGCATGCCCGAGCCACGAACTAAGATCCCTCCCCGCCTGGACGATGCGATGCGGCGCGAGAATACTCGATGTCTTGAAATTTCTTGAGATCGTAGCCGGCATAATTCGCCATGTGAGACTTATCGCAGTGGTTGCGCCGGTTGAGACCGGCCCTGATTTGTTCGCGCGACAAAACGAACCCATCGTCGGCGAGATTCCAGTCGATCTTCTTCATATCCATTAGTTTTTGAACAAACCCGGCCTAGCTGAGCTCGGTGGCTTCAAGGCTCTTGCGCTCACCTTAGACACTCTGAAGAGCTTTCAGCGTGGTGTTATAGTCGCGCAGGATACGGAAGCGTGGCGAGTGAGATGTTCGAGCTGATTCGGGTCGTCGATCCCGAGTTCGCGAGCATAGGCACGATGCAGGCGCCATTACTGATCGGCCAAGGTTTGGACGAGATGCTCTTCCATCGCGCCCTTCGGTTGCAGATCCGCGATGAAATCACGACACAGATTTTCGTAGGCCTGTTGGTCTTCATCCGGCAACACAACCGCTTTGCCGGTGAGGCCGTGGCTGGTTGCGTTGAGGCTGGAGCCTTGCTTGCCTTCGGGCGTGCGGGGCCCAGTGGAGAGTTGCGCGTTATCGCGGTTAGCGATCGCTTGAACGGTGGAGGTAGACATAAGATTATCCGCCTTGAGTGTAGGATGCGGGTGTGCGGGAGGCGCATGCGGAAATGCGGCATGTCGATGAAGGGAAGGGAGAAGATATTTTTGGAGGATCGGTGACTGGCGGGTGCTAGGGAGGGGAAGCAGGCGGCGGAGATCGCCTGCTCCACGTGCACCTGCTCCACGGATCAGCCGGACGCTTGTTGGCGGATTTTTGATGCGCGTCTTGCTGGGAAAAATAACCTGAAGACGCGTAGGACTGGCTGATACGATATACCCATGACACGAAGAGCTTTTGTGCCGGCGCTGGCCGCGGCTACTGGTTTCGCGGGGCCGATTCAGCGAAAAGGCCGCCTGAAGCAGTGCGTGACGGGTGGTGTTTTCGGCAAAGGCCGCACGCTCGAGCAGAATGCTGAAGACGCCGCGCGCATGGGCGCCAAGGGATTCGATCTAGTGAGCCAAAAAGATTGGCCCATTCTCAAAAAGTATGGACTGATCCCGAGCATGGTCCCCGGCTACGGCGGCACGATACCGGACGCGCTGAACCGAAAAGAAAATCACGACCGCATCGAAAAGTCGATGCATGAGGGCATCGATGCTTGCGTATCCGGCGGCGCTCCCAACCTGATCGCCTTCTCGGGCAATCGACGCGGAATGTCGGATGCGGAAGGCGCGGACAATACCGCCGCTTTCCTGAATAAGATAAAATCCCACGCTGAAGACAAGGGCGTGACGATTTGCATGGAGCTGCTGAACAGCAAAGTGAACCACAAGGACTACATGTGCGATCACACCTCCTGGGGGGTGGATGTTTGCAAGCGCGTGAACTCGCCGCGCGTGAAGCTGCTGTACGACATCTATCATCTCCAAATCATGGAGGGCGACATCGTTCGCGCGATTCGGGAGAACCTACAGTACATCGCGCATTTCCACACGGGCGGCAATCCCGGCCGGCACGAAATCAACGACACGCAGGAGCTGAACTACGGCTTCGTGGCGCGCGCGATCGCAGACGCTGGTTTCCAGGGCTACATCGCCCACGAATATTCACCAGCGCAGGGGAACGATCCGCTGAAGTCGCTCGATGAGGCGATGCGGATTTGCGACGTGTAGGGCGGATCGATTCTACATTTCTTCCGTGGGGCAGGTTGCCAACCAGGTTGCCAACCTGTGGGCCGATTGGCAATCGGCCCGGGCGCTGGACCAGACGAACGCTTCGGGGGTGGTGACCAGCCCAGCCCTAACGGGATTCATCTCGATGTGATGTAATGAACGATCTTCTCGAATTCGATTTGATCACGCTTGCCAAGGGCCGCCCCGTAAGCTTCAGAAGTTCATTGGCCTTCCTGGCGGGGAACCTTTGGAGCGAATGCATCGCCTTCGAGACCAAGAATTCTCAGTTTCTTGCGGGAAGGCCGATTAGCAATCGGCCTGCGGGTTAGGCAACCTGCCCCACTTGAGAATGTAGAAACTCCAGACACAGGCAGGAATCCCTGTGCTACGGCCAGCGGCGTCCCAGGCCGGTGGTCGACTGGCTCTTGTGGCTGGGCAGGGGACCGCTGCCGTCGCTCACCGAATGATGCCAGTTCGTGTCGCTGAAGTCCAGTTCGCCGGGTCCGAACTCAAGCGAACGGTCGAGCACCATATCGAGAGTCGTCCCTTTGGCCAGCACCGCGTCCGGACCTCGCGTGACCAGCACGCCAATCAACCCGGCTGCGGCGCCTGCCGCGGCGCCAATGCCGGCGCCCATACCAGTGTGGCCGGAAGCTATTCCCGCCAAGCCGCCCACCGTCGCACCGGCTCCCGCCGCCTCGCCGACTACTCTGGCGTCGCCGGATTTGTTCCCTTCGCTCTTAATCTTGCCTTCAGACTTGTCCAGCTCTTCGCTCGACCGGCCATCCAGCGCTCCGATGCGGGCGCGAAAGTCGCGCGTCACTCCGTTCGGCAGCGTCAAAGAGTCAAACCGGACATAGAGTTCCCCGCGACCCTTCACGCGTCCGGGACGCTTGACTTGCGTCACGGTTCCAGCGACGTAGCTGCCGGGCGGAATCACGATCTTGCCGTTGGCGAGAATCGGGAACACCGTTTCGAGATAGATACGCTCGCCTTCGCCCGCCGTTTTCGTGCTAACGCTGTTAATCATGCTGAGCGGGATTCTGGTTCCCGCCGAGACCACCAGCGGGGCGGTGTCCTGAGCATACATTACAAACAGGGAAGCGGCCGCGATTATTGCCACTCGAATTAACATCAGTTTCATTCTACCGCTTGGCGGCTTCAGCCTGCGCAAGATCCGGCTCGAAGCTCACGGGAGGATTGTAGTAAAGAATCCGGCCGCAGCTTTCACAGAACATCAGCTCGTCGCCTTTGCGCAAGTCCTGAAAAAATTGGGGGCGCAGCGCTATCTGGCACGCGGAGCAGCGTCCTTCGACGGCCTCGGCGAGCGCCAATCCGTGCCAGCGTTTTCTGACGCGCTCATATGTCGAGTAGGTCTGGGGCTTGACCTTTGTCATCACCTGCTTGCGCTCGGCCTGCAATTGTTGGAGTTGCTGTCGATCGGCACCGGTCCGTTCCTGCGCTCTCGCTTTTTCAGACTCAACCTGCCGCTTTTCTTCTTTCAGCGCAGACTCGGCCTTCTTTACGTTCGCGTCGAGCGGCTCGGACTCGCCCATTAGATCGAGGATCCGGTCTTCACACTTGCGGATCTCTTTGCCGGCGTACTCGATCTCGTGCTGAAAAGCGCGGTACTGCTCGTTGGTCTTCGCCAGCAGCGTCTGGTCTCTTAATTTAGAGACTTTCTGTTCATGTACTTTAATGTCGTCTTCCAGTTGCTTGCGCTCTTTCTGATTGGCTGAGAGCGCCGCACGATCGGCTTCCAGGCGCCGCAAGTGGGATTCCAGAGCTTTCTCAATCTGGGTAACGTGCTTGGGAAGTGCAGCCACTTCCCGTTGCAATTCGCCGATCTTCAGATCGAGGGACTGCAATCTGGTGACCTGCTCAATATCTGCGGTCAAGCACCTATTCTAGCACGCGAATCGCCGCGCGATTCCAAACCGGCTGCCGGTCCGCATGACGAACGAACCCAGTCCCACAAACGAACAGGGCCCGAACCCTGAACTATGGCCGAATGAATGGCCCGATGGGCTCTCCACTTGTGTTATCGTCATATCCGCTACCCCTTATTTATGGAAAGAAACATCACTCTCACGATCAACGGAAAGAAGCATTCCGGCTCCGTCGAGCCTCGCCTTTTGCTGATCCATTATCTACGTGAGCGGGTCGGGCTCACCGGCCCTCACGTCGGTTGCGAGACCTCCATCTGCGGCGCCTGCACCGTCTATGTCGACGGTCGAGCGATCAAAAGTTGCAGCATGTTTGCCGTTCAGGCGGATGGCCGCGAGGTGTTGACCATCGAAGGGCTCGGCTCCAACGGCAATCTCGATCCCATGCAGGAGGCCTTTTGGAATGAGCACGCGCTTCAATGCGGCTTCTGCACGCCGGGAATGATCATGACCGCCAAGCAGATTCTGGAGCGCAATCCGCATCCGACCGAAGAGGAAATCCGCGACGGACTCGATGGCAACTTATGCCGCTGTACCGGCTATCAACATATCGTGAATGCCGTCAAAGCAGCCGCGGCAAAGACGGGAGCATAGGAGAAACCATGGCAACCATTACAACTACTCCAACCAAGGCACCCACCAGAGAAAAGCTGTTCGGCAAGCGTATGCGCCGCATCGAAGACCCGCGGCTCATCACCGGTACGGCTATCTACGTCGAAGATCTCCAGATGCCGGGCATGCACCACGCGTGCATTCTACGCAGTCCCCACGGCGCGGCGAAAATCAAATCCATCGATACCAAAGCTGCAAGCGAGCATCCCGGCGTCGTCGCGGTATTCACGGGTAAGGACACCGAGAGCGTGGGGCCCGTCCCTTGCGGCTCCTCGCTGCCCGGCCTTCGCGTGCCTCATCATCACATCCTCGCCGTGGATCGCGTGTACTTCATTGGCCATCCCGTAGCCGTGGTCGTGGCGGCGGACCGCTACATCGCGCGCGACGCTGCCGATCTAATCGAAGTTGACTACGAGCCGCTTCAGGCTGTAACGGATCCGGAAAAGGCGTTGGCCGAGGGCGCTCCACCCGTTCATCCCGAGTGGCCCGGCAACACGGCTTTCAATTATCACCAGGAAGGCGGCGAGGTGGACAAGGCGTTCGCCGATGCCGAGGTCGTAGTGAAACAGCGCATCACCAGCCAGCGCTTGATCCCCACCTCCATGGAGACGCGAGGCGTCGTCGCCGAATGGCGGGCCGGTGACCGCGCGTTGACGCTCTGGTCTTCCACGCAGATTCCGCACCTCATGCGCTCGCTGGTGGCGCAGATGTTGGGCATCACGGAAAATCGCCTTCGCGTGATCACGCCCGAAGTGGGCGGTGGATTCGGCAGCAAGCTGAACGTCTATGCCGAAGAGGCGCTCATGGGCTTCATCGCGATGCGGATCGGTAAGCCCGTGAAGTGGATCGAATCGCGCCGTGAGAACTTCATGTGTACGATTCACGGCCGCGGCCATGTCGATTACTACGAGGTTGCCGCCAAGCGTGACGGCACTATCCTTGGAATCAAGCTCAAGCTGATTCAGGATCTCGGCGCTTATCACCAGCTCCTGACTCCAGCTATTCCAACCCTCTCGGTTCTGATGATGCCCGGTCTCTACAACTGCCAGAACGTCCGCGCCGACATCGTGGGAGTTTTCACCAACGCCGTTCCCACTGACGCCTACCGCGGCGCTGGCCGGCCCGAAGCAACTCATGGTATCGAACGCATGGTGGACATTCTGGCGGCGGAGCTGAAGATGGATCCCGCCGAGATTCGCCTGAAGAACTTCGTGGCGAACGATGCCTTCCCGTACGCGACGGCGACGGGACTTACTTATGACAGCGGCAACTATTCCGCTCCGCTGAAGAAGGCCTTGGACCTGGTGAATTACCACAAACTTCGCCAGGAGCAGACCACGGCTCGCGAGGCTGGACGTTTCATGGGTATCGGCCTCTCGACTTATGGTGAGATCTGCGCGATCGGCCCGTCGCCCGCCACGCCCGCTGGAGGCTGGGAGAGCGCCACGGTCAAGATCGAGCCAAGCGGCAAAGTCACTGTCATGACGGGTTGCTCGCCGCATGGGCAAGGCGAGGAGACCACGTTTGCGCAAATCGCCGCCGACGAGCTGGGCGTCGATATCGGCGACGTGCTGGTAGTGCACGGCGACACGGCGGTAGTGCAGTACGGCATCGGCACATTTGGGAGCCGCGGCACCGCGATCGGCGGCACGGCCATGTATTTCGCGATTCAGGATCTGAAGAAGAAGATCATCAAGTATGGCGCGATGCTGCTCGAGTCGGACGACGTCTCCTTCGCGGATGGCATGTGCACCTGCAATAAGACCGGCAAGACGGCGACGCTCGCCGAGATTTCAGGCGCATCCTATCGCGCCATGAAGCTTCCGCCCAACACGGAGCCAGGTATGGTGGCCACCTATTTCTGGGAGCCGCCCAATTTCACATTTCCATTCGGCGCGCATCTCGTAGTCACCGAAGTCGATCGTGATACCGGCGACATCGAAATCAAGCGATACGTAGCGGTAGACGACTGTGGCAAGATCATCAATCCGCTCATCGTTGCCGGGCAGGTGCATGGGGGCGTAGTCCAAGGCTTGGGCCAGGCGCTGTGGGAGCAGGCCGTGTACGACGATAACGGCCAGCTCGTCACCGGCGAGTTGATGGATTACACGATCCCGAGGGCGAGCATGATTCCGTGGATCGAGGACAGCCACACCGAAACGCCGTCGCCGGTGAACCCGCTTGGAGTAAAGGGCGTGGGTGAAGCAGGTACGATCGGGTGTTCACCCGCCGTGGTGAATTCGGTAGTGGACGCGCTCAGCTCGCTGGGTGTTCGCCACATCGACATGCCGCTGACGCCGGAAAAGATTTGGACCTTGATGCAGGGAGCGCACGCATGATCCCGCAGCGATTCGAATATTCCGCGCCAGGCAACTTGCAAGAGGCGCTCGGCATGTTGGAGCAGGACGGCGCCAAGCCGTTAGCCGGCGGCATGAGCCTGATCCCGATGATGAAGCTGCGTCTCGCCGCGCCCGAGCAGCTCATCGACATCTCGCGGTTGAAGGAGTTGAACTACATCCGCGAAGAGGGAGGGGAACTGCACATCGGCGCCGGGACGACTCACTACGATATGGAATCGTCGCCCATCGCGCGCGCCAAATGCCCGCTGTTGACCGAGACTGTAACCAACATCGGCGATATTCAGGTCCGAAATGTTGGGACCATCGGCGGAAGCGCGGCGCACGCCGATCCCGCGGCCGATTATCCTGCAGCCTTGCAGGCTTTGGAGGCCCGATTCGTACTCGCCAGGAAAGGTTCCGAGCGTACGGTGTCCGCCGCTGACTTCTTCGTGGACACCATGACCACCGCCCTGGAGCGCGGTGAGATCATTCGCGAAATCATCGTGCCCTTGGAGGTATCGAGCACTGGCGTGAGTTACCAGAAATGCGTGCATCCGGCTTCCGGTTACGCAATTGTGGGAGTTGCCGCTCGTGCTGGCAAAGATTTCGTACGGGTGGGGGTCACGGGCTTGTCTCACAAAGCCTACCGCGCCGAGAACGTGGAGAAGCTATTCGCGGAAACACGCAATGCCGCCAAGGCAGCCGCCGTTGTTGCCAGCAACATCGAAGCAAACTCTGACCTTCATGCCTCTGCCGAATATCGCAAGCACCTGGCGCGTGTCTATGCCCAGCGCGCTCTCAAACAAGCCGCGTCGAGGATGACGTGAAAATCAGCGGCGCTTACACCGTCGCTGTTCCGCGCCAAAGAGCCTACGCTCTGCTGCAAGATCCCGACGTGCTGGCGAAGTGTATGCCCGGCACGGACCACCTCGAAAAGATCGGCGACGACGAGTACGAGATGAAGATGAAAATGGCGATCGCAAGCTTTTCGGGCCTATTCACGGGCAAGGTGAAGATCGTGGACGCGAACCCTCCCGAGAGCTTCCAGCTTTTGGTTGAAGGATCGGGGAAAGTGGGATTCCTAAAAGGGCAAGGGCTGTTGACTCTGGTTCCTGTGGATCAGTCGACCGAAATCAAATATGATGGCGACGTCAATGTCGGGGGCACCATCGCCGCGGTCGGCCAGCGCCTGATCGATACCACCTCGAAGATGATCATCAAGAAATTCTTCGAGAAATTCTCCGAGGCCGCGGCCACTTAAGTGGGGCAGGCCTTCAGCCTGCCCGGCTCTGTCACACATCGGCACTTCATGAGGGACATTTCATCACTCCGTACGTAACCGTTGACGAGCTCCGCACAGTCCAACGGAATGTAGGAGGGTTGCAATGAATAAATTCAAGAACGGCGTACTCGCCGCCGTTTTGCTCGGGTCAACCGCCCTGGCGGGCTGTGGCGGAGGTTATTACTACCGATCCGGATACGTTCCGCCGCCGCCCCCGGCGCCATACGTGGGAGTTGCGGGTTATGCGCCCGGGCCTGGCTACGCGTGGACCGATGGCTTCTACGATCTGCGGGGTGGAAACTGGTTTTGGGTCGGAGGCCGTTGGGTTCGCCCGCCTCGTGCGCGCGCCGTGTATGTTCGGCCGTACTGGGCGCCATACGGACGGGGCTATCGTTTCCATCGCGGTTATTGGCGCTAGCGAACCAGAACAATCCTGACGTCCATGACATTTGTGCCCGTTGGACCGGTCTTGATTAAGTCGCCAAGCGGCCCGAAGAAGTGGTAGGAATCGTTGTCCGCCAGGTATTTCGTCGCATCCAGCTTTTGTTGGCGCGCACGGTTGAGCGTTTCGCCCGTTGCGATCGCGCCCGCGGCATCCGTGGGGCCATCCGTCCCGTCGGTCCCCGCGCTCAATATTGTGACGCCGCGCAGCCCGTCGATTTCAATCGCGGCCGCTAACGCAAATTCCTGATTCCGGCCTCCCTTGCCCTTGCCTCGTATGGTTACGGTGGTCTCGCCACCCGAGATGATGCAGGCGGGCGGTCGCAGTGGTTGGCCGCTTGCCCGGATCTCCTTCGCGATAGCCGCATGCAGTCTCGCGGCATCACGCGTTTCACCATCGATGAATGTGGGGAGTACCAGCGTCCGATAGCCGAGCTCGCGAGCCCGTTTGGCCGCCGCATCCACAGCCAGCCGGTTGCTTCCAACGATCCGGTTGTGCACTCGCGCAAAGGCCGGATCGCCGGGCTTTGGTGTCTCGCACTCGGATGCGCGCAGGTGTTGCGCGATCGAGCGCGGCACTTTCTTCCAGAGTTTGTACTTATCGAGGATCGATCGCGCATCCGCAAAAGTCGAGCGGTCCGGAACCGTGGGGCCGGAGCCGATCACGTCGAGCTCGTCGCCAATCACGTCGGAAAGAATGAGCGTGACAACCGTAGCCGGCTGCGCGAGCCGCGCCAGTTGCCCTCCTTTGATCCGCGACACGTGCTTGCGGAGGCAGTTGATCTCGTGAATGTCAGCTCCGCAGTCGAGTAGGACTTGCGTCAGCCGTTGCTTGTCTTCGAGCGAGACGCCCGCCACGGGTAGTGGCAGCAATGCAGACGCCCCGCCCGAGATCAGGCAGAGGATCAAATCATTCGCGCCGGCACCGCGAGCCATCGCTGCGATCTGCTCCGCGCCGCGAGCTCCGTTCGCATCGGGAACCGGATGGCCACATTCGTTCAGGCGAATTCGCCGCAGCCGGGCCGTGTGCCCGTATTTGACGTTGATCAGTCCGCCGGTGATGCGCCTTCCCAGCAACTTTTCGATCGCCAGCGCCATGCGAGCGCCGGCTTTCCCCGCTCCGATGACGAAAATATTTTCATAGCGGTCGCTGTCCTGGAAGTCGGCATGTTCTCGAACCGCCGCGGCGGGATCGGCAGCTCTTACCGCGGCCCGGAAGATCTGAAGCGCATGCCGCTTCATTAGAAAATCGGCAACCGAAGGATGCTCTCGACAGCGGGACCCGGATCGTCCCCCGTAATGTCGATGCGAAAATCGGCCCGGGCGTAGGCAGCCCGGCGCAACTCGTAGAGTGTTTTTAACTTCTCCGGATCGCGCGCGAGCGGCCGGTGCGAGGATTGGCTAACACGCCGTAAGATCGTCCCGAGGGGGCAGTCCAGCCACACCGTCACGCCATTGTTCTCGAGCAGCTCGAAGTGCGGCTGCTGGACGAAAGCGCCTCCCCCGAGAACGACGACAGTGGGCTTACCGCGCTCTACCATGCTGATCCGGCTGAGGATCGCTTGGATCTCCAATCTTCGGAACTCCTGCTCTCCGCGTTGGTCGAAAATGTCGCTGATGGTGGCGCCCTGCTGGGCTTCAATGTCTTCGTCGGTATCGACGAAGCTCCAACCAAGGCTGTCAGCCAGGCGCCGGCCGACCGTGGTCTTGCCGCTTGCCATAAATCCGACGAGATAGATTCCGGGCGTGCGCTTCAGTTTGGCGATCATGCACCGGACATCCGTTCCATCTGAGCCTCCACTAGCGAGGGGAACAGCCGTGCCGCGCCGATGAATAGCCAGCCCAAACGCGGAGTAACAACGGTCCGGGCGTTTCGTTCTACTCCGCGCGCGATGGCTTCCGCGCACTGCTGGGCGGTGATCGCGAACTTTCGGCGGCTGCTCATGGCATGTGGCGGGCGGCCACTGAGGACGTGGTTGTGAAAGCCGGTATCCACATAGCCGGGACAGACTGTCATCGCATGGATGCCGTCGCGCTTCAGCTCCATTCGCAGTCCATCGGTCAGAGAGCCGAGCGCGTACTTTGAAGCCGAGTAGAGCGTAAACCACGGCAGAGTAATTTTCCCGGCGATCGACCCGACATTCACGATGCAGCCTTGCCGCTTCGTTCTCATGGGAGGAACCACGAGTTGAATCATCTCGAGCGGCGCAAACAGATTCAGCTCAAACAGGTCGCGCGCTTGTGGCATGGGGGCCTGCCAAGCCGTCGAGTAAAGCCCCACGCCAGCGTTGTTGATCAGAATATCGACAGAACCGTAGTGTTCGAGAGCGCTTGCGACAATTCGCAGCCGATCTTCGGGCCGCATGAGATCTCCCGTTACCACGAAGTCCCCGGAGCCAGCGGCCTGGCGCAGTTTCGCCTCGCTCCGCGCCGTCAAGGCGAGCCGGGCTCCACGGCGGCGAAAGGATGCCGCGCAGGCAGCCCCGACGCCCTCGGATGCGCCGGTAATCAGTACTACTTTGCCATCTATATCCAAGTAAGAAGTCATAATAGTACACATGAAACAGCAGTTGTTATCGTTATTCCCGCTCCAGGTAGTGCTGTTTCCACGGACGCCTCTTCCTCTCCACATTTTCGAGGAGCGCTACAAACAGATGATCGCGGATGTGATCGCGGAGAACTCGGAGTTCGGGGTCGTGCTGGCTGGCGACAAGGGGATCTGCAACATGGGTTGCTCGGCGGCGGTCGACAAGATCGTGGAGAAGTATCCGGACGGACGGATGGATTTGCTGACGATCGGGAGGCGCCGCTTCGAGATCCTGGCGCTCGATGAGGAGAAGCCCTATTTGCGTGGTGAAGTCACGTTCTTCGACGACGAGGAGTTTGAGCCGACGGCGGAGGAGACGCGCCAGCGAGTGCTGGACTGTTACAAAGAGATGCGGGAAGCCGGAAGCGCGGAGGATGAAGGCGAGTTGGATGTGGGCGACTCGCAAGTGAGCTTTCAAATCGCGGACGCCGTGCCGGACCTCAACTTCCGGCAGATGCTGCTAGCCACCCGCTCGGAGTCGGAGCGGATGAAGCAACTCGCGGAGTACCTTCCTTCGTTCGCTTCCAGGCAGCGCAAGATTCAATACGCGAAGACCGTCGCGCCACGCAACGGGCATGCATCATGGCCGTCCAGCCTGTGAGCTCGAATGGCCGGCTACACCTGATCGTCGATGCGGACGATACGTTGTGGGAGAACAACATTTATTTCGAGCAGGCGTTCGATGAGTTCTGCGAATTCCTGTCGCACTCCCGCCTGAATCCTGTTGAGGTTCGCGGGGTGCTCGATGAAATGGAAATTGCAAACGCCAAAATCCACGGGTACGGGTCCGTCAACTTCGGACGCAATCTGGCCCAGTGTTACCGGCGCCTGGCCGAGCGGGACTTTCGAAGCGGCGATCTTGAAACAGTAATGGGCTTCGCCGCGCGGATACTCGATCGGCCGATGCAGGTGATGAACGGCGTGGCGGAGACTCTCGAATATCTTTCGCTCAGGCACGACCTGACGCTGTTCACCAAGGGCAACCCGGAAGAACAGAAGCTCAAGCTCGATCGCTCCGGCCTGGGCATCTACTTCGGGCACGCGGCGGTGGTCAAGGAGAAAGATGCGCAGGCATATCGCGGGCTGGTGGAAGAGCGCAATCTGAACCCCGCGAGCGCCTGGATGATCGGCAATTCGCCAAAATCGGACATCAACCCGGCCTTGCGTGCCGGGCTGAATGCAGTGTTTATCCCGCACCCGCATACCTGGCGGCTGGAACACGAAGAAGTGGAAGATGGAGGAGAGCGGTTGCTGGTGCTCGAGAACTTCGGTGAGCTACAGGAGCATTTTTAGGGGCTTACGACTTGGTGGTGAGCGAGGTCGTACCGGTCTCCCGAGCTTAGGAAGAAATATTTCTTGCCCTCGTGATCCTTGCCATCGGTGATAGCCACTTTGCTTTGGCCGATTACCTGGAATCGATCGCCCTGGACCACAATCGCGGTGCTCTCGTCAATGCCGATGCCGAGCAATTCCGGGTGCGCCTCGATCACGGCGCCCAGGTCTTTTTCGCGGTGCCGGGTGATGATGTGCTGATCGATCGCGACATTCTTGATGAGACCGAAGCCTTGCTCGTGGCTTTTCGCCATCATGACCGTGTTGCCTTCCGTCGCGCCTCGCACCAGGTAGGAGCCCTGAATGGTGGCCCCGGCGGACGAGCCGCCAATCACTCCACCCCGATCGAGCACGGCCTTTATCTCGCGCTCGGTGCGCGTGCCGAGGTAGGAGTCCACCAGCCGCCATTGACGGCCGCCTTCGAACCAGACGCCGCTCGCTTCGAGCAAAGGAGCGACGAATGTGGCGGAGTCGGCGATGCCGCGGTCGCGCGTGTGCAGAACGGTGACGTGCTTCACTCCAAAGCGCTCGCCGAACTTCTTTTCAACTTCTGAATTGATTTGCCGATCTTCGCCCGCGCTGGGAATGACCACAAAATTTGCATCGGAACCGCCGGCCAGGGAAACGAATCGCGCCACGATCTCAGGGCCGACTTTACCGCCGCCGACGATCACGAGCGAACCCTTGGAGGGGCCGATGGAGGCGGCGAACGTCCAGGAGCAGGCGAACAGAGCAAGGGTTAAGAGTCGCACGCGCAGCTTCATAGTAATCGAAAGTTTACTTCAATTACGGCAAACACGGCTACTGGCTGACCGTCCTTCATGCCCGGTTTGAAGCGCCATTGGCTCACCGCTTCGTATGCCTTCTCGTCGAGATCGAACCCCAGACTTCGGACCAACCGGATGCGCTCCGGCAGACCGCGGAGATCGACTACGATTGAAAGCACCGATGTCCCTTGATATTTCGCCAAGCGCGCCGCACTCGAATACTCGGGCTCGATCCTAGATACCACCGAAGGAGCGCTCACTCCACCACCGATTTTCAAAGCGCCCGCCGGGTTCGGCTGAGTCTCCGCAGGCGCTGACGGAGCCTGGGTTTTCTGCATTTGCTCGATGATGAGTGCCCGAAACCTATGCGCCCGCTCGGCAATGGGACGAGCTTGTTCATCGTCGTGAGCCAACCGAAGGAGCAAAGCTTGAGTCTCCAGCGCGAGCGCCAACTTGTTTCCGCTCACGGGGGAGCAGCATTTTCATAGATCGCTAGCGCCTTTCGTGAGAAGCGGTTGGACGTCGGAGTTCCGAGTGCTGTCGCGATTCGCCCCACTGCCTAGAATAATCAACTGAGAAAAATGCCTGCGTCCGCATATTCCGGTCCTTTGGGATCTGGTGAGTCGTCCCAAATGCGAAGTGCTTCGCGGACCAGTTTTTCGGCTTGAGGGCGGCCATCCTTTTCAAAGACTACCTGGCCAGCGCGCTTCAGGAGTTCCGTCGGCTTTGAGGCGTTTTGAGCTTGGCTAGCTGTGAGCGAGACAAACACTAGCCCGATGATTCCGAGAAAGCGCATATTGGATACAACTCCGTTCGACACGGGCTCGAAAGCCTGTATTACTGTCTGCGTCCAGCCGCGATTGCAGGCGACCCAAACACCGGGTCGCCGGGCAGGCGGCAAACCCCGACCCCCTGCCCCACAGTTTGCGGAAAGCCGGGTTGTGTTACTGGGACAATAAGGCCACCGGTGAAAGCGGCCGATTCTGTCCAAAGTAGCCTTGGTCGGACAGCCCTCTGTAGACCGTGCCTGCTACACCAGAAGCGACTGGTCCACTGATCGGGCGGCCCCCGGTCAGAAGCACGACCACTACGATGCGATTGGTTCCGACATCATTGAAGGAGCCGAACCAGCCCAAGTGAACGCCGGGTTGGCGTTGATCGGAGCAGGTACCGGTCTTGCCGAGGATCGGCTCGTTTTGACTGTAACCGGCGCGGCGCGCGGTGCCGAACTCGACGGCGCCCATCATCCCCGGCTTCAACTCGGGAATCCATTGCAGGATGTCGAGTGGCCTTTTCACGTGGGGAACGAATTGGGCGATTTCCTCTTGCGATTTCGGCTTTTGCAAGTAATACAGCGTGCCGCCATTCGCGATTGCGGAAACCAGGGCAGCTAATTGCAGAGGGGTCAGCGTAATGCCGGAACCGAAGCTGGTCATCATTCCAACGCCTCCTTCTTGCGGGGCAACCGAGGGAAGTCCGCCTGCCTGTTCCTCGCGAATGTCCAAGCCCGCTTTTTCTCCCAGGCCGAACATACGAGCGTAACGCGTGACCTTTTCAAAACCGAGCCGGCTCCCGATCATGGAAAAAAAGGTATTGTTCGATCTCGCCAAAGCCTCAGTTAAATCCATTTCAGTGCGCCGCCCAATGTGTAGCAGCGTGTTGCGCTCGATCACACCCTCATTGAGCCCGCCCAACGCGGCTACCAGTTTGATGGTGGAGCATGGCTGAAATCCGCTCTTATACGCCAGATTCTGATTGACAATGGTGAGGATACGGCCGGTGCGGGGGTCGGCCACGACGATGGTTCCGTTGTAGGGGCCTAACGCCTGAATAGCGGCGCGCCGCACCATCAGATCTTCACCATCCACCGCGTCGGCTGAGCTCGAATCCGCAAACGTCGGCTCAGTCCAGGGATTCCAGATCACCTTTTGACGTCGCTGCCGTAAACGCGACAGGTGGCTCGACGGATGATGGGCTGAGGCAAGTAGCAGCCGTCCGGCGCGGAATCTCCTGCCTGGCGCCGCCGTCTTGATTTTTCTGGCGCTTGCCTTAGAAGCGCCGTGCCTAGGAGCAACTCGGGACTTCGCCCGATGATGAGTCGCCGCACCGGCGGTAAAAGGAAGGAGCCCAACAGCCAAGATCACGGAAAGTTTTTGATGCATTCGTGTATCAATCCAAATAATAAAGCAACCTCGAATCCCAAATCCTTAATCGAACAACGGGCAACACAGGCAGGAATGCGCTTGCGCACGATGCGTGCCTGTGCCACAGTACTTGAACTTGCATACGTCAACCTGTTCTGATCATTATGACTTAGGTTCAGCACCCGGTCAAGCGGCAGTCCAGCCGCCATCTATGGTCATTATAGACCCGGTAACAAAACTGGCCTCGGGGGAGGCCAAATACAAAGCCATTGCAGCGATTTCGTCCGGCTGTCCCAAGCGGCCAATGGGCTGGCGCTGGTTTAACTCCCGCCGGACCTGCTCCTTTTCGTGCCTATGATACTTTTCGAGGTACCCTTCTACGAACGGCGTATCTATTGTCCCGGGACATACGCAGTTTACCCGAAGTTCCTTAGGGTAATCTACGGCCAACTGACGGGTAAAAGCCACCACCGCTCCCTTAGTGCCACAATACGCGAATCGTTTCTTCACGCCGATCAGCCCCGCGACGGAGCCGATACGCTTGCGTACGTTCCGTATTCACAATACATCCACGGGAGGCAAGCAACAGCGGAATCGCGCTGCGCGTCACCAGAAACAAACCTTCGACATTGACCCGAAAAATCTGCTGAAAATCGCTTAGCGCCGTCTCCTCCACGCCCCCAACGAGTCCAATGCCAGCGTTGTTCACCAGGATATCAAGCTTTTGTAACCCGGCGAACATGTTCTGGACGGATTCTTCCGAAGTGATATCGCAGATCAGGGCGCGGGCCCGGACAATTCATGAGCGAGGCCTTCGGCACGATCGCGATCGATGTCGGCGACAAAGACCGTGGCGCCGGCGTCAAAGAAAGTGCGGCAGGTGGCTTCGCCGATTCCGCTCGCGCCGCCAGTGATGAGCGCTGCGAGTCCGTCCAGACGAAAATGGGAGGGCATCAACTGATGATAGGCCGCGAATGAACGCGAATGAACGCGGATGAAAGGCTTTGTTGGTTTGAGGCATTTGTATTGTGAGGACTTATGACGCGATTTTTTGTTGTGTTGGCTCCTTTGATGGCTGCTGGGATGGCGGCGGAGATTCCGGTTCGTGAGGTGATTCTTTATAAGAGCGGAGTCGGGTATTTTGAACGCGCGGGCGATTTGCGGCCCGGGGAATCGGCGCGGCTGGATTTCAAAGCGACCGACATGAACGACGTATTGAAGTCGCTGACCGTTGGAGAGAAGGGCGGTAGCAAGATTGCGGGTCTGCGGTATGACTCGAGCGAGCCACTGGCACAGAAGCTGGCCGAGTTCCCATTTCATGTGGACGGTCCGCAACCGCTGAGCGCGTTTCTCGAGCAACTGCGCGGAGCCCGCATCGAGATGAAGTATGGATCGGAGACTGTCGTTGGCACCGTCGTCAGCGCCCGTCTGGCCCCGGCGAGTGAGAAAACCGCCGAACGCGAGCAGGTGATCCTGATGCTCGATTCGGGCGAGTTGCGGACATTTGATCTGGCGGCTGCTTCTTCGATTCGGTTCGCCGACCCCAAGCTGCAACTGCAGCTGAAAGATTATTTGGCCGCCGTGAACCAATCGCGCTCGATGGACAAGCGGAGCGTTTACATTGATTCGTCGGATGCGAAAGACCGGCAGATTGTTGCGAGCTACATGGTTCCGATGCCAGTGTGGAAATCGAGCTATCGCCTGATCTTTGCGGATCAGGGAGAGCCGACGCTCGAAGGCTGGGCGATTATCGACAATACAACCGGCGAGGACTGGACGAAGGTGCGGCTGGCGGTTGTGTCGGGGCGGCCCGTTTCGTTTATCAGCAGCTTGTATGAGCCGAAGTTTTTGCAGCGGGCTACGGTGGATCTGCCGGAGGATCAGGCGGCCAGGCCAGTAGTGCATGAAGGTGCGATTGATGCCGTGACGGGATCTCCAAGAATAGCGAAATCCCGTGGAGTGCCCGGGGGTGTGATCGGGGGTGTTCCCAGCGCCGGATTCGCGGCTCAACAGATGCAAGTGAGGGAAAATCAAGAGAGCACGATCGCAGCCGATGCCCAGGGCCGCGACCTTGGCGATCTCTTTGAATACAGCTTTTCCGGGCCGATCACTATTAAGAAAAGCGAATCGGCCATGCTGCCTTTCCTGCAGCAGAAACTGGGCGCGCGCAAGCTGCTGATTTACGCGCAGAGCTACGGCCAACATCCGATGTCGGCCGCCGAGCTCACCAATTCGACAGGGAAGACGCTGGACGGCGGCCCGATCACCGTTTTCGATTCCAATAGCTATGCAGGCGAGGCGTTGGTCGAGACGGTCCGCCCCGGAGATAAGCGGCTGATCAGTTATGCCGTCGATCTCGGTACCCGCATTACGACACAATTCGATTCCTCCCATGATTACGTCCGCGAGATTCATGTGAACCGCGGAACCCTGACGACGCGCTCGGCGGTCCAGGAGACGAAAACTTATACCATCCGGAATGTCGATGCAAAAGCGAAGACACTTCTGATCGAACACGCTGAACGTCCCGGCTACAAGCTGCTGAATGAGAAGCCAACCGAGACGACCAGCAACGCCTATCGCTTCGAAGTGAAGCTTGCGCCCAATGCAACCGAGAAGTTCCCGGTCTCCGAAGAGCGCGTTTACGACAATTCGTTCGCGGTGTCGAGCCTGTCGCCCAGCAACCTGCTGGTCTATGTGCAAAACAAAGCCATTCCAGATAATGCCCGCCGGCAGTTGCAGAAGATTCTCGATCAGAAGCGGCAGATCGCCGCGAATGACGAAGAGATCCGCGCAACCGAGAATGAACAAAACGAAGCCATTCGGGATCAGGAGCGTATTCGGCAAAATATTATCAGCTTGAATAACGTGAATGGGCAGTCGGAACAGGTGCAGACTTACTCCCGGCAATTGGCCGCACAGGAAAAGCAACTGGCTGCGATCCGCGATCGTTTGAGTGAAGGGCGTAAGAAGAAAACGTCGTTGGAGGCGGGACTCAGGACCTTGATTGAGTCGTTGGAGTTTTGATAAGTGGCTGATTCTGAGTGGGGCAGGCTGAAGCCCACCCCACTCACAGGTTTTAGAACTTGCTTAGGGCGTCGGCAATGACGTGCTGGACCGCGGGAATGCGCGTGATCATGCTTACACCACTCGTGCCGGGTAACGCGCGCTCCACGATCTGGACGAACGCGGTGATCGGATCGTCGGCCCCAGCGGCGCTCTTCAGGCTGGCGCGAAAATCCGCGATGTTGAACTCGCTGCGAGAACCCCCGGCCAGGTCACCGTAAAGATTCACCGGGAGCGGCGAGAGAAACTGATTGTCGCGAAGCTCCTTTTCCGAAACAGTCTCGCCGGACGTGGTTCTCACGTGCTTATCGACGATCTGCAGGCCCAGGCTGCCCCAACTGGTTTCCCAACCGGTCGGCATCCGCCAGTGTCATATTCTTGCTCTGGTCGGGCGAGGCCCAATTTAGCGCTGAAATGCTCATTCTGTTTAATTGACTCCTTTGACAAGGTTCAAGACCTTGACTGCTTTCAGCGTAGCGGGGGAGGTGTTCGCAGGCGCGTGCCGGTTCCTTGTAAGTTGTGGGAAAAGCATCGAGATATTATTTTTTCATCGGCTGTGATCGTATCTGGCAGGCGAAACCGCCTGCTCCACTCACCAGGAATCTCGCTTGCCTCCGAACCACCAGATCGTGCCCAGGGTGGCGGTGTTCTGGTCACGCTGAAGGAAAAAAGGCCGATTGGAGTAGTCGCGGCGGTATTCGAGCCGGAACTGCACCCCATCGGTCGGCTGATAGGTGGCGGTGAGCGTGTGTTCTTTGAGCGCCTGAGTGGCTCCGCTGAATAGCCCACCGCGGTCGCTGAGATACTCGAAACGCCCCGCGACGCTGAACTTGGGCGTGAATTGGTACTTTGCATAGGCCGCGCCCCCGATGACGTGGCTTGGCACGGAAGTGGATCGCGGACGCGCGACAACGTAATCGAATTCTCCGGCCAGCAGTAGCTTTTGCCCGGCGTTCCAGGTCGCGTAGGTATCGAAGATGTGCGTGCGGCCGTTCGGCTTTGGACCGGCGATCGGATCCATCGAGCGGTTCTCCTGTCCCGTATAGTAATTGAGATTCCACGACACTGACTTCGCGGGCTTCACTGTGAAGAGGAACACATTCGATTTCCAGCCGTTGAAATCTTCGGTCTGATTGGCGCCATTCACCAGCCAGTACTGAAACGAAAGCTTGTCATTAAAGTTATACGTGCTGCGAAAACCCATGTGATAGAACGGCAGGAAGTTGAAATAGAACGACCGGGAATAGTTGATCTCATGGTAGGCGTAATTGTTCTCGATGCCCAGCGCGCTGTAAAACTTGCCGAAATCAGTTTGCAGCCCGGCGCCGACAGGCAGGACGTACGATCCATACGCCTGAAAGACGTTGCGATAGACCCGCGGCCGCGGTTCGTTCTGTGGAGCGCCCTGGAGCGTCTCGGTGTTCTGGCCCCACATCAGATCGACCCGAGCGCCATAGCGCCGTCCGGCGGCGACGTCGGGGGCGCGCTCGAGAATCAACCCAACCTGGTTGAGCGTGAAATTGTTCGAGAGCACATCGTTGCTGCGCAAGAGATTCACGCGACCGGCGGGGTGGTTGAAGTTCCATCCGTAGTAGCCGTCGAGATACAGATTGAGAGTGGCGCCCGATGCGAAGCTGGGAGCGGCAGCGGTTTCCGGCTGCGTAGCCCCAGTCGCCAGAATAGTGGAGCGGGGCAAGTCCAGCGGCTGGACCGTAGACGTGCCAACGTGCTTCTCCAAAGCGTCCAACCGCTTTTCCAGATCGGATACGCGGTCCATCAATTTCCGCTCCCGCGGGGTGAGAGGCTCGTCCTGGGCGATCGCGTTCACGATGAGGGACAAGGCCAGCAAGGCCGGATAAAGACGCATGTTCTATTGAACTCCGAATCGGCGGTCAAGATCCAGATCCATTCGTGAAACAATAATGACGGTCCTCCTGTGTCCACCCCACTCTTAAAACCTCCTCCGGTCGAGACAGATATTTTGGCGCTGATCGGCAACACGCCCTTGCTCCAACTCCGCGGCTTCGATACCGGCCCGTGCCAGCTCTTTCTGAAGCTCGAAACCCAGAATCCGGGCGGCTCGATCAAAGACCGCATGGCGCTTTACATGGTGGAAGCGGCCGAGCGTTCGGGCAAGCTTCCGCCCGGCGGCACGATCATCGAGGCCACCGCCGGGAATACCGGCCTGGGGCTCGCGCTGGTTGCCGTGGTCAAGCATTATCGCCTCATTCTTGTGATCCCCGACAAGATGTCGCAAGAAAAGATCGCTCACCTGCGCGCGCTCGGCGCCGAGATCCGCCTGACGCGCTCGGACGTTAGCAAAGGCCATCCCGATTTCTACCAGGATTACGCCGCTCGTCTGGCAACCGAGATACCGGATTCCATCTACATCGATCAATTCAGCAATCCGGCCAATCCCCAGGCTCACGAAGAGACTACCGGTCCGGAGATTTGGGAGCAGATGCACCACAACGTCGATGCCGTGGTTTGCGGCGTTGGGTCCGGCGGCACCATGACCGGCCTGAGCCGGTACTTCGCGCGTGTGAATCCGAAGGTCGAGCTGGTGCTCGCCGACCCGCAAGGATCGGGCCTGGCCGAATATATCGTCACCGGGCACATCGGGAAATCGGGCCCTTCGGTTGTGGAAGGCATCGGCAGCAGCGCTGTTCCGCCGGTTGCGGATCTCTCGCGTGTGCGGCAATCCTACACCATCGCTGACGTGGAGAGCCTGCATGTAGCCCGCGAACTGTTGCAGAAAGCCGGCATTCTAGCGGGCTCTTCTTCCGGAACCATTGTCGCCGCGGCGCTGCGCTATTGCCGTGAGCAAACCACGGCGCAGCGCGTTGTCAGCTTCATCTGCGATAGCGGCAACAAGTACCTGAGCAAGATGTTCAACGATTATTGGATGCGCGATCAGGGCTTCCTCGAAATGCCGAAGCGCGGCGACCTGCGCGATCTGATCGCGCGCCGCTATGAAGAAGGCGCGGTGATCACGGTTGGTCCGGATGACCCGCTGCTCACCGCGTTTCAGCGCATGCGCATGGCGGATATCTCGCAGGTTCCGGTGATCGAGAACGGCCATCCCATCGGTATTCTGGACGAATCCGACGTTCTGATGTCCGTGCAAGCCGACCCGGCACGGTTCGCCGAGCCGGTGCGCGGCTCGATGACCAGCCGTCTCGAGACGCTTTCCGCCGACGCGTCGCTCGAAGAGGTCTTCGACGTTCTGGAGCGCGGCAAGGTGGCATTGATCGTCGACAGCGTGGATCGCGATGCATTCGCCGGACTCATCACCCGGACCGACCTGATCAACCATCTGCGGCGGAAACTGCAATGACACAACAATTCGGCACACGCGCCATTCACGCGGGCCAGACCCCGGACCCTACGACAGGCGCAATCATGACGCCGATCTACGCGACCGCCACCTACGTGCAGGAGAGTCCCGGCGTTCACAAAGGCTACGAATATTCGCGGACTCAAAACCCCACGCGCATGGCTTACGAGCGATGCGTGGCCGATCTCGAGGGCGGAACGGCGGGATTCGCGTTCGCGTCGGGTCTCGCGGCCATGGCGACCATTCTGGACACATTGGATACTGGCTCGCACGTTGTAGCCGGTGACGATCTGTACGGCGGTACGTTCCGTCTTTTTGAGCGTGTCCGCAAGCGGTCGGCCGGTCTCGGCTTCACATTCGCCGACATGAGTTGTTCCGGACGAATGGAGGCCGCCGTCACTCCCAAAACCCGCATGATTTGGGTGGAGACTCCTTCCAACCCGTTACTGAAATTGGCCGATCTCGGGCAGATTGCAACTTTCGCGAAAGCGCGAGGCATCCTGACGGTGGTGGACAATACGTTCGCGAGCCCGTATATCCAGCGCCCGATCGAGCTGGGCTTCGATCTGGTTGTGCACTCCGCCACCAAGTATCTGAACGGCCACTCCGACATGGTGGGCGGCATCGCAGTAGTTGGCGAGAATCGGGAGCTTTCCGAGAAGCTGAAATTTCTGCAGAATGCAGTGGGCGCCGTAGCGGGTCCGTTCGACAGCTTCCTGGCGCTACGCGGCCTGAAGACGCTCCACCTCCGCATGGAGCGGCACTGCGAAAACGCGTCACGACTGGCGGAGTGGTTGGAAAAGCACCCGAAGGTAGATCGCGTGATCTATCCAGGATTGGCGAGCCATCCGCAACACGAGCTAGCGAAACGGCAAATGCATGGGTTCGGCGGAATGATCACGGCATACCTGAAAGGCGACTTGGCGGCAACTCGCCTGTTTCTGGAACGCTGCCGCATCTTCGCATTAGCCGAAAGCCTGGGCGGAGTCGAAAGCCTGATAGAGCACCCAGCGATCATGACCCACGGCTCGGTGCCGGCCCAGCAACGCGCCGATTTGGGAATCAGCGACACGCTGGTGCGCCTGTCGGTAGGAGTGGAAGATTATCGAGACCTACAAGCGGATCTGGAACAAGCGCTTTGCCTCAGGTAAACTGAGTTAGACGCGCATGCCACGAACCACCAAAACCCTTGGCTTTTCGGTACCGTCTACCGTTGCGAGAGAGGATCACGACGAATATCAGTGGATCCTGAAGCTCATCGCCGATGCGCAACGCGAGCAGAAAGAGAATCCCAGGTCGCCCGAGGAGTTGCTTGCCGAAAGTAAGCGCCTCTCCCGCGCCGGGCAGCGGCAAGCCAAGAAGTTGGGTATCGAGACGTCCGATGCAGAGATTGTGAGATGGATCCACGAGCAACGCGCGAAACGCAGTGCTTAGGGTAGTCTTGGACACCAATATCTACGTTTCCGTCTTCACCCGGCCTACCGGCCGGACGTTTCAGATTTGGCAGGCGGTTATCGATCGGCGTTTTAGGCTCCTGATCTCTCCGCCGTTACTCAATGAATTGGCGAAAGTGGTTCGCCAAACCTTCGGTAGTGGGGCAGTTTGAAACTGCTTATAGATTTGTAGAGCCTGCTCCGCTCTTTTCGTAGCTCAGCAGCACCATAGATATTCTGCTAATGGAAGAGACAACGCAACCAAGATTAATCGTCGTTGGAGGGAACCTCCACGTCACCTGGTAGTTTTCACGCCCTACCTGCACGTCATCTCTGTTCTCTGTTGGCGGTCCGTATTTGTCTTTCATCCGATCAAGGATCACGCCGTAAATAACTCTTGCTGAGGGCGGGTTTTGCTCTACCGGAGAAATCATCATGCGCTTCAGTCGAGATGGACTCTGGGTATCAAAAATGAATCGTGCTGCAAATGGATAGTTGTTTGAATCACCTTCGAACACGCCCAACCTTAAAGGATTTAATTCCCAACACCGACTCCATCGGAGGGTGTTGCGCGCGAAACTCGCGCTCCTTTCTTTCGGCCTTGCTCAAACGGCGCAGTACGGCAACCGGCATAGGTGCGTCATAATGCGGATCTTCGAACCGGGACACCGGGTCTGGTCCATTTGTGAATGCGGCGATCAATTCTGGTTCGGTCATTCCCCACTTGGCTTTTGACCAACCATCCACATCTTTGACCTGCGGGATGGCCATTGTCACACAGCCGATCAGTAATAAAGCAATACGAAAGCGTTTCATGTGCGTATAATCGTATCATGCCTTGCCGTTCAAGCAAGTATCATGACTTCACTACCGTAGCTCGGCGCGTGGTCGAGCAGGCCATCGGCGACAAGATGGATGGTTCACCGTTGGACGATCCGCACAAGGGCAAGAACCCGGCTTCGGTTGCGCTAGCAGCCTGTGGTAAAGGTAAGGTTTCTGAAAGTGGACCTGGTGAAAAGCCACAAGGGAAGAGTTGATTAAATAGCGTTACCGGAGGCCGAAAGGTTACCGGTGGCTGCTGTGGCGAGATGTT
>JBPCOQ010000078.1:0-13488 GCA_051000095.1 Bryobacteraceae bacterium | reverse complement strand
GTATCAACCGTTTCTCCGGCTTCGCATCCAACCTGCCCACAGATGCAAAGCCGGAGAAATGCTCCTTCCCCATCGAATCCGCTGTCTTTTACGCCAACGGATGATTTACAAAAAGCCAAAGTCCAGCGCGTCGAGACTCATCTCGACGCCTGGTTCGTGAGAAATACGCGTTAAAGTTTAGTTTCCCCTCACTGCACTGGTTACACCAGCTTCGATGCAAACCGCCCGGCGAGGTTTGTCTCACCGGGCCAGCGGAGGCATGAATCCCTGTACTACTCGCATGGTAAGATCGCGATGGCACACGCTTTGATGGATTTTTTGCAAGGCCTCAATCCACAGCAGAAAGCCGCGGTCGCTCACGTGGAAGGTCCTCTGCTGTTGCTGGCGGGTGCCGGTAGCGGGAAGACGCGGGTCATCACGCACCGCATCGCTCACTTGGTCGAGGCGCATCACGTCCCGGGTCCGTGCATTCTGGCTGTGACGTTTACTAACAAGGCCGCCGACGAGATGCGTCAGCGCGTCAATAGCCTGCTAGGCGCAGCGAGGGGCCGTTCCGGGCCGCTGGTTTCCACGTTCCATTCGTTCTGCGTTCGGATGCTCCGCCGCGATGGAGAGCGCCTGGCTGACATCCGCTCGGGCTTCAGCCGCAACTTCACGATCTACGACGATGACGATCAGGTATCGCTGCTGAAGTCCATTTACCGGTCGCTAGGACTCGACGAAAAGTTCATGCCTTATCGGGGCGCCTGCTCCTGGATCAGCCATAATAAATCGCAGAAAATCTCGCCCCAGGACATTTACAAATCCGCCAAGGATGTTAAGGCATCGCGTCTCGCCAAGATCTACGACGATTACGAAGCCCGGCTACGGCAGGCTAACGCTCTCGACTTTGACGATCTGCTGCTCGAGTCCGTACGCCTGCTGCGGCATGACACGGAGCTCCGCACTCAGTACAATCGGCGCTTCGAGTTCCTGATGATCGATGAATATCAGGACACCAACGGCAGCCAGTATGAACTGATGCGCTTGTTGTCGGACGCGCACAAAAATCTCGCTGTCGTGGGCGATGAGGATCAATCGATTTACGGATGGCGAGGCGCGAACATCCGCAATATTCTTGATTTTGAGAAAGACTACCCAACTGCCACGGTAATCCGGCTCGAGCAAAACTACCGGTCTACCAAGAACATCCTGGAAGCTGCCAGCGCGGTAGTGGCCAACAATAAGGAGCGCATCGGAAAATGGCTTTGGACCGATTCCGGGGCTGGCACGCCTATTTCGGTCTACCAGGCGCACAGCGGCGAAAACGAAGCCCTGTTTGTAGCGGACACGATCGAGCGGCTGCTCCGCGCGAATCCGCGGGATCGCGTTGCCGTGCTCTACCGAACCAATTTCCAGTCGCGGCAGATCGAAGAGGCCTTGCGCCGCTACGGCCGCAAGTATCTCGTAGTCGGCGGGTTCAGCTTTTATCAGCGGGCCGAAGTGAAAGATGTACTGTCCTACTTGAAAGTTTTGAGTAGCCCACAAGACTCGATCGCGCTACTCCGCGTCATCAATACGCCCGCGCGCGGCATTGGAAAAACCACAGTTGAACAGATCGAGCAGTACGCGCTCGACCATAATTTGTCAATGTGGAATGCGATTCTACAAATGCTCGAGCAGGGGGCATTTGGAGCGCGCGCGGGAGCGTCTTTACACGCTTTTTGCTCCATGATTGAGGAGCTGTCCGCAACCGTTGCCGATACAAAGATCCACGAGTTGCTGAACGCGATTTTGGACCGCACCGGCTATAAACGCGCTCTCGAAGGCGACAATACGCCGGAGTCGGAGTCGCGGATCGGCAACCTGAACGAGCTTGTGAATGCCGCGGCGGAAGCGGCTGAGCGTGGTGAAAGTATCACGGACTTTCTGGACCATGCCGCGTTGGTTGCCGATGCGGATTCCGTGGACGAGCATGCCGCGGTATCGCTCTTGACTATGCACAACGCCAAGGGCCTGGAGTTTCCGATCGTTTTTATTACAGGGATGGAAGAGGGGCTGTTCCCGCATACGCGGTCGCTCGAATCGGTCTCCGGGATGGAAGAGGAGCGGCGGCTCTGCTACGTCGGGATGACGCGCGCCGAAAAAAGCCTGTACCTTACGCATGCCAAATACCGGAGACGGTTCGGCGGCGGAGAATCCGAGCGTTGCACCCCATCGCGGTTTCTGAAGGAAGTTCCCAGGGAACTTTGCAAGGTCCTTCGCGGTGACGATGAAATGCCGGAAGTGGATCTCTTTTCCGAACAGCACGAAGTGCGCGAGACTGTGAAGCGGAATCTGTACACCGGTAAGACCTACGATTCGGTTGACAATATCCAACAGTTTTTCAACGAACGAGGTGTACAGCCCCGGCATGCGGTCATGCCCCTGCCGCCCCAATCCGCCGCACCGCACCCTCAGCCGGTGCACGCCGGAAACCCTGCTCATACTCACAAGCCCCGGAACAAGCCCTTTGGAGCAGGTTCCACAATCCAGCATCCCAAGTACGGGCGGGGAACCGTTCTGCGGCGCGAAGGCGAAGGGGACGGCGCCAAACTCACCGTGAGCTTCCCGGGCTACGGCTTGAAAAAGATTATCGAAAAATTCGCAGGCATCAAGGAAGAATGAATACTAAAACGGTCACCGACACACCAGAACGCAAGAAGCTGAAGCGCGCCTCGCGCAAGAAAGCCGCTCCGAAAGCGAAACGCGCCGCGGGAGTAGCGCGCGGTTCCATGAAGAAAAAGGTCAGGACGATCACCAAAGGCCAGCGGAAGCGCTAGCGCCCTCCGACGCGCATGCGGAACGCACGTGCCGTGTCGCAACTGCTCCGGACTAAGAGCATTGACGCCCTTATCGCTGCGTCCGAGGATCCCGGCAAGCGCTTGCGCAAATCGCTGGGGCCTTGGAGCCTTACGGCGTTAGGGATCGGGGCGGTGGTCGGTTCGGGGATTTTCACGCTCACGGGCACCGCGGCAGCCGGGAAAGTCCAGACCATCAGCTCCGTCTTCAACGCGACGATTCTGGACCTGATCACGAATGGCGCGCACGCGGGATCTATGCTGGGCCGGCCCGGCGCTGGTCCCGCGATCACGTTGTCATTCCTGCTCGTCGCGCTGGCCTGCTGTTTTGCAGGGCTCTGCTATGCGGAGCTGGCCTCCATGATTCCCATCGCCGGGAGCGCGTACACGTACTCATACGCGGTCCTCGGCGAGATCTTCGCGTGGATCATCGGTTGGGATCTGATCCTCGAGTATGCCGTGTCAAACATGTCCGTGGCCGTAGGCTTTTCGGCATATTTACAGGATCTGGGCGATAACCTGTTCGGCGTTCACCTGCCCGCGCAAATTGCCTATCCGCTGATACCCGCTCCAGGCGGACCGGCCGGTTACTTTAATGTGCCGGCGTTGCTGATCACACTGCTGGTCACCTGGATTCTGGTACGCGGTGTTCGCGAGAGCGCCAGGGCCAATACGACGATGGTGGCGATTAAAATCGCCGCCATTGCGATCTTCTGCTTCGGCGCAGCCGGCGCCATCAAGACGGAAAACTGGCATCCCTTCGCGCCCCACGGATTCTCAGGCATCTTGACGGGCGCATCCATCGTCTTCTTCACCTATATCGGATTCGATTCGGTCTCAACGGCCGCCGAAGAGTGTGGGCGGCCTCAACGCGATCTGCCGTTCGGCATCATCGCCACTCTGATCGTCTGCACGATCCTCTATGCCTCGGTTTCCCTGGTGCTGACGGGCATCATGCCATACACCAAGCTGGCCAGCGATTCACCGGTTGCGGATGCGCTAAAGGCGCTCGGCTATAACCGGCTGCGATTGGTGGTCACGGCCGGCGCTCTCATGGGCATGATCTCGTCGCTGCTGGTCTACCAGTATGGCCAGGCGCGCATCTGGTTTGCGATGTCGCGCGACCGCTTGTTGCCAGGCATATTTTCAGCCGTACATAAGACCTATCGCACGCCGTACCTCAGCACCTGGATTGCCGGATTCGTGGTCGGCATTCCCGCCGGCATCTGGGATATCGACACTTTGGCGGAGCTGTCGAACATCGGCACACTGTTCGCGTTCATTCTGGTCTCGCTCGCGGTGCTGGTGCTCCGAAAAAAGCAGCCGGATCGCAAGCGATCCTTCCGGGTCCCGTTCGTACCGGTGGTGCCGCTGCTATCGGTCGCCTGCTGCCTGGTATTGATGATGGGCTTGCCGTTGCTGACTTGGATCCGATTTTTTATTTGGCTGGCAATTGGGTTGACCATTTACTTTTCCTATAGCCGCTATCGCAGCGAACTGGCGGACCAGCCAATCGGATAATCCCACAAAAAACTAACGGTCCCCAGGTTGAGGTCCGTAGTGCAGCGCTATCAGTTTCGTCGTTCCATCTGCCTGAGTTATGACGATAAATAAGCGATCGTACGTCATGTCGCGAAATGGCTCACTTCCTTGGACACCGAACGCAGCCGCTATCTGGGGCACTGTGTTTGCGTGGTGCACTACCAGGACGGTCTGCCCCGCGTGGTGGATTCGAATATCCGCCGCAATCGCCGCAGCATCGTCCAAGACCGATGGTTCTAAATGGAGAGCGGTCGCGAGTGGGCGCGCCGTTTGCTGAGTGCGCTTAAAATGGCTTGTGTATATCGCTTTGACTCCGGCATCTTGAAGCATCCTCGCCAGCGCTTCAGCGCGCCTTGTACCCAGTTCGGTGATGGTGACATCGCCTTCTCCCGCGCTCTTCTCGGCGTGACGGACCAGCAAGATTGTCGTTGGGTCAGCACCCCAGGCACAGGTGGCTAACAGCAGCGCAACAATCCGAATCATGAGGCTAATATTATATACAGTTCGCAGAACCCGTAATCTGGCTGTGGCGCGGCTTGACCGTGGCGTGCGCAGAAGGCGCTTAGCCGGGTCCGTAGCCCATCTGTGATCCACCCGAAAAACGGCAGTTGGAAACCGCCAAATTGGCCAACGTCTTTAGTCGAGAGCGATTATGCAGAAAGCGTTTGTCACCTGGTTGGAGAGGCAGCGGCTTTGGAAGCTCTCAGGGGACAACCTAAAGCATGTCCCACTGTCATCTACTGATTCAGTTTCCGGCGCAACCATGCCTGGGCGAATCGCAAATCGTGGCGCCCGGTGTGGACAGACAGGCCGGGCGCCTCAGCCGTTTCCTCCGCGGTCATTCCCGCGAAATATCTCATTTCGATTAGCCGTTCGAGCGGCTTGTCTTCATTAGCGAGATCGTCGAGGGCGAGCAACTCCGCGGCTCCAATCAGTCGACCGCGACCGACGTTTACTCTCTCGGAGCCGTTTTATACAAGCTGATAACGGGGCGATCGCCGCACGAGCGCGACCCGCGGACATTGCACGGCATCCAGGCGACCCCCGGGGCAAGGGACATCCCGGCGCCGAGCCGGCTGAACCCGAGGCTTCCATCCGACATCGACTACATGCTGCGTAAGGCTCTGCGGTATGAGCGGGATGAGAGGTACGCTTCGGTGGAGGCCTTTGCCAACGACGTCCGTGCCTTTCTCGAATGGAGGCCAGTGCAGGCGCGCTCCGGCCACCTCGGGTATCGAACACGTAAGTTTGTGCGGCGCCATTGGGTGCCCTCGCTCGCGGCAGCGCTTGTGATGGTCAGTGTTTCAGCAGGTTTATTGATAGCCGAGCGGGAACGGGCAGTTGCCCAGCGCCGGTTCCTGCAGGTACGGCAGCTCGCCAATAAAGTGCTGGCGCTCGATACAGTGTTGCGCGGCCTCCCCGGCACCACCAAGGCCCGAGGCGAGATCGTAGCGATGTCACAGGAGTACCTGGAAGCGCTGCGTGCCGAGGGTCACGCCGACAAAGAGCTGTCGCTTGAGATCGGGGTTGCCTATTTTCTGCTCGCCACTGCCCAGGGTGTCCGACCACCTCCAATCTAGGCCAGTACGCTCAGGCGGACGAAAGCCTCCGCAAAGCGGACGCCTTGCTCGAGCCCGTTCTCGCCGCCTCTCCCCGCAACCGTAAAGCGCTAATCGCGACGGCGGAAGTTGCCCATGCGCGTATGATCCTGGCCGAGACAAACCACCGGCGCGGCGAAGCTCTTACTCAGGCGCGCAAGACAGCTACCCGAATAGAATTGCTGCTCAGCCTGGGGAAGCCGTCGCCATCTGAAACGAACACCGCGGGGCAGATCTTCTGCAATATCGCCCTGTGTTACAAAAACATGCATCTGTGGAGGATGCCGTCGGAACGCGCGCCGTGCCATTGAGATCTCGCGGACGGCGCCATCCGCTCAACGATACGTTGGCGGAGGATTCAACATTTTGGCGGATCTGCTTCGTATCTCGGGCGATCCGGAAGACGCGCTAACGCAATCAAGGAAGCGCAGAGCACCTTGGCGAAGGCCGAATTCGCCAACGAGCTGTCACGCCGGTCGACAATCTTCGCCGCGATCTGGCGCGAGGGTATGATCCTGGGCGAAGAGGGTGATGTGAACCTGGGCCGGCCGGACGAAGCAGTCCCGGTCCTTCAGAAAGCGTTCGATCTGGTGGAGGAAGGGGCCAAAAAGGATCCGAATGACGCTTCAACCCGAATCCTGGTAGCGTCAGCGGGGCGTGAGCTTGGCGCCATCCTGCGCCATCGCGATCCACGGCACGCCCTTTAAGTCTATGATCGTGCCCTGCTCCGGCTTGGCGAGATCGGCAATAGCGCAAAGGCGCGCCGGGAAGAAGCCAAATTGCTGGCTGGTTCGTCGTATGCTCTGCGCGCCCTGAACCGAACCGGCGAAGCCAAACAGCGGATCGATGCCGCCTTCCGTCTGCTGGCCCGCACGAAAGACTATCCCGCCGCTTCGGTTACTCCGGGCGAAGAGGTCGACACGACTCTTCGCGCATTTGGCGATTACCTTGCCGAGACGGACCAGCCCAGGCACGCCGCGGAAGTTTATGGCGAACTCCTCGACAAGATCATGGCATCGAAGCCAGACCCGCACAACGATCTGCGCGACGCCATGAAAATATCGGGCATCTACCAAGCGCTTGCGATATTACATTACCGCAACGGCGAATCCGGCCGCGGCAAAGACATGGCCGCCGTTCGCGTGGAACTATGGCGCCATTGGGATCGGAAGCTTCCCCGAAACGCTTTCGTGCGCCGGCAGCTCGAAGCCGCACTCCTGTCCTAACCCAACGCAAGTGGCACAGGCATTCTTGCCCAATGCCACTTACTTTGTGAGATCCGACTTATTTTCAGCAACTTGCGAATTTCCAGAGTGGAGCAGGCGGTTTCGCCTGCCCGTGTTTTTTGGAGAACAGGCGAAACCGCCTATTCCACTCTGCCTTTCAGAGGGTGCGACTAAACGCCTCTTCGATCAGAATCAATGACTTCCGGCGATGCAGAAAGTAAGTGACATTGGGCATTCTTGCCTGTGTTGCACTTAGACGAAGACCCTGATGTTTTTCAATCCTGTCTTTGCCCGGCTGCCGGGCAACCAAACTCTGTTTCCCGTCTGGGCAAATTCTGCCGATCAGATTTTCTTGCGAATTTTGCCCGCTATTCTCGCTTAACCAAATAGAGGCAGTTTCGGATACAACGTTCGCCTTCTGAAACGAAACGACGCCCCAGGTAACTTACGGTTTAACGGAGATTCCAAATGAGAAACGCCATCATCGTCTTCTTCTGCGTGTTCGCCACAGTGCCGAGTAATGCCCAACTGATCGATCGAACGAAAGCTCCCAATGCGATCAATGAAGGAATTGCCAAGTCGTTGGATCAAGAGATTGGCGCGGGTCGCGGCGATTGGAATACACCCAACTCCTCTTCGTTCATAATTCAACGCGATCCATTCCGGGCGATCCGCCGCGGACGGCAGTTGTTTCAACGGAAGTTTCAGCACCTGGACGGCGCTGAAAACACTTTTTACGCGCGAGATGGCTCCGGCATGATCGAACATAATCTGGCCATCGGCGCCGGCCTCGCCGATAGCTGCTCCACTTGCCACGGCCGGCCGCGCGGATCCGCCGGTTTCGGTGGAGACGTAGTCACCAGGCCCGATAGCCGCGATGCTCCTCACCTTTTTGGACTCGGCTTGAAAGAAATGCTTGCCGATGAAATTACGGCGGAGCTACGCGATCGCCGCTCACAAGCGATAGCGGAGGCCGTTGCATCCGGTCAGCCGGTAATGCGGCCTCTGATCGCCAAAGGCATTCAGTACGGAACCATCACGGCGAATCCGGATGGCACGGTCGATACCTCGAAAATCGAAGGAGTCGATCCGGATTTGCGCGTTCGGCCTTTGTTTGCGCACGGTGGAACGATGTCCATTCGCGAATTCATCGCGGGCGCGATGAATAACGAGATGGGCTTCCAATCTTTCGATCCGGAGATCACGGCCGCGTTCAAAGACAAATCGCGCGCCATCACTCCCGCCGGCATGGTCCTGGATGGTGGAGCCGATTCGATCGAGCCGCCTCCCGATGCAGACCCGACAAAAGTGCAAACCGGGCAGTCCCCCCGTAATCAGATAGCAACCGCGGTGGTCGATTACATTGAATTCTATTTGTTGAACTACTTCAAGCCCGGGCTTTACGAACAGACGCCCGCCGTCATGCGGGGGCGTCAAACATTCGACCGGATTGGTTGCACCTCGTGCCATATTTCTAATTTACAAATCGACCGGGACAGGCGCGTTGCCGATCTCGAAACTGTGTACGACCCGGATCGTGGCAACTTCAATCGCCTATTCGCGACCGCTACGCCGTTGATCAACACGATCGACGATCATGACGGCCTCCCTACCCGCAAGGTGCCGAAAATGGAACCGTTCCTGGTGAAAAACATATTAGCGGATTTCAAGCGGCATGACTTAGGGCCGAATTTCTGGGAGCGGAACTACGACGGAACCTATCAGAAGCAATTCCTGACAACCGCTTTGTGGGGGGTTGGAAGCACGGCTCCGTATGGGCACGATGGCAGAAGCGCAAACTTGACGGAGGTGATTCTCCGGCATGGAGGCGAAGCGCAATCCGTCCGCGACGGTTTTGCCGCCTTATCCGATACGGATCGCATCGAACTCCTGGAGTTCCTGCGTTCGCTGGTGCTATTTCCGCCGGACGATACTGCGTCGACCTTAGATCCCGGAGATAAGCTGGCCGTGGGCTTTCCCCAAGTCAAACACGGGGCAATCAAACTGACGGTGCTTTTCAATGATCCGGCGGATATCGAATAAGTTGAGCGCCTATACTGCGTAATCCCCGGAATCACTTCCGATTAATCGGACAGTTGCAAAATTCGCCGGACAACCGCAATTGCAAGATCGAGTCTGGGCTAACAGACTTTATACTAGCTTCAAGACCATGACACGCCGAGACCTTCTCGTGGCTGCTTCCGCCGCTGCCGCATCGCCCGCCACGCCAGCCCCCACCCCCCGTTTTGTCAAAGGGATCTGCTCCGTGATCTTCCCCAAAGATCAGACTCGCCCCGAAGCTTTCGCTCAAGCCAAATCCGCGGGGTTCGACGCTGTGGAAGTGGCGATTGGAAATGACTTCCCGCTCGACATCTCGCACGACGACGCCCGACGTTTTGGCGACGCGGCCCACAAGGCCGGAATCACCATCGCCACCATATGGGCCTCACAGCCTCTCTCGGCCAATCCCTTGAATAGCGACGATCCGGCCGCACGAGCCCGCGGCGCGGAAGCCATCCGGACAGCGATCCGGATTGCCAAAGAGATGAACTGTGGCGCGCTGTTGCTTTACCCTGGCCGCGTTGGCAACGGCGCAAAGTTCCAATGCAGCTACCAGCTTACTTGGGAGCGCTTCACAGCGGAGCTGCGCAAGCTGGTACCAGACGCGGAACGGGCCCAGGTCTTCCTGAATCCTGAAAACGTCTGGAACAAATTCCTGCTGAGCCCTCTCGAGATGCGTACATTTATCGACCAGTTCCAAAGCCCATGGTTCCAAAGTCACTTCGATACCGGCAACGTAATGCAGTTCGGCTATCCCGAAGACTGGATACTCACGCTTGGCTCACGCATCAAGCGCATCCACATTAAGGACTACAAGCTGTCGAATCGAGACGAGCAAGGACACTTCGCCGGGCTGCTGGAAGGCGACGTGAACTGGAAGGCCGTAATGGCCGCGCTCGTAAAGACCGGCTACAACGGTCCCTTGTCCCCTGAAATCGGCTATGACTCAAAGCAGCCGGACCAGTTAAAGGATGTGTCGAAACAGCTTGATACCATCCTGTCCATGGCGTAACCTGGATGCTTCGGAACACAGGCAAGAATGCCTGTGCCACATTACAGCTAAATAAGAGGCCCATGAAGCTACGCATTCCCCTGCTCTTCGCGCTTGCCGCCGTTTGCCTGCTCGCCGAGAAACGCCCGCTTACCCATAAAGACTACGACAGTTGGCGCCACATTCAGAACCAGCATCTTTCGAACGACGGCCATTTTCTCGCCTATGCGCTTTTCCCGCAGGAAGGCGACGGTGAACTCATTGTTCGCAACCTGATCACCGGCAAAGAATGGCGCGAGCCGATCGGGGAACTGCCTCCACCGCCTCCCGCCAATTTCGCCGACCCCTTCCCGGAAGGGCCGCCGCCCACGCGGGGCATTACGCTGGTCTTCTCCCGGGATAGCAAAACCGTTGCGTTTTCCACGTTTTCTCCCCATGCCGGCGTGGCAAAGGCGAAGCGCGAAAAGAGAAAGCCCGAGGACATGCCGAAGAACGGTCTCGTCATCCTGGACTTAACTTCGGGAACGCCCACGCGCGTGCCTGCCGTCAAGAGTTTCCAGGTACCTTCCAAACGCGACGGGTTCATTGTCTATTTGCGCGAGCCGGAAAGAGCCCCCGCCGCTTCGGCCACCCCCGCCCCGGACGCCAGGCCCGATCCAGCGGGCAGGCCTCCAGCCAGGAAGAAAGAGTACGGCAGCGATCTCGTCGTGCGAAATCTGGGGTCCAAAGACGAGCGTGTTTATCACGATGTCATCGAGTACTCGCTTTCGAAAGACGGCGCGCGGCTTGCCTATGCGGTGGCCTCGCAGAACGAGGATGCGAACGGCGTCTATACTGCCAATCCGGGTGACAGCGCGGCTCCCGCCGCCCTGCTGAGCGGCAAGGGAAAGTACACCAAGCTCGCTTTCCATGATGGCGACCAGGGTGCCAAGCAGGATGAACTGGCATTCTTGAGCGACCGCGACGATGCCGCCGCGAAGCAGCCCCGGTTTAAGCTGTACCTCTGGAATCAGGCCAACCCGGCCGCTGTCGAATTGGTCTCGACCGAGACCCCGGGATTCCAGCCGGATTTGCTCGTCAGCGACACCAGCCCGATCACCTTCTCAAAGGATGGCCAACGAGTGTTCTTCGGATGCATTCCCAAGCCGGCGGCCGCGAAGGATCCCGATTCCACGCCGGCTGAAGATCGCGTTTCGGTCGATCTCTGGCATTGGAAAGACGACTATATTCAACCGATGCAAAAGGTGCGGGCTCGCGCGGACCGAACCCGATCCTTCCGCGCGGTCTACAATCTCCCTGAAAAAAAGCTGGTCCAGCTAGCGGACAAATCCATGTCGGAAGTTACTCCCAATCAGGACGGCCGTTACTCGCTTGGTGGAGACGACCGCGAGTATCGCCGCATGGTGGAATATGACGAGCGGTATTTGGATTCATACCTGGTCGATAGTGTGACGGGCTCGCGCAAACTGCTGGCCCGCAAACACCTGGGCCGCGTGACCTGGTCGCCGGGCGGAAAGTACGCGCTGTTCTTCAATGGTAAAGACTGGATCACGTTATCGGTGCCTGAGGGCAAGACCACCAACCTGACCTCCAACCTGGGTGTGAAGTTCTGGACCGAAGAGCACGATTCGCCCGGCAGTCCCAATTCCTACGGAACGGCCGGTTGGACCAAGGACGGCAAGTATGTTCTTCTGTACGATCACTACGACATCTGGCAGGTGAAGCCCGATGGAAGCCTCGCCAGGAACATGACCCTGGGACTGGGGCGGAAACAGCAGCTCATGTTCCGGTACGCTCGCCTGGATGCCGAGCCGGTGGCGCAGCCCGCTGGCAGGCAGGGCGGCGAAGCTCCCGATCGTTCAGGAATCGATTCGGCCAAACCGCTCCTCTTGCGTGCCGAGAATAGCGAGACCCACGACTCCGGCTTCTTCCGCGCGATGGTGGATGAAACCACGCCGCCCCAAAAGCTCAGGATGTCGGCCAAGAACTATTCGATGCCAATTAAGGCCAAAGACGCCGACGTCCTGGCGCTGACGGAATCCAGTTTCAACGAGGTTCCCGACCTGCAAATCACGGATTCCAGCTTTAAGGAGCTGCGCAAAGTGAGCGATGCGGACCCGCAGAAATCGAATTTCCTGTGGGGCACGGCCGAGCTGATCCATTTCACGAATGTGGACGGGCTTCCCTTGAGCGGCACTTTGTATAAGCCAGAGAACTTCGATCCAAAGAAGAAATATCCGCTGCTGGTTTATATCTATGAGCGCCTTTCTCAGGGTCTGAATGCCTTTATCGAGCCCCGCCCCGGTCACACCATCAATGTGACTTATTACGTCAGCAATGGCTATCTGGTGCTCGAACCGGATATCGCCTATAAGATCGGCTTTCCCGGCCAGAGCGCGTTGAATTGTGTGTTACCGGCGGTCCAGTCCGTGGTCGATCGCGGTTTCGTCGACGAGAATGCCATCGGCATCCAGGGGCACAGTTGGGGCGGCTACCAGATCGCCTACATGATTACCCAGACCAACCGCTTTCGCGCGGTGGCCGCCGGGGCTCCCGTTGCCAACATGACCAGCGCCTACGACGGAATTCGCTGGGGTCCCGGCATACCGAGGCAGTTCCAGTACGAAAAAACGCAGAGCCGTATTGGCGGCACTCTGTGGGAATACCCCATGCGCTACATCGAAAATTCACCGGTATTTATGGCCGACCGCGTCAAGACCCCGCTGATGATGATTCACAACGACGCCGACGACGCGGTGCCGTGGTATCAGGGTATCGAATACTATCTCGCGCTCCGCCGCTTAGGCAAGGAAGTGTACCTGTTCACTTATAACGGAGAGCCGCATGGTCTGCGGAGGCGTCCCAATCAGAAGGATTATACGGTTCGCCTGCAACAATATTTCGATTATTACCTGAAGGGCGCGCCCAAGCCGGATTGGATGGAGCGCGGGATCCCATATCTCGAAAAGCCCGGTGTAGCGATACAGCCCTAGCACTGCGAAAACACACCGCCTCGAGTGGCACAGGCATTCTTGTCTGTGCGTGGAGTTTCTACATTTTCAAGTGGGGCAGGTTGCCAACCAGGTTAGCAACCTGGATAGCGCCGGGATTAAACCGGCATGATGGTGTGTCCAGCGAAGGCTGGCGTATTCAGTGGGAGGCAGTCCCACCAGGGCAAAAGTCAGGAGCCCTGTAGCTTGGATAGTCGGGAGGAAGGAAACTGAATCTCGAAAGCCTATCGACGAAGCTAT